>NC_015580.1:1315000-1624687 GCF_000253255.1 Novosphingobium sp. PP1Y | reverse complement strand
CCGATGCGGCCGCGCCGGCAATATGCCCGAACGGCTGCAAGGCAATTGCAGTGAAATTGACGAAGACGGTAATCAGCAGGCACATGTTGAGAGACATGAGGACGACAAACTGGACCAGGGTTTCGCCGGGAGCAGAGGCCAGGAGCAATTGTCCCACCGATGCCGCAAGGTGGCAGAAAATTGCGGCATGGCCGATCCGCCGGGTGCCGAAGCGCTCGACGATCGCCGAATTGACCAGGCTGGCCAGCGCCATGGTCGCTGCCATCGAGCCGAAGATCAGTGGATAGGCCGAGCCTGCGCCGAAATGTTCGCCAATCAGTTGCTGCGAACTGTTGATGAACCCGAAGTGCCCGCCGAAAATCAGGGACATGCCAATGACATAGCCGATCGACGCCCGGTTCCCGAGCACCGTTGCAACATTGCCCAGCAAGTTGCCCGAGCGCTGCGACTGCCGGTTCTGCTTCGGATTGGTTTCCTCCATTCTGAGCAGGAACCAGACCGTCACTGCCAGCGCCAAAGCGCCGATCACCAGGAAGATCGCGCGCCATCCCGCGAGCTCGAGGATCGCATAGCCAAGGCTGGGCGCGAAGGTCGGCACCGCCATGAACAGCATCGCCACCACCGCCTGCAGCTTGGCCATGCCGGCACCTTCATAGCGATCGCGGATGATCGCCAACGGCAGCACCGTCAGCCCGGACGACGCGAACCCCAGTATCGCGCGCAGCGCCAGAAGCACGTGGAAGTCGCGCACCAGAGCTGACACCGCATTGACGGCCACGAACAACGCCATGTAGCCGAGCAGGACTGGCTTGCGCCCATAGCGATCGGAGATTGTACCGGGAACCAGCGAACTCAATCCCGAACTGACCAGGAAAACGCTGATGATCAGTTGGCGCTGGTTCGACTGGGCAACCTCAAAATCGGCAGCGATATGTCCGAGCGCCGGCAGCAGCGAGGTGAAGGCCAGCGACTGGAGCGCCTGTATCATCGCCATCATGGCGATGAATTCCCGTCGGCCTATGCCGGATTCCGTCGCGGCACTTTGAAGGTTCACTGAACCGCGCTCTCCTGAAGCTGCCAGAGGGCCGGATCGAACCCGCAACACACTGTCAGGAGTTAAGGAAGGCGCCGCCCTTATTGTGCAACGCATTACGCATATCGATACAAAGGGTCAAGCTGGGCCTGGCCAACCGATCGCTTCGCTTGCTTGCCGCGCCTGCCCCAAAATTCGTCCGATCTTTGCCTTGCTGAAATAAGCCTTGTCCTGTGAACGGGCAAGAACGGTCATTGTCGCGACCAGCCGATTTTGCGAATCGAAAATCGGCACCGATACTGCGGCAAGACCCGGCACCACGGACCCATAGGTTCTCGCATATCCGAGTTTGCGAACGGACTCGATTTGCTCTGACAATTCCCCATCGTCGACAACAATCCCCTCGGCCCTCTCCCGCTCAACGCGATCGCGCGTTTGCGCAGGCGGACAATAGGTCAGGAAAAGAGTGCCGGTGGAGGAGGCTTGCAAAGGCAAGGTGGAACCAACATGCATTGACGTGAACAGTGGGACGCCGCCGTCGATCCAGCGAATTACCGTTGGCCCATAGTCGCCCCAGACACTGAGCAGCCCGGTCGTTTTGAACTCATTCAGCAGGTCCTCGAGATATCCGGTAGCGATGCGCACGGGGTCGAGCCTGGCCATAGCCGCCAGACCCAAACGTACGGCGAGCGTGCCAAGCGAATACCGCCCGCTGGACGAATTTTGTTCGACCATTCCGGTATTGACGAAGGCGAGTAAATATCGATGCGCCTGACTGCGCGAAAGCCCGGAGTTGGACGCAACATCCCGAAGAAACGCACCACCCGGGTCCGCCTTCAACAGGGCAAGAAGGACCCTCGCTCCAATTTCTACGGACTGAATTGACTTCCGCTGATTGCCACTCTCGGAAATATCGACACTTGATATCTCATCACCCTTGGATTTTGGTATACCCAATTTTCCCACCTGTGCTTCACGAGCCAATTCAATTCTCAGCAAAACTGGTAAATTAAGATGCTATCCGAACCTTCGCATTCGGCAGAAGACAAGCCTTGAGCTCAATAGCCATGCTAGGGAGCCAGCCAGAATCTTGCAACTGCCTTTGACACCAATGCTACCGCTCGCCTCGAACTGGCTGGTGATTATTCAGCTAATGATAACCGTTTTGCCTGTGACGTGATGACCTGACCCCCAGCTTTCCCCAGCTGGGATTAGAGCCGGGCGGTTGTTTCGCGCATGAGCACGTTTGAAGCAATGGGCTGCACAGCGGGGCCCGTAGGGCGTAGCGGAGCAGGCCATTGCCTATCCACTTCGCCGGCGAGCGCCGCCGGTGTTGCGTAGCCAAGGGATGAGTGCGGTCTCTCCCGGTTGCAGTCTTCGACCCGTGCGGCGATCTCGACTTGGGCATGAGCCAGGCTCATGAACAGCGTCTCGTCGAGCAGCTCGTCACGCATGCGGCGGTTGGAAGCGAAGCTGGTCGAAGGCCTACCTCTCGACGGAACCGTTCTGCATTGGCCTGCCCGGCGCGATGCAATGCCGCTCCACGCCTATCTCCCCGCACCATGCCAGAACCGCATTGCTCGTGAGCTCAATGCCATAGCACATTGGGAAGCTGCCTCTCGAAGGCAGCGCTCGCCTTGATGGAGACAAGGGCGCGTAGCGCCCGCAGGCTTCATCAAGGCGGTCATGACCGGTCATCAGGTCTCTAAAGTGAAGTTGTCGACTCAACACTTTGGAGGCAGACCGACCATGACCAAGCTCAGTTCTACACCCGCCGATGCCGTGCTGGTAGCCATCGATATGTCCAAGCACCGCCAGGAGGTCCTCATCGAACGCCCGGAGGGCGGGCGGCGACGGCGTATGACAGTGATGGCGACGAAGACCGATTACGACCGCCTTGCGTCCGTTCTGGCTGATATTGGCAGACCGATTGTCGTCGGCTTCGAGGCGACCGGTAACTATCACCGCACCTTGGCGCACCGCTTGCTCACAGCAGGTTTCGAGCTGCGCCTGATCTCGTCCGTAGCCTTGGCCCGGACCCGAGAGGCTCTACATAATGGCTGGGACAAGAACGACTCCAAGGACGCGCAGGTGATCCTGCATATGCTGCGGATTGGCGCCACCCAGCGCTACGTCGATCCGCTTGCCGCCGGGATTAACGATCTGCAGGAGATGTCGAAGACACACGAGGCCATCTCCAAAGCCAAGACCCAGACCTGGCACCGGATCCTGACCCATTACCTGCCGCTCTACTTCCCAGAGATCGAGCGCTTCGCCGGCAACAGCAGGTCTGATTGGTTTCTTGCCTTGCTCGAGCGGTTTCCGACGCCCGGGAGCATGACAGCGCTTGGCCAGGAAGCATTCACGCGCGAGGCGTGGTCACTGGTCGGTCGCAAGGTCTCCAAGGCTCGATTAATCAACGATATTTACGAGACCGCCTGCGCATCCGTCGCACTGCCGGTCGATGAGGATTCTGTGGCGATTGCCATGTTTCGCATGGTCATCGCGCAAGCGCGCAGTCTGATCCGCCAACGTGACGAGATCGAGCGAGCCGCCCATGCCATGCTCAGCGAGAACCGTGACTACCAGCTGCTTCGTATGATCCCTGGCATCGGCCCGATCAACGCGCTGACCATCCTCGCCGAGGCCGGGGACCTTCGACGGTTTGCCCACCATCGCCAGTTCCTCAAGTTCTGCGGGCTCGATCTGGCCACCTGCCAGTCCGGCACATTCCGCGGTCGGACCAAGCTTTCCAAGTATGGTAATGCTCGGTTGCGCCGCACTTTCTGGATGGCCGCACAAGTCGCCGCTCGCCAACGCGACAACAGCTTTCGCGATAAGCTGGGCCGATACATGGAAGGACACGCCAACGACCCCGATCGCCGCCGCAAGGCAATGACTGCACTCACCGCCAAGATGGCGCGCGTCGCGCACGCCGTCATCAAGACGGGAACCGAGTACCGCCCGTTCCTCGAACGGGCGGACACCAGATGGAAGGACCCCTCTCTGCTGTGCCGTGAGGGCGCAACTGCGACCCTGTAGATAATGTTCGGGCCTTCCATCTGGCATCCGCATCTCATTTTAAGGACGGTTAGGACCACGACCGATGCGGCCGCTGGATCCTGTGTTTGCTATGGCCGAGAGCGCATTCCTTGACGATGGAAGCCATCTGGATCAAAAAGACATTTGCGCCGGTCATGATCGGCGCAACGAGACCTGCTGGCCTTGTCCCACAGCTGCTTCCCGACCTAGGACGTAGCTGACGATCACCCCCGGCTTGCCGCACTGTGCGATCAGCTCCGTCAACTGGCGCACGACACGGCCGCCTGAGATCGATATGTCCGACACCGCCGCAAGGCACTCCCGGGTCACGTCATCGACCAAGTTGAGTTCGGAACCGCCTTCCTGGCGCCATCCGATCGTGCACGGATCGGAGCGAAGCGGAGAGGGGCGGGCAGCGTCCAACTCAAGGCTCCAGCGCTGGTTCGGCAGGGCCAGCACCGGAGCAGGTGCCCGTGTTCCAACAGCACGCTTGCGGCTCCGGCGTCGCCTGACCGCCAGTCCCTCCTCACGATAGAGGCGCTGGGTCTTCTTGCGGTTGATCATAACGCCCTCCCGGCGCAGCAGGATGTGCAGACGGCGATATTCGAACCGGCGACGCTGGTTGGCCAGATCGCGCAGCTTCGCGCAGATCGGCATTATCGTCCCGAGTGGAACGATAACGCACGCTTTTGCGAGCGGCATCGATGATACGGCACGCCCGCCGCTCGCTCATCACCTGACAATCCTGGAGATGAGCGAGCGGCGGGCGTCAAAACTTCTTTGCCAGGAGATCGTTGGCTGCGCCGCCGTTCGGGTCAGCGCAGCGTTGTCCAGCATCGCATCAGCCAGCACCCCTTGAGCCGGCCGTTCTCGTCCTCGAGCGAACGCAGCCGCTTCGCCTCGGACACCTTCAGCCCGCCGTACTTCGCCTTCCAGCTGTAGATCGTCCCTTCCGACACACCGTGCCGGCGGGCGAGCTCGGCGGTCTTCGCTCCCGCCACGCTTCCTTCAGCACGCCAATGATCTGCTCCTTCGGAACCGTAGGCGTGAAAGCACAAAACCTCGTTCGCTTCATCTCGTCCTTCCTTCTCTCAGGTGCGGACTCTAATCCAGCGTGGAGGAAAATCAGGGGGTTAGGTCAGGGTCAGGTCATGTTCGCGCAAGGCGTGATTGAAAGCTAAGCGACCCCGCTCGAGTTCCTGCTCCCAGTCCTCGTAACCTGATACACCCCTCTGATGCTGCCAGAAAGGATGGTAGACATAGAGATTGTCGAGAAGGAGGCGGATATCCTGAGTGAACCGCTCCCGAACCGCGTCGTAGACACGGTGGCGCCCATCGAACTTTACGAGCGTCGAGAAAAACGATTGGAACAGCCCACGCTCGCCTTCTGGCGCTGAGCTGCTGGCCGAGGCCTCTACGTCACCGGCATAGGCAGCGTTGAACCCGATCCAGAGCAGGATGAAGCGAACGTCCTGTTCTTCCTGTTCTGCTTCGGCCCGACGAAGCCACGATAGTGAGCGATGAGCCCGAAGGGTTGGTGGCGTTGAAAAGCCGTCGCGAAGCGCACGCTGCTTCTCTTTCAAGGCTTCAGGATGGAGAGGATTGCCTGCCGGGTATCGATAAACCATGCGCGCAACTTAGCGCGATGATTTCTTTCGGGATAGTTTACAGAACGTCTCGATGCGGCTTGTCCGCAATTGATCTGATCCACGCGTCGATTTCCTCCTCAACCCACACAGTGCACTTGGGCCCGAGCGAGCGGGATTTGGGAAAGCGCCCTTCGCTCATCCGCTGATAGATTGACGAACGACGCAGGCCGACCCGGTCGATGACTTCGGGCAGCCGCAAGAGCCGGGCTGGCGGGGGGCCTAGTGGCGAAGCCTGGTCAGCGCTTGCGCCGTCCTCGGTAGGCTGGGGCTGTGCATTCATGATCGTTCCTGTCGGGTCAATTCCTCGGTCCTCTCCGAGGTGAATTGGATCAGCGCGGCAGCGCCATCGAAATGTCGCGGTTGGCAAAATCATCAATGTGCTTGGCAAGCATGCGGGCGACGAGCTGCGAAGTGCCGTTCGCCCACCGGGGTCGCAAATCTTCGACGCGTCGCCCAAGCGTGCGTTCGAGCTGGCCTGGCAAGGCCGTAAAGAAGTCCTCAAGAAACTCTCCCATTTCGCTGCGCATCCATTCGCAGGCGAGATCCTCCTGACCAGCCAAGGCGAGGATCATGCTCGCGCGGGGAAAGGCGCCACAGACATCGAGAACGCGCGCGGCTTCATCAAGGCCGATCGGCCGATCGCCGCGCATCACACGGAGCAGGGTCTCGCGGTGGATCCCGACTTCTCGAGCGATCTGGTGCTTGGGCTTGTCAGACGACTCGATTGCATGGGCAAGAATGTGCGCGAGGCTGGCGTTGGCTTCGCCTCGGAATGGCGCGAGCTGGTGCATCGACAAAAACTCCAACGATGAGGAACTGAGTCGTAGCCATATCGCGCGCGATCGATGTAGGAAAATGAAAAGAACATATAAGGAACATCTCGTTTCTAGGCGAATCATCCCCTAGACCCGAGTCGCCGACAATCACCGCCGCCCCTGTCGGGATTCGTCGACGGTGATTACCAGATAAGCCGCTGTTTCTGCGTATTATCGCCGACGCCGGCCAATTGATGCGTCCATATCCGTCCGCCACTTCAGCCCCAGCCTCAATCCGACTTTCCTACATCGATTTCCTAGATGCATGTGGAACACACAGCGAACGAAAGAACGCTGGGTTCACCCCTCCAGATGGAGCTCCATATGCAGTCTTTCACCCTCTCCCGGCGTTCCGGCGCCATTGATCACAACCCCTCGAAGTTCGGGCGGGCCATGACCATTGCAGTACCGCTTGCGGTCGCAGCACTGGCCGCCAGCGCTGCCTACGCTGGCGCCGACACGACCTTCACCCCTGCCCTCACGAAATTCACGGATTTCCTCGAAGGCTCGGGCGGCAAGATCATCACCGTCCTCAGCCTTGCAGGCGGCCTCATCGGTCTCGCCTCGGGCCGGTTCTCGCTCGGACAGGTCGCTGTTCCGGTCGGCGTCGGCATCGGCGTTGGCACGGGTGTTCCGATCGTCACCTCGGTCGTCACCGCGGTCATCTGACGCATCGGACGGGAAGGCGCGTCGCCATGGCAGACCCATATATCATCCCGCGTCGGCTCGATGATCCGGAGCTCATCGGCTTCTGGACCATCGACGAGTTCGCCGGGATGCTCATCCCCTTCACCTGGGGGATCCTCAGCCAGCATATCTTTATCGGCATTATCGTTGCCTTCGGCGCCTGGTTCGCGCTGCGAAAGGCTAAAGCAGGACGCGCCAGCTCCTGGGTAGCCCATGCCGCCTATTGGTATCTGCCGGCCGGATTGCTGGGCCTGACATCGACGCCGCCTTCCCACTGCCGCCTGCTCGCCGGTTGAGGGGAGATATCCATGTTTGCCGACATTTCACACGAGCGTCAGCAATCGTTGCTGCGTCAGCGCAACCTCTTTGCGCTGACCAGCGCCGGACTTGGCATTGCGCTCGTCGTAGCGATCAGCCTTGCTGCCACCCGCGACCGCGAAGTCGTCCTCCTTCCAACGCTCCCCAAGCAGCTCACTGTCAGCAGCGCGGGGGTCGAGGCCGACTATCTCGAACTCGTGACCCGCGATGCCGCGCTCGTTCTCCTCAATCGCAGCCCCGAGGGCCTCGACTACTGGATGGACGAGATCCTGAAGCTCGCCGATCCGGCAAGCTACGGGCGCCTCAAGGCCGATCTCGTCCGGATTGTCGAAGAGCAACGGGGTTCGGATGTCACCCAGGCCTTCGTCATCCGGTCGATGACCGTCGACCCCAAGGGGCTGACTTCCGATGTGACGGGCACGCTCAAGACCTTTGTCGGCGCCCAGGTCATCGCGAGCGACGAGCGCCGTTTCCGCTTCAACTGGACCTACCGGGGCCTGCGTCTCGCGCTGTCCGGCTTCAGCCAGTTGCCCCCCAAAGACCCAACGAAGGAGGCCCAGTGATGGCTTACCGACGCAAGACGCGCGCGTGGAGCCTGGCTCTTTGCGCCAGTACCATCCTCGCATTTTCAGGAAGCGGCGCTCAGGCCGCCGATCAGTTCAAACAGGCTGCAGATGGAGCAAGCATCGAATGCGCCGTGTCGGCCCGCGAGCTGACGCGCTTCGCGCTCGTCGACGACCAGTTTGCCAGCGTCTCGAAGATCTCGACCGGCACGCCCTACAACGACTTTGCGGTCACCAACGAACCGTTGCGCGGCGACATCTACGTGTCGGTGCCCGAGACCTATGCGGCGCGGTCGATCAGCTTCTTCGCCACGACCAAGAAGGGCTTCGTCTACAAAGTTTCCTGCCAGGTCGAGCCTGTCCCGGCAGTGCAGGTCTTCATCACCAACCCGGCGATCGCGACCAACAAGGCATCTGACTGGGAAAGCGAAACGCCGCTGGAGACGAGCGCAGTGCGGCTCATCCAGGCTATGGCCAATGACCAGACGGTCGATGGCTTCGAAGTCAGGCAATCCTCCGCCCTTCCGGCACGGGTTGGCGATCTCGAAATCCAGCTCATCGCCGATTACCGCGGCAGCGCGCTTGCCGGAAAGGTCATCCGCCTGGCGAACCGTGGCCGCAAGCCGCTGACGCTTGCCGAAGCTGATCTCGCGTCCTCCCAGACACTCGCAATCTCGATCGCCCAGCCCACTCTCAAATCGGGAGAGAGCACGGTCGCCTTCATCGTCGGTTCAAACGGAGGGTTGGGCCATGACTGATGCTCCCTCGATCTCAACCCCGGTACAGGCCGATCCGGCATCGCCGTCGCCAGTAACCAGCCTCAACGCGAAGACCGCACGGCGGCAGAAGCTTCTGCTTGGCTCCTTGGGCGCACTCGCGCTTGTCGGCGGCAGCTGGTTCATCCTGGGCGGCGACGACAACGCGAAGAGCGATGATCCCACCGCCGCGCAGACCATCGACACGGCAGGACTCATCAATCGCGACCTTTCGCAGCGTGAATTCGTCGCGACCTACGGCAACCGTCTCGATGCCGTGACCCGCGAGCAGAAGGCCATGAAGGACGCGAGCCTCCCGCGCGAGGAAATCGAAACCCAGCTGGCTGCACTCAAGGCTGAGAACCAGGCCATGCGGGTCGACGGCCAGGCCGCGATCGATGCGATCTCCGCTGAGAATGCGGATCTCAAGTCGCGCCTCGCTAGCCAGGCCGCTCCGGCAGCCACAAGCGTACCGCCACCGGCCTATGGCCCACAGGCGGGTGGCTACGATGCGCGCGGTAGACCGCTTCAGTCTGCCCCTGCGGGTGCCGCGCTGGGAGCGAGCGAAACCGGCCTGCCCGGTCCCGGTGAAGTCAAACTCATGAGCTTCACTTCTGACAAGGCAGGAGCCAGCGGCCTCAGGGCAGCACGCCCGGAAGCGCCGCCGGTGGTGGTCGAGGATTCGCCGGACTATCTCCCGCCCAATTCCTATGCTCCTGCCAAGGTCATCGTCGGCGTCGATGCGTCGGCGGGGGTCGCGAGCCAGACCGATCCACTTCCCGTGGTGCTGCGCATTACCGGTCCGGCGCGATCGGTCATGCAGAACGGCAAGGTTCTGACCACGCGGCTTCAGGGCTGCATCGTAAATGGCGCAGCGCGCGGCGATCTCTCGTCCGAGAAGGTTTACGTGAAGCTGGCGCGGATGACTTGCGACCAGCCCGGTGGGCGCGTCGCGGTGAGCGAGGTCAAAGGCTTCATCAGCTTTGCTGGAAAATCGGGCGTGCGTGGCCGTGTCGTCAGCCGCGAGGGCAGCCTTGTCAGCCAGGCTCTGCTTGCCGGGATTGTCGGCGGGTTCGGGCGCGGCTTTTCGGCGAACGCCAACAGCGTCTTCTCCGGCGTCACGACCAATGCCGATGGCACCCGCTCGAAGCTCTCTGCCGGCGACATCCTCGGCGGTGGGCTCGGCCAGGGCGCTGCCGATGCCGCCGATACGGTCAGCAAATATCTGATCGAGCGCGCCGAACAATACCAACCCGTCGTCGAGATGCCGACCGGCATCGATGTCGAGATCGTCTTCCTCGACGGCGTCTACGTGAGGAACTCCCAATGACCCCCGCCACAAATGATCCAACCCCCACCAAGCCGCGGCGCTGGCTGCGACCGGTGGCGACCCTTGCTGCCGTCGTCGCCCTGTCAGCCGCAACGGGTTGGGGCGTGGCCAGCCTCGCCTCCCCGGCCCAGGCTCCCGACAAGGCAAAGGTGCGCGCCGCGCTCAAGCTGCGCCTCCCGAAGACGCCGATCGACGCCATCACCTGCGATGGCCTTGGCGGCCTGTGCGAAGTCGCCTCGAAATCGACGCTGTTCTACGTCGATCGCGCGGCCAAATATCTGGTGATCGGGCGCATCTACGACATGGAGGCGCGGCAAGACCTGACGGCAGCCCGTCTCCTCGCACTCAACCCAGACTTGCTGGCTGCTGGTGCTGCACGGCGGAGCAATGCCAACGAAGAAAGCCAGCCCGCCCCGCGCGCCACCCCGCAGAAGGTATCGCTCGCCGGCCTGCCCGCGAACGGCGCGATCACCTGGGGACCGGTGAACGGCCCCAAGGTCGTCGTCTTCTCAGATTTCCACTGCGGCTACTGCAAGAAGCTCGAAGCCGAACTGAAGGCGATCGGCGCGCGCGTCGAGGAGCGGCCCATTTCGATCTTCGGGGCCGACAGCCGCCGCGATGCCGAACGGGTGCTGTGCTCGCCGCGCCCCGAGGTCTCCCTGCATATGGCCTATTCGGGTCTCGCCCTCGCCAACCCGAAGCCGTGCGACACGAGCGGGCTCGATGCCAACGAGGCCTTTGCCAAGGCCCATGGCTTCAACGGAACGCCGGTGATCGTACGCCCGTCGGACGGCGCGATCCTTGAAGGGTATCGCCCGGCTTCCGTGCTCCGCGAATTCCTCAAGCCCGCGAAAGCGGTTGCCCCAGTTCCGGCCAAGAAAGGATAATCGTCATGGGATTTTCCCACCGTATTCTCGCCTCTGCCTGCCTTGCCGTGCTGACCAGCGGCTGCGCCACCTTCGGCACCAATATCGAAGGCGATTTCACCTGCCGTGCCCCCAAAGGCGACTGCGCACCCAGCCAGGTAATCGATGCGCGCGCGACCAAGGATCTGTCCGCGAGCGGACCGGTCCAGGACGGCCTGCGTCCGCCTGTTTCCGTCGCTTCCGGCGATCAGGGCCGCACCTCCGAGCGTACGCTCAGGATCGTCTTTCCGGCCCATATCGATGAGACCGGGACTCTGCACGACGATGCGGTCGCCTGGGCGGTAGTCGAAAATCCGCGCTGGGCCGCAGAACTGCGCCGCAAGGCAGGCGAGGATACCGCCCCGCCGCTGATGCGGCAGCTCAGGCGCCAGCTGAAGGCCGCACAGGCCAAGAGCGATCTCCTGAAGGAAACCGCCACCATTCCCGCGGCCGAACAGCCCGAAGCCGAAACGTTCGATCTCGGACAGCCCTTTCAGCCTTCGTCCTCGATCGAGGACATCCCCTCTGCCTCGCCGCTGGTCCTCCCCTCCACGGCGCGCGAGGCGGTTGCCGGTGCGAACGCACCGGCGGTCGAGGGGTTCGACATGGCGCAGCCCCCGCATGATCGAACCCCTCGGCCCTCTGCCGACAAGGCCCCGCTGATCTACCCGACCATCGAGGCGATCGAGGCCGCCAAGAACGCCGCCAAGGCACAGAAGGAGCCTAAGTGATGGCCGAGAAACTCAAGACGATAGTCGACAGGCTCCTTACCGGGCTTCTGGGCGATGCCGAGCACGCCGAGCATGACCGGCCTGCCCTGATGCTCGACCTGCTGTCGGACTGGCTCCCGTACCGGGTCTATGATCCGGCGAGCCGGCTCTATTTCAACGCGCGCTCGAAAGGCTTTGTGCTTTCGGTAACCCCTCTGATCGGGGCCGACGAACGAACCGGCGAGATCCTCGGATCGTTCTTCTCCGAGGGGCTTCCGGCAGGCGCCTGCCTCCAGGTCCTGCATCTCGCCTCTCCGCGCATCAGCCGGATCGTCGCACCCTGGTTTGCGCCGCGCTACGTCCAGGGCGGCGTCTACGAGGCGATTGCCCGTCACCGCGCGCGTCGGCTCTATGGCCTTGTCTGGGAATCGGGCTCGCAGGACGCACCGTTCCACGCCCGGCACCATCAAGTCATCGTTTCGGTCGGCGTGCCTGCGTCCAAGGCGGTCAGCAACGAGGATCTCAAGCAGACCCGCGACGGCCTTATTGCCATGCTGAAATCGCTCAACCTGGGCGTCGCCGAAGTCGAGCCGCAGCAACTGATCGCGATCATCGACGACCTGACCTCGCCGACCACCGCGCCGCAAGACGATGTAGTACCCTACAATCCTAACGACGCGATCGCGGCCCAGGCGATCCGGCACGATATCGAGCTCGTCATCCACGAAGACCGGATGCGGCTCGTGACCGAGCGGTTTCGTGCGACGGGCAAGATCGAGGACGGCGTTCCCGAGATCGGCACGGTCTATCCCGACGCGTTCGACGTTCGGCATTTTTCCTCGCGCAACATGCCCCAGCGCTGGGCGCCGTGGGAATGCGCGCGGCTCATTGGCGACATGTTCACCGACAAGCTGCGCTTCCCCTGCCCGGCGGCGACGATGCTGTGCCTCGTCTATCCCGACCAGGAAGCCGCTTCGGCCAAGGCCGGCTTCAAATTCATGCGTACGACGAGCCTTGCTGGAACGCGCAGCGCGCGTTTTCTGCCCCGCATCGGTGAGCAGGCGGCAGAGTGGCAGCATGTGCAATCCGAGCTGCAGGAAGGCCGCCGTTTGGTGCGGGTCTTCTATGGTCTGACGACCTACTCCCCGCTCGGCCGCGGGGACCGCGACGAACGCGCGATCAAGTCGATCTACAAGGCGGCGGGCTGGGATCTTGCCGATGAGCGATACCTGCAGATCCAGGGGCTGCTCGCGGCCATGCCGATGACGCTGGCCGATGGGCTTGGTGCGGACATGGAGCGCCTCAAGCGCTTCAAGACCGTGCTCTCGACGACAGCGGCCAATATCGCTCCCATGCAGGGCGAGTATCTCGGCAGCGTCCATCCGCACCTGCTGTTCGTGGGCCGACGCGGCCAGCCCTTCTTCTGGTCGCCGTTCGAGAACGATGCTGGCAACCACAATGTCGCGATCTGCGGCAAGTCCGGCTCGGGCAAGTCTGTGCTGCTGCAGGAAATGTGCGCGGCGCTTCGCGGGGCTGGCGCGCAGGTCGTGGTCATCGACGACGGACGCAGCTTCGAGCATTCGGTGAAGCTGCAAGGCGGCCGGTTCGTCGAGTTCACGATGAAGGCGGGCTTCTGCCTCAATCCGTTCTCGATGATCGATGGCGAGCGCGCGGCCGAAGACGAGGATTACCGGCTCGACTGCTTCGGCATGGTCAAGGCGATCGTCGGCCAGATGGCGCGACACAGCGCAAAGCTTAACGACACCGAGCGCGGCCTGATCGATCGGGCGGTCAACACGGTCTGGAGCGAACGGGGCGTCGATGCCTCGATCACCGGCGTCGGCGAAGCACTGGCCGGTCTCGGCAATGAAGCCGCGAGCGATCTCGCCACCGCGCTTGCGCCATACATGGCCGGCGGCACCTATGGCGCCTTCTTCGAAGGCCAGGCGAGCCTCGATCTCGACACCGATTTCACCGTCTTCGAGATGTCGGACCTTGCCACCCGCGAGGAACTGCGCAGCGTCGTTCTCTCGGCGATCATGTTCATGACCAGCCAGGCCATGACCCGCAGCCCGCGCTCGATGAGGAAGCTGCTCTTGATCGACGAGGCGTGGTCGATGCTCAAGGGCGGCTCGATGGGCGAGTTCGTCGAAACCTATGCCCGCACTTGCCGTAAATATGGCGGGGCGCTGGCGACCGCGACGCAGTCACTCAACGACTATTACAAGTCCGATGGGGCGACCGCTGCGCTGGAAAACAGCGACTGGATGCTGATCCTCCAGCAAAAGCCCGAGACGATCGCCGATTTCAAGGCGTCGAAGCGCCTCGACATGGACGACCGCACCGAGACGCTGATCCGCAGCCTGAAGCGTTCGGGCAGCGACTATTCGGAAGTCTTCATCAAGGGCCCGGAGACCGAAGCCATCGGCCGGCTCGTCCTCGACGACTATTCGGCAACGCTGTTTTCAAGCTCGCCCCAGACCTTTGCCGCGATCGATGCCGAAGTTGCGCGCGGCCACCAGCTTGCCGACGCGATCGAACGGATCGCCTTTGCCAATCGCACCTGACTTCTCCCTCCATCCAAGGACATCCAAAACCGATGCCACTCCATCTCGTCACGCCGATCGACCGGGCCCAGGATGCCCGTGCCGACAGCGACAGCCTCGATCTGCCGGTCAAGGGCTGGCGCTCCCATGCCGCCGACCTTTGCTACATCGTGCTTCGCGGCAGCACCTTCCTCGCCTCGAGCTACCTCATTGCGCTCGGGCTGCCGCTGCTCTTCTTCCTTCTGATTTCCGGCGGAGATGCCGGGGTCTTCTTCGCCCATCTCGCCAATATTTCGGACCGTTTTCTCGGCGCCGAGCAAGGCCGCCAGATCGGCTTCCTTGACGAGTTCAAGTTCGTCCTCATCGGTGTCGCAACGCTCGTCGTGGTCTGGCGCCTGCCGCGCTTCATCAACGATCTCGAGCGCGAGCTTTCGGGAGAAAAGCTGTGAAGAACATA
The DNA here is from genome assembly GCF_000253255.1 of Novosphingobium sp. PP1Y. NCBI lineage: Bacteria > Pseudomonadati > Pseudomonadota > Alphaproteobacteria > Sphingomonadales > Sphingomonadaceae > Novosphingobium > Novosphingobium sp. PP1Y. Next base: position 1,609,877 of record NC_015580.1, on the reverse strand, counting down.
TTGGCAACACATTCCCTGCGCGGCCGCATGGGTGCGGTGAACTGGACCGCCGTCGCGCTCGGTTTGAGCATGGTCGGCTCGGCGCTCTGGGGCGTCTGGGCCACCGACAAGCTGCTCGCGCTCGACAAGCGCGAAGTGGTGACCGTGCAGCTGAGCCGCATCATGGGCGACTTCATCGAAGCCGAAGCGCGCGCAGGCCGACCGCCCGAAGAAACCAAGATGCGCGTCCAGGCCTACCTCCAGGCTGTCGAAGCCTCGGTCGAACATCTGGGCCGCGAGGGTCGCACAGTGCTTGTCGCCGAAGCGGTGGTGGCAGGCAGCACGCCTGATCTCACCGAAGCCGTGCGCGCCGATGTCGCGCGCCGCGTTGGGGCCATTCCCGATGCGCGCCGCTGATCTTGTCCTCCACTCGCCAACTGGACGGCGCCTCGCGCTGTGGGCAGGGCTTGGCGCTGCCGCGCTCGCGCTCACGTCGCTCGCCGCCTTCTCGAAGGACCACGCGCTGATGATCAACGCCAGTCCGAGCCTGCCTTACTGGGCGATCTGGCTCGATCGCGGCGCGCTGCCCAAGCGCGGCGAGATCATCCTGTTCGATCCTCCCGCCTCGCCGCTGCTCGAAAGGCACTTCGGCAAGAAGCCCAAGCCGTTCGGCAAGAAGGTGAGCGGCATGCCAGGCGATATCGTGACCGAAAAGGATCGCAGCTTCTTCGTCAATGGCCGCAAGGTTGCGGTAGCCAAGCAAGCAAGCCGTTTCGGCGAGCCGCTGGCGCTCGGTCCGACTGGCGTGGTGCCTCAAGGCTGCTATTTTGTCACCACCGCACACAAGGACGGCTTCGACAGCCGCTATGCGGCGATCGGGTGGATCTGCGCCAGGCGCATTCTCGGGGTCGGGAGGCCGATCCTGTGACACCGCTGCGCGCCGCCCCATTCCTCGTAGCCGGTCTTCTGATGGCCGCGCCGGCGAGCGCCCGCGACTACGGCCAGCAAGGCACGGTCTGGTCCGTGATCGAGCCTGACCTGCTCGAGCAAATTCATGCGCGCCTCACCCATCTCGAGAAGTCCGGCGAGACGGCCAAGCTCAACGAAGAGCTGAAGCGGCGCACGATCGCGCGCGTCAACCGCCCTGAGCCGGTCGCCGGGATCAATGCCGCGGCGGCGGCGCGTAGCTGGCGATTTGATCCGACGATCAGCGTCGAGCGCGACATTGCCGACGACAAGGGCCGAGTGATCGTGGCGGCCGGAACACGAGTCAATCCGCTCGACACCGTACCGCTGCGTGTGCCGCTGGTGTTCCTCGACGGCGATGATCCCGAGCAGCTTGCCTGGGCAACCTGGCGCTATGCCAGCACCAAGGCCAAACTCATCCTCGTGCGCGGCGCGCCGCTCGAACTGATGAAGGCCCGCCAGCGCCGCTTCTATTTCGACCAGGGCGGCAGCCTCGTGAAGCATTTCGGCATCCGCGCCGTGCCCGCAACCGTCGAGCAGCAGGGCCGCGTGCTCATCATCACCGAGCAGCCGGTTCGATCCAAGGAGCGCGCGTCGTCATGAGCAGAAAAAATCGTCTTCTCTCATGGATATGCTGCGCGATCCTTGCCTGCAGTCTCAGCCTTGCCGTGGCTTCGCCAGCGCAGGCATCTGCCGGTCCGGGCCGCTGCACAGGCAAGTTCGTCAATCCGATCACCGACATCTGCTGGTCGTGCCTGTTTCCGATCTCGGTTGGCGGTCTGAAGATCTGGCCATCGAGCCGTCCCGATACGAGCAACCCGACGCTTCCCGTTTGCCTCTGCGGTTTGCGGCCGGGCATCGCCATGGGCTTCTGGGAGCCGGTACGGCTTGCCGACGTCAGCATGAAGCCTTGGTGCTTCGTCAATCTCGGCGGAATGAAGCTCGATCCCGGCTTCGACATCGGGTTCAAGTCGATGGCGGGCCCTTCGGCCGTGGGCGGCGCAACGCAGTATAACTCGCAGTGGCATGTCCACTGGTATGCCTATCCGCTGATCTACTGGATGGAGATCGTTGCCGATTTCCTGTGCCTCGAACAGGGCTCGGTCGACATTCTCTACATCACCGAGATCGATCCGCTCTGGCAGGACAGCGAGCTCACCGCGATCATCAATCCCGAAGCGGTTCTCTTCGCCAATCCGCTCGCGCTTGCGGCCTGTGCGGCTGACTGCGTTGCTGCGACGGCCAAGCTCCCGACCGACGAGCTCTTCTGGTGTGCGGGATGCCAGGGCAGCATGTATCCCTTGAATGGCAATGTCTCGGCGACGATTGGGCACGTCCAGGCATCGCGGCTCGCCCTCGCCCGCTTCTCCTATAAGCTCCACCGCGAACTCGTCGCCTGGGGCACGATGGGCAGCAAGGGGCTCTGCGGCAAGTATCTGATGCCGGTGATGAGGAAGCAGCAATACCGCTTCCAGGCCACCAATCCCAATCCGCAGACCAAGGGCCGCTACGCCTGCGCGCCCATTGGCGCATCCACAACCTTCATGTCGGCAGGCCAGGTCTATCCCGCCATCGGCGAGGACATGGGCTATCTGGTCTGGCGCAAACGGAACTGCTGCGCGTTATGAAAATACTCCCTCATCTCCTTGTAATCGCGTCGATCACTGGCGCCGCCGCCATGGCGGGAGCCGCAGCGCAGACGAGCGAGCCCGAGCTCGATCTCGAAGCGATACGCGCCCGCGCCAAGGTCGAGGCGAGCGAAGCCGATGCGCTTGCCGCCAGTGCCCGCGCGCGCGCCGAAGCGGTCCTTAGCCAAGCCAATGCCAGCGCCGCCGAAGCCCAGGCGCACGGCAAGCGCTACACCGAGCAGGCGGCAAGAACCGCGCGGCCAGAAAGTGAGGACGTCTTCGACTTCGACAAGATGGTGGCCGACGCGGGCACCATGGCCAGCGAGGGCTTGGGTGAAGCACCCCGCTTTATCGCCTTCGCTTCGCTCTCGATGCCGCCGGCGGCCTTGCGCGCCATGGCGGACGACGTCGCCCGTGCAGGCGGTGTGGTCGTGCTCCGCGGGCTGCCAGGGGGCAGCGCCAAGACCCTGACCGCAGCGCTCGCGAAAGTCGCAGGGGACGGCGGCAAGCTTGACGCGGTCGGCATCGATCCGCGCCTGTTTCGCGCCTTCGGAATCGAGACGGTCCCCACCTATGTGGTGACCAGCAGCGATTTCGATCTCTGCGATGGCTTCGATTGCCGGACCCAGGTTCCGCCCCACGACCGGATGAGCGGCAATGTGAGCGTGTCTTATGCGCTCGAAACCTTCGCGCAAGGCGGCGGTCCCGGCGCCCTTCTCGCATCCCAGCATCTTGCCCGCCTGCAACGGAGTGACCCATGAAGCGGCTTCTCCTCCCCCTTTTCTGCCTCGCCTGTGCATGTCTGCCGACAAGCGTCTCGGCCCAAACCACAATCGATGCCGCCAAGGCGGACGGCAAGGCGTTCGGTCGCGACCAGGCGGCCGCAGCGCAGAGCGCGGCGACAACCGACCCGGATGCAAACCGCATTCCCAATTTCGGGGGTGTGCCGAACCAGTCGGATTATTTCGAAGATCCCGACCGGATGGCGCGTGAAGCCGCGAGCCAGGCATCGGCGAACACCGGCTACCGGACCATGCGCGATTCCATGGATCGCCGTGCGCAGTTCGCGCCCCAGGACCTCGACGCGGTTGTCGCGCGCAGCAATGTCATCAACGACGATCCGCTCTCCTACACCAGCGGCATGAGCATCAGCGGGAGCCAGGGCCGCTGCGTCCCCCTGCCTCCGGGGACCGGCACCGCAGCGCGCTACATGGCGACCTGCAACGTCGGCTACACCGCGACCCAGGAGACCAAATCCTGCCCGGTGACGCTGAATGCCACGATCGTGCAGCGGCAGGTCTATGGCTACTACTGCGTCGGCGGGAGCGGCGTCGATCCGGCATCGATCTACAATTGCAATCGCTACCCGGCGCCGCAGTGCACGGTCACGCAGTCTTATCCGATCAATCTGTGCGATCCCTATCTCGGTATCTACTGGGGCTGTAACTCGGGCGACCTGCGCGTCGATCTCGTAAGCTGCACTGCACCGGTCGATGGCGCGACGCCCTACACCGTAACCGGCGAGAACGTCGTCACGACGAGCCGAGATGAAAGCCAATGCGCGGGTCTTGCTGCGGACAATTCATGTCAGCAGGACACCGAGACCTGCACCGACAGCGATCCTGTCACCAGGATCGTCGATGGCATCGCGGTCACCCAGCCCTGCTGGGCATGGTCGCGCAGCTATACCTGCGCCCAATTTACGCAAGCTCAGGACTGCCAGACGCTGGAAAGCACGCCCGGCTGCTCGCTGGTGCGCGAAGACTGCCTTTCGGGTGAGCCCTGCCGAACCTGGGAGCGGGTCTACGACTGCCCTGTCCCGGACCAGCCTGCTGATACCAGCCAGTTCATCTGCGACGGCGACGTCTATTGCATCGATGGCTCGTGCGAGACGATCGAGCGCGAGGCCAATGACGAGTTCAAGGACGCGGTTGTCGCGCTCAACGCGATGGACCAGGCACGGCGCGAGTTCGATCCCGACACGCTCACCCTGTTCAAGGGTACGCGCAACACCTGCTCGTCCAAGGTCTTCGGCGTGCTCAATTGCTGCAAGGGCAAGGGTTTCCCGCTCATTCCGGGTATCCAGCTGCTTGTCGCTCTCGGCTGCAGCCGCGAGGAAATGCTGCTTCACCAGCGCGATGCGCAGGGCCTGTGCGCCTATGTCGGGACCTATTGCTCTGACAGTTTCCTGGGCGTCTGCCTGACCAAGAAGAAGGTCTATTGCTGCTTTGAATCCAAGCTTTCGCGGATCCTGCAGGAACAGGGCCGCCAGCAGCTGAACAAGCCCTGGGGCAAGCCCAAGACCGAGCAGTGCCTTGGCTTCACCATCGACGAGTTCTCGCGGCTCGATCTCTCGAAGATGGATTTCAGCGAGGTCTACGCCGAATTCACCGACGCCGCACGCCTGCCCGACGAGCTCCAGGCCGCCACCGAAATCCAGCAGAAAATCGAGGACTATTATGCCCGCGCCAGCCAATAAGTCCGCCCGGCGGCTGCTTGCCGCCTGCCTCTCGCTCACCGCCGTTGCGCTCGCGCTCAGTGCTCCGGCACACGGCCAGGAACCGCCGCTGGTCACGACCAGCGACAGCCAGGACAGCTTCTACTGCGAGGAGCGACGCCTTGGGTACTGGTTCTATTGCACCAGGCCCAAGCCGCCCGAAGGGCAGGAGGAGACATCCGAGCCTGCTCCGAGTGCGACGAGCCAGCTCGATGCCATCACGGCAAATCTGCGCGAACTGAAAGCCAAGGCGATCCTCGAGCCGACGCCGGCCAATGTGACGGCCTATATCCGCTTCCAGCGCGCCCAGCTCGACCGGGCATCGCTGTTCAGCGATGTCTGGCAGCGGGCGATCTGGCAGGATCCTGATCTCGACTACACGCTCCAACGGCCAGTCTCGACGCTCGGCAAGCGCCAGTGGCAGGACTCGCGCAATGCCGAGCGCAATGCGGTCATGGCGCAGCTGTCCGAACGCTACGGGCTGTTCTACTTCTTCGCCCAGAGCTGCGGCGCCTGCGAAGTCATGTCGCCGATCGTCCAGAGCGTCGCTTCGACCTGGCACATCACGGTGCGCGCGATTTCGACCGACGGCGGCCCCTCACGCCATTTCCCGAACTACACGGTCGAGACCAACCAGCGCAGCCGCATGGGGCTTGAGCCCAAGATCACGCCGGCGGTGGTGCTCTGGGATGCCGCCAAGGGCCAGCCCATCCCGATCGGCTACGGCGTGATGAGCGCCGACGAGCTTCAGGATCGCATTTATCTCCTCACATCGAAGGAAGCCGGACGTGACTACTAGGATGAAACGTGCCGTCGCCGCGATCCTCGCGGCTACCCTCCCCCTTTCCAGCGCATCGGCCGATGTCGGCAGTTCAATGGACTCGTTCCTCAACGATGTTGGCGGCGCCGCTAACGTTAACGGGCCGACCGCGTTCGAGGGTCAGTCAGCCGGCTACTACAGCCTCGGCAACGTCTGGACGCGTTTCCCGCAAAAGACGACCAACATCGCCAATCTGCAGCTGCCGCGCGCCCGTGCGGGCTGCGGCGGCATCGACATCTTTGCCGGATCCTTCAGCTTCATCAATGCGAGCGAGATGGTCGCGATGCTGAAGGCTGTCGCCAACAATGCGGTCGGCTTTGCTTTCAGCCTGGCGATCGACACGGTTTGCCCGGAATGCTCGAAGATCATGCAGGAGTTCAGCCAGAAGGCTCAGCTCATGAACAACCTCAACATCAACTCCTGCGAAATGGCGCAGGGGCTGGTGGGCGGCATCTGGCCCAAGGGCGACCTGGCCGACAAGGCGATCTGCGAGGCGATCGGCAATTCGGAAGGCATCTTCACCGACTATGCAGCCGCCAAGCACGGGTGCGGCACCAAAGGCCAGCGGTCGAGTACGACAGCGCAGGGCTCAGGCAAATATGACGACGTCAATCCCGCCGTGGCGAGAAACTACACCTGGACGATCCTCAAGAAGTCGGCGTTCTTCTCGCCAAATGGCACCTTCGACGAAGAACTCGCCGAATATGCAATGACGCTGCTGGGGACGATTATCTATGTCCCGCCCAAGGATGACGAGCCGGGCAAGTTCGTGCCGATCGTCGGAGAAGCGTCTTCAACGCTTGTCACTTCGCTGCTCGATGGGACCAGCAACGGGAACGTCCTAATCTTCGACTGTGACGAGCCGGACAAATGCCTTGATCCCGGCTTCAAGTCGCTGAGCCTTCCCGCATCGAAGGCGCTGCGCCCACGCGTTGCGGCCCTGATTGCTGGCATGATCCAGGCGATCCATGACGACACCGCGATCACCGACGCGCAGAAGGAGCTGCTCCAGGTTGCTTCGATCCCGCTCTACAAGATCCTGACGGTCCAGGCGGCCTATGGCCGCGGGATGCCAACCGACGATCGCGAAACGCTGGCGGAGATAGCCAGTGTCGATCTGTTGTTCGCCGTCCTCGACCGGATCGTCAGCGAAGCGGGTCGCTCAATGTCGAGCTTCATCGGCGCGGACGAAGCCAAGATCGCGATGTGGCAGGGCCAGGTGAATGTCGTTCGGCAGGCACTCGCCGACAGGCAGGCGAACACGCACCTCAAGGTCAACGCCATCATGCAGATCATCGAGAAGACGGCGTTCATCGAGAACGTGCTCGCCGCCTCGATGTCGCCCGGCATGGCCGCCTCGCTCGACTGGTCGCGCGGTGTGCAGTCGCGCGCCCTTACCCACTGATCCCTTTCAGCGCGCCGGAACCGGCGGGAGCCCAGCATCATGGTCGAGATTTTCACGGTTGGCGGCGGCGACTACCTAGTCAATGTCTTTCAGGCGGTCGCCGCCTGGACGGGAAATGGGGGTTACAAGAGCCTCCTGCAGGTCGTCATGGTCATGGGGCTTGGCCTCTCCGCCATTACGCTGGCGTTCAATCAGGATTGGCGGGCTTGGATCAACTGGTTCCTTGGCGCGACGCTAATTTATTCGTGCCTGATGGTGCCGCGGCTCGACGTCCATGTGACCGACCGGCTTAACCCCAGTCTCGCCCCTGCCAATGTCAGCAATGTGCCGCTGGGGCTTGCGCTGATGGCAAGCTTCACGAGCCAGGTCGGCGACTATCTGACCGGCTCTGCCGAGGTGGTGTTCGGGCTGCCGGGCGATCTCAACTACTCTAAGAATGGTATGATCTACGGTGCGCGGCTCTACGATGCCACGCGGTCCTTGCGCATTTCCGACCCGGAATTTGCCGCCAATCTCGACGAGCACTTCCGGCAATGCGTCTTCTACGACGTGCTGCTTGGCCGCTATTCGATGAAGGAGCTCGCCGAGACCAGCGACATCTGGACGACCATCGCGCCCGGCAGTCAGGCGCGGGCCCAGCGCTTCCTCACCCGCGACACGGGGACCGGTCAGGTGACTTCGAATATCATTACCTGCCGCGAAGCCTATGATGCGCTGAACGCGCAGTGGGCCGGTTTGATCGACGGCATGGGGACGGTCTTCGGACGCCAGCTTTATCCCAACCAGACCGCCGCCCTCGCCAAGGCCAAGCTTTTTTCTGACCTGCCGGCGGCTTACCAGTACCTCACCGGGGTCTCGGCCAATGCGACCGAGATCTTCAAGCAGACGCTGACGATCAACGCGATGAGCCAGGCCATGCATTCGATGGCGGCGACGAGCGGCGCGGGCAATGTCGATGTTTACGCCCAGACGCGCGCCGATATTCAGACCGAGCGGACCTACGGCTCGATTGCCAGCAACGCGATGAAGTGGGTGCCGCTCCTCAATGTCGTGCTGACCGTACTTTTCTACGCCCTGTTTCCGGTCCTCTTCCCCCTGTTCCTGCTTCCCAAGACCGGGCCGCTCGCGCTCAAAGGCTATGTGACGGGCTTCTTCTACCTGGCGGCATGGGGACCGCTGTTCGTGATCCTGCACATGATGCTGATGTACAAAGGTGCTGCGGACATGAGCGCGGTTGCTGGAAGCAGCGGGCTTAGTCTTGCAAGCTTCACCGGCATGGCCGATGTGAATAGCGATATCGGGCTGCTCGCAGGCTATCTCATCGCCTCGGTGCCGTTTCTGGCCGGCGGCGTGGCCAAGGGCGCCATGGCGATTTCTCACCATGCGACAAGCTATCTCAATCCGAGCCAGAACGCTGCCGAGGAAGCGGCGCGCGAGGCAAGCACAGGCAACGTCTCGCTGGGCAATACGAGCTTTGAGAATTCGAGCGTTCTGACGCGCCAGTTCGCACAAGGGACGATCGCGCCAAGCTTCACCTATGGCGCGGCGCAGACCCGGACATTCAGCGATACGGGCTCGATGACGACGAGTTTCCCCGAAGCCAGCTATGACCAGCTTCCCAACTCGAGCTATCCCTTCACGCCCAGCCTCGGACAGGAGTTCACCTCGCGCCTGTCGACAATGGCATCGCAAGCCCGCTCGAACAGCGAGAGCTATGCGAACATTGCGACGGAATCGACCACCAGCGCGGTCACGAAATTCCGGGAGCTGCGCAGCCAATTCAGCCGCGGATCGGCTTTCGAGAGCGCCACCGGCACATCCAACTCCGACAGCATCCAGACCGCCTTTAACGAGGTCGACCAGGCATCGACAAACCTGCAGCGCCAATTCGGCCTTTCGCGAAGGGCTGCCGACGACATTTCGACCGCTTGGTTCCTTGGGGGTGAAGCCGGCGCCAGCGCTGGTGTCACGAACGGTGTGGCGTCTGCAAATGTCGGATTGAAAGGGGGCGGTACACGCACCTGGACCGACAGCGATATCGGCATCGCATCTGAGGATCGCTCTCGAATCTTCGGTAGCCTCGCGCAGATGTCGGACAGTCGTAACTGGTCGAGCACACGCGATGGATTTGTTCGCAGCGTCAGCACGTCGTCGAGTTCCTCGATCTCGTCGACCGCGAGCGGCATGAACGCTTCGCTGACCGAGGCCCAGAGTTACAGCCGCGAAGCACGACGGGCTGAGGAACTGGCAAATCGCCTCGAAAGCCAAGCATCGTTCTTCGAGGGCAACAGTGCCGCTGGCACCCTCAACCTCTCACAAGCTTACCGCGAATGGGGATTGGTCGAGATCGAGCGCAACCGCGACTTCTACGGCAGTGTCCGCTTCGACGACCTGACATTCCAGCTCAGTCCGGAAGGTCAGGCGCTGCAGGGCAAATTCATCGAAAGCTACGCTGAACAGCTGCGCGACGGGATCGAGGACAGGCTCGTACTGACGCCAGCACAGCCAATCTCGCGCCCTTCGGTGACAGGACCGGGATCTGTCCGTGGTCGTGCCCAAATCGGTGGAGGGGTCTCTGGAAACGTGCCGCAGGTGGACCCGGGCACCATTCACGACGAAGTGCTGCGCGCTCAGGATTCCGGTCGCCAGCGGATCCGCGGATCCAGAGGCCGCCTTGATGCGGCTACCAAGGGTGCACAGGGTGCGAGCGCGGAGTCTGCCGATGAGGTGAAGGAATGGTGATGGATGGGGTCACCAGAGCCCGGCTGATGCTCCAGCCAAATATGCAAAACCTGCGGCAATCACAAGCAGGACTGTGATCGTGAGCTTCCGTCCCCACGGATCGGCCCAGGACTTCTTGATCCGATACTCCATCAGCCGATTATCGCGGATCGCCTGATCGAGTTCCGAGAAGCCCTCCCAACTTTGGGAGTGCTGTTGCTCGGTTGCGTCGATATCGAATTTGGCCATGATCGCATTCATCTCACTTCTCCTCAGAACATATCGGAAACAAGTGATCAATGACAGAAAAATCGTTGCACTGTCTTGCGATGACCATTTTCGCAGCCTCCACTCCCTTCAACGTCATTTGCTACGATGTCCGGGATTCCGCTTTGACAAAAGGGAAAAGGTATAAGGCAATACTGTAGCTATCCGTTCCCTTTGATCGAACGACAAAGGTCGGTTAAGCCATTCGCGTCCAAGCGTGCTGATAGCGCATCTTTTTGCAGCAAATCCTCGGTCAAGTAAGGATGGAATTTCTCAAACAACAGGTTCGGCGAATGCGCAAATAGGTCCACGTCTTTGCCATCTGCCAGGGTCGAAAGTGCGTCGATCAACTGCGGGCTTTCATCCTTCCCGAACACTTCGAGAAACCCGTCGTGTGCCTGCACGGTGAAGCCGTTCGCGCGAAGGGCGAGTGCCAAGGTTGTTGTCCGAACGGAACCCGTTTTCGTCGCTATGACAGCAGCGTTGTCGCTGAGCTGCGCAATCCTTCCGGGGTCAAATTGCATCTGGCTGTAGCTGCTGCGTGCCTCGTCTAGTAGCTCCAGCGCAGTCGCATCAAGATAGATCGGGCGCTTTTTTCCCTCCAGAACATTGAACATTCGCTCGATCACCCGGTCGTGGATGTTGCCAGGATCACCCCCAAAGATGGGCGGCACTCCGGCTTTCGCCGGTACAACCATAATGACACGATCCCGGTCGAGAACTTCCTGCACCAGCCAGCGCCTGCCCGAAAAAATGAGAAGCATTCCCGGCGCGATCATGTTGTCGATGGGAAGTGTCCCAAGCTCCTTGCCGCTGGAAATCAGCCGGTATTCCTCGGGTGTCTGAAATACGGCGTAGAAGCTATAGTGCTCGACCAGCTTCTCGCCGTTGGCACCGAGCAACAGAAGGCCATCGCTGGCTTGCTCAATGAGCGCGACCTCGGGTTGCCCGAGTGCTCGCAAGACATCCAGAAACAACTGGGTATCGGCCTGGCGGAATGGTCCGCTTTGGCAGAGAATCCCGTATAGTTGTTGCGCACGTATTCCGCCTCGCTCGGCGATCACCGAGAGGATTTGGTGAACGAGGGTCGAAAGGTGAAGGGCCTCGCGTTGCGGCGGTTCACACCAGCCTTCCAAAAGCAATTCGATCATCGCAATGGCCCGCACCATCCCAAGGCGAAGACGGTCCGAAAAATTGCTGGTAGGCGTGAGCTTCGCCTCGACTGCGTATTGCCGAAGGATGGCTGGCTTGCCCGGTCGCCGCCCTGATCGGCCAAGCCTTTGCCTGAGCGATGCGACGCTGAACGGTGCGCCAATCTGGCCGACACAAGTTACATCGCCAATATCAATTCCCAATTCCAGCGTGGAAGTGCAGATGGCAGTCGTCGGCGCAGTACCATCTTTCAGGCGACGTTCGACGAAGTCTCGATGCTCGCGCGACAGGCTGGCGTGGTGAGGGTAAAACTCCTGCGGCAGGTGTTCCTTTTCGCAAAGTGCGCGCAACCGATCCGAGTAGATTTCGACTGCCTGACGCGCACCGCCAAAGACAAGATTGTCGCTGCCTCTCAGGTGTTCGAATAGGTGCTGCGCAATCGCATCCGTCGCTGAAGGGCCTTCATCGTCCTTGTCGCCAGCAACGTAGCCACGGAGCTGGAGCTGCAATTCGGCTGATCCGCCCTCGGCAATGACCTGTTCGACTTCACTTGGGCTGTCAGGACGAAGATAAGCCTTCGCCAGCTCCATATCTCCGAGTGTGGCCGACAAACCAACCCGGCGAATAGGTCTCTTTACAGCAATTTCGAGGCGCGTGAGAAGCGAACGCATCTGGATGCCGCGCTCACTGTCGAGGACCGAATGCAATTCATCGAGAATGACTGCGCGCGTTGCGCCAAACAGCCTCGGAATCTCCAATCCGCGTCGAATGAATAGCGCTTCTAGAGACTCCGGGGTGATTAGCAGCACGCCCCTAGGTCGCTTGGTAGCCTTAGCCTTCACCGATGACGAAACGTCGCCATGCCACGGCGTGATAGGCAAGTCTGTATCGCGACAAATTTCTTCAAGTCGCCGCGCCTGATCGGTGATGAGCGCCTTCAGCGGTGCGACATACAGAACATCAAATCCGGAGGCCTCACTGGGCTCGTCGAGCACTTGGGACAGCAGCGGGAGAAATGCGGCTTCGGTCTTGCCTCCGGCGGTGCTGGCAGCGACAATCAGGTCACGATTGCCGTCCATAAGCACGTGAGTTGCGCGCGCCTGAATATCGCGCAATTCCTTCCAGCCTTGCTGACGAATCCATTTCTGGATCGGTCGAGCCAGCTTGTCGAACGCGGTGCTCACAGTCGGAAGCTGGCTAGCTCGTCGCTCTCGGGAACAGCGCCAACGCTCTCATCCACGTCGCTCATGTCGTCACCAGAATCCTCCGCCACGTCGAGTTCTTCGATGAGGTCCGACCATTCGACGCCGGGGTTTTGTTCGAGCACCGCCAGAAGATTCACGAATGCCGTGACCGTGTTCCGGGGGGTTCTGAAATAGGCCTCCCCGATCCTGTCCGAACAGTGTGCCATAAACGCTTCCAAGGCGTTGTCTGGTAGGATTGCTTCATCGCCCTGCATAACGGCGCGAATGTTGGCCAGAAGCACGAACAAATCTTCGGGCGTAAGGCTGGCCAGTCGAATGACCGGCCCGGAGAGATCGACCAGTCCGTCACGCGCAAAGGTGTTCTCTGCGAGGCGAGATTGGAGGGCCTCATAGCTGTAGAGGCCGCGCCGCGTATTCATGAGGAATTCCGGCGTCCCTCCCATGAGGAACCCAAGGTTTTCCGCGCTCCCTTGCAGAACGTCGTTCAGGATGCGCAGGATTTGCTCATAGTTGGCATTGCGGGCTTGCGATGAAGTCAGCTTGTAAAGGTTGACCATCTCGTCAAGGCCAACGAGCAAGCCCTTGTAGCCCGCTTCACAGACGAATGCGGACATCAGTTTGAGGTGGTCATAGACGCTGGCGTCATTGACGATGGTGCGAACACCAAGGGCCTTACGGGCATCGGTTTTGGTCGCAAATTCGCCGCGTAGCCATCGGATCGCTGCCGATTTGAGCTCTTCATCGCCGGTTTCGTGTCCCTCCCAATACCGGCGGATCACCTGCGCGAAGTCGAAGCCACCTGTCAGCTCCTCGAAATGAGTAAGGCGCTGGCGAATGACCTCGTCTGTCGATTGTTCTTGCGCTTCGGCGTCGTGGTGGGCCTGGCTGACAAATCGCTCGACAACATTCGACAATGCACCGCCATCTGGCTTGGTACGGGTGGCAAGATTTCGCGCCATCTCCGCGTAGAGGCCTCGTGCTTGCCCGCCGGTCGCGTGGATGCGTCGATCCGGGGCAAGGTCGGCGAACATGACAACCAATCCCTTTTCGAGCGCCACAAGCCGGATGAGGTTCATGAAGAAGGTCTTGCCGGAGCCATACTCGCCGATGATAAAGCGAATTGCAGAGCCGCCATCGGCGATCCGGTCCATGTCCTTGACGAGTTCCTCGATCTCTCTCGCGCGTCCGACCTGGATGTGCCGAAGCCCCAGTTTGGGAACAACCCCTGCGCGTAGCGCTTGCACAATAGCGTCGCGTTCGCGCGGCTTCAGTCTCGACATGAATTAATCCCCCTTCGCCATCTCGGCCCTCAACGTATCGGCTATGTCCGGCGATACGTCATATCCGTCATATTCATCGAGCAATGCTTCATCGAATTTTTCGAAAGCCCATTCGTTGATTGCTTCCAGCGCGCCAGAAGGCATCAGACCCTGCTTTCCAGCAAGCTCGTCAAACTCTTCGTCGGTCCAATGTTCGCGCTGGATTATCTGCCCCACAAGCAATGCGTGCTTTGGATCGAGGCCAGTCATTGACAATGGAAGTGCATGTGCTGCGGTGGCCTCGTCGCTCACGTCTTCATCGGTCGAGAAAATCTCGCCCAGAACGCTTGAAACGCGCTCGGTGTCATTTCGGATGGCGGCAATACGCGCCGCATCGAGGGAGGCCACCTTTGCCTTTGCTTCATCGGGGATTTGTTCGCCGGGGACCTCCGCCTCAGCGGCCTTAACGCGAACCGGGCCGTCTGGCACGTCGCCAGCATGGAGGTCGGCGTAAACGAGGCCAGCATCGATTCCTAATGCCTTGTAAATTTTCTCAATACTGGCGACTTCATCGGACTGAATAACGCCATCAGCATGGGCAATCGCGACAACTGCCGCGCGCAAAGCGAGATGATGCTCTGCATCTGCATCTTTCAGCTTACTGCGCAGCCATGACATGTCCGGCGGAACATCGAGATACCATTCGAGGTTGGCGTGAAGTCGCTTTCGTTCTAGCTCTGTCAGCCCTTTAGTTGCCTCGACCTTGTTGCGGAGGGCTCGGCGCTCTGCTTCCACGATCTTACTATCGGCATGTGCCACGAAGGTCGCAAGTGCCAATTCGAACAACTCTGATCGATATGCCGGGGAGACATCCTCCAGTTGCTCGACCGTCACGCCCAGCTCGAAGATCACGACCGGTTCGTCAATCTTCGGTCCACGCAGCGAAAATCTCGGGTCAGGAGCCATGCCGAAACCGATCCGTGCGAGTGCGTCCGCTGCGCCAGTCAAGTTCCGTTTGCCGAGCTTCTCTGGTGTTACTCCTTCCAGCCGCGAGATCACATCAACCGCCGGAATCAACCCACCCGCTGTAACTTGCTCGTGGGCCCAGGTTTTTAGTTCTTCCAATTCACCTGAAGGGAAAAGGCTCCAAAGCTCAGCAGGTAGCAGCGCCTGCGCTTCGATAGTCCCCCGGCCATTAGGATTTCGCCCAAGGTATCGACTGAATTTATCCAGTTCATCCATTGCCTCATCTGCGATCTTTTGTGCTTTCTGCACTGGGGACCGCAAATCGGACACATCAGGGATTGCTACATCTCCGCCATCTCCCGCCGTGAGATTAACGGAGCAATTGAACTCGCTGGATGCCGCACGATAGTCCATTTTCAACAGCTTACGAGGTGTTCGAACCTTTAAGCCATCAGGGTACAGCGCGTCGAACTTCAGTTTGAAAAGTGCCTTGAATTCGTCACCGCAACGCTCAGCTGGAGTGCGAAGGCGTCGCTCTGGGTGGCAATGCAGCCAGAGATGCAGCCACTCGGCATCAAAGGCTTTGCCTTCGGCGATCATGCCGCCGAGTGCGAACTTCAGCGAAAATGGCAAATCCCAGCTACGGTTCTCAAGGATTGTCTGCTTAAGTGTCGCATCGTCCAAGGAGATGCCGCCCATCGCCATGATACGCGCGATGTCGAGGAACTCGCCGAGATACCGTTGGGCGGAGTAGTTATCGGCGAAAAGAACCTTCAGGCGTTCCACCTCAGCAACTATTTCCTGCTTCTCATCGTCGGGTGGTTGGTCGATCAGAAACCTGCGCTCCAGACCATAGAAGAACAGGAACATGTAGCCGGGGTTGATCGTCCCATCTTGGCGACCATCGGCCAGCCAGTCGAGATAGGTGGCCCTGCAAACGGCAGGAATGCTCGAATACCCTGGCCAGTATGACATGTTATCGCCATTCTTGTCCGACCCCACCCGCGCGACGGATAACGATGGATCGATGTAAGCTCGACAGCTCTCACCATAGTAGGATGAGCCAATACGTGGCGGTTTGCCCACAAAGACCATCCCATCGATCGTGCGACCTGCGATAGTGACCGATTGACCTTTTCGCAGCCAACCTTGCGACCTTGCCGGTGAATTTTGATGTGAGCGTTCTGGTTGAGACTGCTGATCAAGAAGAGCACTGGACAGGACTTGCCGTGCCAGTCTTCCAGCTGATCGGTCCTCCGCCGCTGCTTCAAGATCGGCGCGCGCTTGTCGCCCTGCTCCAATAAGCTCGGCATAATTCTGCTTTGGCTGGTAGGGCTTTGGTTGGCTGAGTTGCTCCTCTTCGCTCGTCAGAGCTATGCGTCTTGGGGCTTCGAGTCCGTCGTTCTGGGCGATCCGCGTCTCTCGGTGTTTTTCGTGCCACCATACAAGAAATGCAGGGGTGACAAACGCGAACAGCATTTGCATCCCAACAGATACATTTGGCATCGCAATGGCAACCACGACCATGCAGACGAAGTAGAAGAGGAAATACTTGATTGTCCAGCGAACCAACCTCAAGAACCTAACCCCCTGCAATCAGATTAAATTTTAATCTATCGGATCTACTTTCCATTTTTAAACAAAAAATAAGCAATAGAATGTCCGAGCATAGAAATTTCTGTATGCTTGTATCATATTCTGGCCACTGCGTAGTAGCTCTCTCCCACACCAGAGACGGCAGCGGTTGAGCGAATAAGCTCGCCGACTTGCACCGCAGGCGCTGCACGAAAGTCATGCCGCGGCGAACTGCCCGCGATTCGCCAGTATCCGAATCCCTGGTCGAGCAGGATCAGAACCTTCTGACCATCGGCATATTCTAGCTCAAGCTTGCGGCCATGGTTCGAATTTTCCGTGATCTGAAGTTCGACATCAAGGCCAAACTTTTCGCCCAATAGCTCGGCAACTTCCGCTCGGTCGTCTTCATACTCCCAGTCATGGAAGATCTGATGGGGTGTCCGATCCTTCTTCAGTGGCTGGACCAGGATATCAACTTCGACCGGACTATCCGCCTGCAGGTCAGCGGATAGAGCTTCGCACGTCCGCAGAAAGAGGAGCATGGGTAGAGGCGCATTGAGATAACGGTCGGTGTAAGTGATCCGCACAAGACTGCCGGGCTTCCAAACACCAGCCGCTTCCATCTGTTGCTTCAGTTTCGATCCAAAGCGTTTGCCAAATTGGGTAACCGGGCATTGCCCGAAACCTTGCATCAGCTCGACCTGATCACCAGCCGCAACCTGTCGCTCGAGATCTTCGGGGTTGATCGGGTTGTAGGCGCTGGGGCCGCTGAGAGTACCGGCAACGACAGCATGCGTCTCACCCAAGCCCCAGCGCTCCCCCGGCTGCGCTGCATTCACATCGCGGGAGAAGAACCCTGTGGCGCGATCAGTTGAGATCAATTCGGCCAGGCGCTTACTCCCGAAGGGTGCATCTTCTCCTTTGCCCAGGGCCAAAGAGAATTCGAACCGCACCGAGGCATCGCGCAAAAAGCGCCGTTCGACCTCTTCGAGCTTATCAAAGGAACTTGGATCAAGCACGAGCGTCACCGGAACGCCGCGGGCCGAGGCGGCAGAAAAGAAGGTGCGCATCTTGGTCGAAGTCAGCTCTGCAAGATCGAACACGGTGGGCAACAGGACCGAAATGCTGTCTCCGCTTCGCGCTCTCAAAAGGAGTGTGTTTGCCGCGTCATTAATTGCCCTGGCATCGGGGACCGCACGATCTTCCTGCGGCAGTTCAGCATTCGTCTCAAGAAACGCTTGGACCGCGAGGAGAGCAGACCGCCGGTCGAGACGTCCCTGCTGCTTGTAGAGATCGGCAGCGAGGACGCAGGCCGAACACCCCATCTCGCATTCCTTGGGACAATCGAGGACGCGGGCCGCTCGCTCGAATACATGATAGATGTCGTCGAGAAGTCTCGGAGCGTATCCGGCACCTCCAGATGCCTCATCGAAGATATAGACCGACGGCACTCTGCGACCGAGCTTGCCGTCTCGAGCTGCCACAGAAATTCCAAGCTCGCGCGGCTCAATGCCAAGCCAGCGCGCAAGACTCTCCCGCAAGGCTGCGCCAAGCGCCCAGGCTGCGCCGTCACTTTCCAATCCAGGCAATTGCAGCTCTACGACATCGGTTAGAACTTCATGGCCCAGCGCAAGAGCGCTCGTGATCGCATAACCTTCATCATTGCCCGGACAGCGGTCTATCGCCCTTCGATCCCTCGGCGTGAGTGGCCAATGGTCTTTGAGAGCGTCTGTCCCGGCATCCCCGGCGCGCCCACATTCCAGGCAAATCTCGTAACCCTGGTCGTTGGGTCCACGCGAATGATGGTAGATGTAGCCTTCATGTGAAGCACGGATCCGACCGGTTTCAGGCTGCAGCATGGGTTGCCACAGGGCATCACCAGCACTGACCTTCGGAGACTTGGGTTCGATGTAGACAGCCTGATCGGTGTCGGCATGCGGTTGAGCATTCCAGTCGACGCGGAACCCGGCCGGTTCAAGAAACTGTTCAATGGTAATGCTGCGCTCGCCGCAATGGGCACACTGGTCTGGCATCTGGTGGTCGCTGCTAGCCCCGCCACAATGGTCGCACCACCAGGCCCAACGAAGGTTCTGCGGCTCACGTTGGCCACTGTCGATTGGGCTCAACCAATTGAGGGTGACCCCGGCCGATTTCCAAACCAGCCCGTCAACCACTACCTCTGCCCCCGGGGCATACTCTCGAATGGCGATGTCGGCGTTGCGCGTCGGGCATTCATAGCGCCGATCACGCGCACCTTCCTCTTCCGAACGATTGCGGTCCTGCGCCTTCTGGGTCTCGGCACAGAGGGTATCAAACGGGACAACTGATGTCGGAAAACCGCTTCCAGGAATAAGCGAGCGATTGGCCAGCTCCTTCAAGAGGAACTCCTTGCACAAGCGCCGTGCCTGAAACTCGATCGCCTTCTTTGCCGGCCCTTCGAGCGCGTCCGAGTCTTCCTTTAGACGCTGCCATGTACGACGGAAATTCGCAGCTTCCCGCCCAAACATCTCCGCCGTATGCCCCCGGATCTCGCTGTCGTATTCGAGACCAGTTCCCCTGAGGAGCCGCAGCAGACCTTCTTCGGTTGCGGATGCCGTTGTTGGTAGATCGAGCCATTCGCAAAAGGCGTCCACGGGAGCGAGACCTTCGAAAGGACGAAGGTCAGCACGACAGCCGAAAAAATCCCCGGTCCTGGTCCGGGCAAACTCCCCCTCAACCTCGCGAAACCATTGAGCGAGAAGATAGGCGTTCGCGTGACGTTGCGCGATCCGATCTGAATCAAGCGACACGCGCGGCGATGCGAGTTTGCGGCGCAAATAGCCCGCAGGATCGGCAAACGTTTCGAGATCGAGAGGTGTATTGCGGGCAATTGTGAGACTTGTCGAGAAGCCTTGTCCGCGGCGGCCTGCCCGACCGGCCCGCTGATTGTAGTTGGCGATCGAGGGTGGGACGTTGGTCATCAGTACGGCTTCGATCGAACCGATGTCGACACCCATTTCCATGGTGGTCGAGCAGGCGAGCAGGTTGATATCGCCTTCCTTGAACTGCTCCTCGAACTCCCGCAGTCGGTGCGGGGGCTGCTGGGCACTGTGTTCCTCGGCTCGCAGGTAGGGCGTGGCGAGCGCGGCCTGATCGTGCCAGTTCATCCAGATGCCACCCTCGCGAAGGGCCGCGACTTCTTCGTTGGTCTGGAGCCAGGCTGCGATTTCCTTTTGGCCATCCACCGCAAGAGGCCTTGTCCTTGGGAGACGCGGAAACTCAATTTCACGCGCCGGCTTATTGGCGAACATCTTTCCAGCACTGACCAGATTGGGTGACCTGCCAAAGACCAGGCGGGGCAGGACACGCCGGGTCAAGGGGCACTGCCAAGCCTTGCCAACCGCTTCGACCTCGGCGGATTTCTCCAATCGCAGGCTGAATGTCCCACCAACACCCGACAGAAGAGGAGCGAGCTGATTCCAGGCAACATGCATGACCTGATTGATTTCATGGCGGTCGCGCTGAGACGTAAAGTCAAGGTTCAGGGCTGACGCCAAGAGAAGAATGGAGTCGGGCTGACGTCCTTTGGTATTGACCAATGGCCAGGAGACATCACGCTTGGCGCCAGGGGGCTGGTCGGGCCCGATCACATTGCGAGGCCGCGCGCGCCCAGGCATCCAACGCGCATCACCATCGTCCACTTCAAGGGCAAACTGGCCGCGAAGATAGTCGACCATGTAGTAGAGGAAGCCCCGCCAATCTTCGATCGAATAGCCCTTCTGGCCAACAAGGTCGGGTAATTTATCGGGACCGATCCGCTCGATGTCCGGGAAGCGGAGCCGTGCCAGGCCAAGCGTCTCCATCGCATTGGCGTTGCGCGGACGGCGGGCAAGCTCGCGCAACAGCATAAAGCGGGCCAGGGCTTCCTTGTTATCGTGAAACCGTTCGCTGCGATCGAGGTCCCAGACCTTGGCCATCATGCCAATCGCCGGCTCAGAAGCGAGCCCGGATACGAGGTCCTTCCAGGATATTCCGGTTGCCGCGCCACCCGCGAGCTCCGCGTCAATCTTGGCGATATCATCCTTGAACGCAGGCATGTCTGCCACGAGGTTCGCTAGAGCAGCTTTCTTTTTAAGCAGCTCTTCCCTGCGCTCTTCGGTCAGGTCGGTACCCTGGGCAGCCTTCTGAACGGCATGATAGATAAAGCCGCGGACAAAGGCCCGCTCTCCGTTGGTTTCAATATTGGCGGCAAAGCGAGCTGTTCCTTGCCTGCTGTCCGAAAAGCTGATCAGCTGACGGCCATCGAACGGCAGGGCGTGCTCCGCCTGATGTGGCGACACACCCTCAAGGAGGATCGGTGCCGCATTCTGGGTGAGGAATGGTGTACCAAAGCGAAATGGAAAGACGGCCGGTCGCCCGCGCCGCTTGTTTCCGAGACAGGCCGGGCAACGTCCCTCGTCGAGCTGGGTCAGATGAAAATGCCCCGCCTCGCCAGTGAACTCGCCACTGGATACATCGAAAGCGGTCGCCGTCGCTTCGGATTTCGGGTTGATGGCAATCAGCCGTGGATGGCCGATCCCCTCATGCTCATCTTCTTCATCGTCATCATCATGATCACGATCACGATAGCTATCTTCGCGAAACTCATCTGCATCATGATCACTCCGCCGCGGTACGATCCTGTCGCCCATGTCATCGGCCGGGAGGAAGGGCTCACCACAATCGAGGCAGTTCTGAATTTCGAACACCATCGACTGGCAATGGGGGCATTGGTCCCGATGGTCGAAGAGCACAGCGCCAAATGGCCAATCCTTGGGCCGCATCTCGCCCGGGCAGTCGACATTGATGCAGGTCCAGAGCCCGGCAATTGCCCGCGTGAAGCTGTGCGCTCGCATCGGCAGGACAGGCTTCGCTTCGCTGGCATTATGGGCCGACAGATCGAGCAAAATCCTTTCGGCGTCCGGCGAGAGCGATTTAAGCGAAGCCAGGGTCTGGGGCTCGCCTTCCAGCCTCTCGGCAACCGACGATGCTGCCGGATCATCGGACGCTGTCAGGACTTTCGAAAGATCGACCGGCTGAGGCTTTCCCACAACGACATGCGCCCGCTCAAGCGGAACGCCAGCAATGTCGGCAAGGAATCTCTGAAGGTCGTCGCGGGCCTTCTGGTCGTCAGCAGAGCCGATGGTCGCCGACGTCGCAACGAAGCGGACCTGATCCGGCGTCACATCGAATGCGTTCATTACCCTGCGAAGCAGGAGCGAGAGCTCCGCCGCTGCAGAGCCGATGTAACTGTGCGCTTCGTCGATAACGATCCAGCGCAGTTTGCCTTTTGAT
Organism: Novosphingobium sp. PP1Y; assembly: GCF_000253255.1. Classification (NCBI taxonomy): domain Bacteria; kingdom Pseudomonadati; phylum Pseudomonadota; class Alphaproteobacteria; order Sphingomonadales; family Sphingomonadaceae; genus Novosphingobium; species Novosphingobium sp. PP1Y. Next base: position 1,588,124 of record NC_015580.1, on the reverse strand, counting down.
GCGTCGAGGATCGGACGATCCTCGCGCCGGATCGTCATGTATTCGAGCATCGTCTGGTTGGTAACGAGGATCGGTGGTGGGTTGGCTCGGAGGGTTTCGCGGTAAAGAACCTGATGCGGTATCTCGTGCTCGGCCTTGTCGCGATTGGACTTCCGCGCCGTTCCCATCAATCCATTGTAGAGGGCAAAGCGGACATCGCCGCGAAGCGGCTTGGTCCAGGCTGTAAGGCGCTTCTCCTGGCTCGCGATAAGAGCATTGAGAGGGTAGAGCATCAAGGCCCGAACCCCTGTCAGAGGACCTTGCTCTTCGGTCTCCCGGACCAGATCATCGAGCATCGGAACCAGGAAGCATTCGGTCTTGCCCGACCCCGTGCCGCTCGAAACCAGAACCGATTGCGGCTCTTTCGTGCTGAGCAGTTCCCACGTCGCCAGCTGGTGCGCGTAGGCAGGGTAATCGAAGCGTAGATCAGTATCCGACGTTTGGGTGATCGCATCGATTGTGCGCTGATGCAGCAGCGCTTGAAGTTGGTCGGGACCTTTTTCTGACGATACATAGCCGGGAGCAGCCTGAAAAAGCTGTTCGGAAAGGAGGCTACCGTTTGCTGGGTCCGTACCGGCAAGAGTGCTCCGGAGAAAAGCGTTGAGCCCTTCGTGCCGGATACCCGCGCGCGAGACCACCGCTTCGGCGAGGCCAGTCCTCAGCCGCTGGTGCACCTCCATCGGCGACAATCGGGATATAGGGAGGGGATCACTGGCGGCCATTCTTGAGCTCCGAAAGGGCATAGCCAAAGGCTTTGGCAAAGTAGTCGGGGTGACGTCGTTCGACGTCTTTGACGGTCAGGACTTGCTCCTTCTCGAGAGAAGCACGTCCGCTAGCGGACAGAGCAGCGGCGAAAGGAGCATCGAAGACCCGCATCAGCGCTTCGACGAAGTTCTCTCTTGGCAGTAGCTCGCTGTAAGCAGGCCGAAAAGGGTTGAAGCCGCCGGCATCCATATTGATGCCCTCGCTTGTATGGCTCGTGAAGTGGTTGCGAAGCTCTTCCCAGCTCAACGGTGAGAAGTCCCGGCAAATGAGTGGCGCAAGCTGCGGCGCACGCGCCGCGATTTCGTTCTGACGTTCCGTGATGTTTGCCAACGCCCACTGAGGGTCATCGAGCCGGCTGACCAGATAGTTACCTTGAGCCTGAAAGGCAGTGTCCCAGGCCTTGATCGGCAAAAGAGACCAGCTTGAGCATAGGCCATCAAACAGCTCGAGGATCGTCGAGAGGTGTTGCTCCTCGCAGCGATAAAGAAGGAGCGGCGCAAGCGGACCGGCAATCTCAAACTTGCTGAAGATTTCGAAGGTTTGCGGAGGCAAGCCATTGAGTGACTGCGCCAAGTCCATGACCGCACGAATTGTCTGGTTCGCTTCGGGAGACATGAGCTCGGCAGCGAGTTCCTCCGCCAGCCTCACGAGGTCCTCGCGGGCTTGCAAAAGAGGCTGTGCCATTGCCCGGCCGAGCCTGTGTTGCGGAACGTCTTGAACCGGATCGCCTTCGATAAACTTCGGCCTCGTGAGGACGCGAGCACCTTCGCGCAGATAGACGAGCCATGGACCGCGCAATCGTGGCAATTGAATCATTTGCCCTCCGAGGCCGCCAAGCAATCCGTCAAACGGACCGAAATCCACCTCTTTCTCGGGAGCTCCAAGAAAGCGGCCGCCAACGCGGACATCTTCGCCGACAATGGCCGTTTTCGGACGCAGCCCTCCCGAAGGTTCCCACTCAAGAGAATTGCCGAATTCCGTGACGTACCAGTTGTCATTGCTGCCGTTGTGAAAGTCGAGCCGGACCTGGGCATCGATGCCGAGCGGCCGCATCAAGGCGGCAATATCGTTGCGCAGAGCCGACAGGCCCAGTTCGACATCGACCTTCCAACTCGCCTCAAGCGACGCTCCAGCGTGATGGGCAACTTCGCCCATCAGCATCGCACGGCCTGGCGCGCGGGCAACGGTGTCACGAAGATCGGCGAGGCCTAGGACAGCATCGCGCCTGAGAAGTTCACCATCCCAGGTGGTCAGCCATTCTTTCGATCGCAATGGCACATTGAGGTCGAAGGTAGAGCCATGTTCGGGGGTGAGGCGCAAGCCGAGCAGCGCGCGACGGGGCGGATCGATCCGCACCCGCCAGCGATGGTCCGCAGTCGGCGTTTCATCGCTGAGCACCGCTTCTCCGGTCCAACCTTCCAAAGCGATGTCCGCATGGGCCGCATTGATCCGCTGGCTGAGTGCAAATTCAGCCGGCAGAACCAGTGCACTTGTCCGGTCCCGAACATGCTTGGTCGTTCCATCGAGCCAGGCGAACTCGCAATGTCCGGGGCCCGCGTTGACAAGATCATCGCGCCAAGTGCTTTCCCCTGCAAACCGCCAGCCGACCTCTCCACGCGTTGCCGTGCGCCGGGAAACCCCGTCTTCGACTTCTGCATGCAGCGGATGTTTGATCAACCGTTCGCCGCCGGGTGCCTGCACACCGGTCGCCTCTTGGGCCACCATGGTCAGGCGATCCTTACGATCTGCACTTTGCCCCGTCCGCACCAGAAATGCGTCGCCATTGGGCTTCTCTGCGATGATCTGGCCAGCACATCGGTAGAGCGAACGACCAGGTGCAAAGGCAAAGTCTTCGGCTTCGATCTCTGTATTGTTGTCCTTGCCGCGAAGCACCCAATCCTGCGGAACATCGACAAAGACTGGTTCGGCGCGATAACCACCCGACCCCTGACCGATTAGGGAAAACGCGACTAGCTCCGTGTCTCCGGTCCGCCGCTCGAATATCCGCAGTCCATGTCCAACCGTTTTGCCGCCCGGCAGAATAAAGCTTTGGGCGAGTCTTTCGCCGCGCGCATGGAATTCGGCGGTGACGGAGAGGTCCAAGGGAAAATCGATCGCAGCTTCGCTGCGCATAGCGCGCGCGATCCAGCTATTCCCCGCTTCAGCCTCAAGGTAAGCGAGCCGACCGGAGATACGGTCCGCCAAGGCGCCCGAGGGCTGAAGAAACACCCGGACATATTCACCTGCGGACAGCACACGATCCTTGTCGTCCCAGCGACCTTCGAGATGGAAATCCAGACTTTCGCGCCATTCACCGTCCTGCGAACGCATCAATCGTCCGACCCGGATGCTACCTGTTCCCGTCAGCTTTCTGGCTTCAAGGAGCGTATCAATGAGGCCCGCCGCAGCCCCGTCGAGCGTCATGGGCAGTTCATCGCGCCAGTCTTCGTAAGCGTGGTCCAGCCGGGCAGAATAAGGGCGACCGTCAACTGGCACTTCCTTGTCGATAAATGCACGAAGCTCGACGATCTTGAGGGCAAGTTCCCCGCAGATTGCGTGCATTTCCGGGCTGCGCCAGATTGAGGGAAGCAAATATTCGTTGCGTTCGCAGATCGAGACAGCGGTAGCGATGTCCTGAATATCTGCCCCGAGCAGCTCACCGACTGCCCGCTCTAGGAAGCGACGCGGCCAGCTCGCACCGCCTGCGATTGCTGCTGCAGGAAAGCCCCCATGCCGCGCGAGATTGGAGAGACGCTGATTTCCGTGCGCCGTAATAAGAGGATCAACGCCCCAGGCATCGAAACCGCGGTCTGCAAGTGCCCGCCATTCCGATTGTGGGAGTTGGAGGCCCAAAACCGCTTCGATATCGGCCCAGCGCTGCATGCCGCCCTGATAGGAGCGCCGAAACCAGTCTGCCGCCCACATAACGAAAGCTGGAGCTAACGACGGCCGCAGCAAATCCGATGCGAGATTGGCAGCAAGCTTCGCTTCGATCCGCTGAAAAATTCCCGGTGCGAGCTTGTAGCGATAAAGCGGGAGGCCAGTCGGGCGAGGTAAACCAAGATCCCCGCAAGTCTTACCCAAAGGATGCGGTCCGCTATCTGCTGCCCGGGCCAGCTGGATCGCGCGGATCATCAAGATACGCGAGCCGCCGCAAGCGTGAATGTCATCGGCAATCTTGCGCAGCCGAACCGGGTCGTTTTGCGCCGCGTCGATTTCAGATTTGAAATCGCGTCCTTCCATCCCCGCACTCACCCCCGGCACCCTCTCGCAATCACGGATGCCAGACAACACCCTCACTTACCGCAACATCTGTGAACGTTACTTCATAATCAATGATGAAGCTCCCGTTTTTCAGTGCATTGCCCGAGAGGTCGAAATCGAGCCCTCGTAAAAAGCATTCACAACGCAAGACCAGCGCGCGTTCATGACGCCGTCGATACCCCGTCCAAGATCCCAGATGACGGTATCGCCATTCTCCAGTTTAGCCCTCACGAAACGATCGTGCAGGTCGCCGCCCGACCGACGTGACTTCTGTGCGAGGTGGAGGGGAACCGAGGCCAGCATACGGTTCCACCGATCTTCAAGGTCCTGGCGCTGGTCACGCGTGCTTTCAGGGTCACGAGTCTGCACGGAATCGGCGTCGAATGTCACGATTTGCACGGCCGCGATTTCCGATGCGAGCTGTTCAAAGCGACCGATGAAATTGATGAGGCGCCCGCGAGCTTGTTCGTCAGCGCAACAATAGGGGTCCTGGATTTCGAGCCGTTCAATTCGCGCGTCGCGCGCGTACTGCTCGAAAATCGTCCAGTCGCGTTGTCCATATTGTTCAAACACGACCCGCTGAACGAAAGGAACGCGCGCTTCAGCCGCCTCGACGGGAGTACGTACGGAGAGAATGGGGCGCCGGTTTTTGCGCTCGGCATTACTCGATGCTGTCTCGCCAGGATCAGAGTGAGACTGCGAGCGCGCCGCTTCTTCTAATCCTAGTTCTGCCGCGTGCTCCGCAGCCGGATCAAGGTTTGCGGAACTCGCTGTGTTGTCGCTCGCGGGTCCGCGGGAGCGAGCACTCTCCTCGTCTCCCGTCGGCTCTTCGATTTCCGGCTGTGCGACTGGAGGGGCAGGCGGTTCTGCTTGTCGAATACTGGCGCTGTAATCGGTGTCCTGAATATCCTTGTCCACCTGCCCTGCGGCGGCATACGCGCTACTTCGATCACGGTTCTCTGCAGGGCACCCGTCGAGCACATCGGAAAGCAGGTCTTCTACATCGCGATCGCTCTCCGGCGGCATGAGCAGACCCCGGCTCAGCGAGCGCTTGCGCTCCATGAGGGCATCGAGACGCTGGTCGAAGCTTGAAGGTCCGATCGCTTCGTCCGGATGGACAGCCATCGGAATGTGAACTGTCACTGGCCTGGTCTGACCGATCCGGTAGGCGCGGTCCGTCGCCTGATCTTCAACGGCCGGATTCCACCAGCGGGACAGATGGATCACATTGTTTGCAGCGGTGATCGTGAGCCCCACGCCGCCAGCCTTGGGCGACAGGATGAGAACGTCGAATGAGGCCGGCGAACTCTGAAAGACAGTGACCATCTCTTGGCGCTTATGGCCCGCAACCTTCCCACTGATGCACATCGGGCGGCGCGCGAGCGCGAAGCGCTCCTGAATTGCCATCGCGAGGAAGGCCTGCATCTCGAGGTCTTCGCAGAATAGCAGAGCCTTTTCGCCGCGCTGCTTGACCTCCTCAAGGATTTCGAAGGTCTTCTTCAGCCGTGCAGATTGCCCGATGTACTCGTCGATGTTCGAAATTCCACGCGGCAGTGACGGGTGGAGCGATGTACCGCGCAACATATGCAGCACTTTGAGCATCGCACCCTGTTCGCCGCTTTCCCGTAGCGCTCGCGCTCTGGCCAGCACGAGGTCGTAGGCCTGCGCTTGCGCGGCCGGCATCTCGACAGGATATTTGCGGGCCTTCTTCTCCGGCAGCCCGGTCAGGATTTCGTCCTTCATCCGACGCAGCATGAAAGGCGGAAGTTCTTTGTCGCGCTCGATCAGACGGTGCTGGAGATCGCCAAGGCGCTCGAGATCGTTCGCCGGGAAACTGCTCTCGAATTCCCGGCTCGAGCCAAGGAAACCGGGATAGACCGTATCGGCAATCGACCACAGGTCCTGCAGCCGGTTCTCAACCGGTGTGCCCGTCATGGCGATCTGGATTGTGCCGTTCAGCGCCTTTGCGGCGCGTGTCATCTGGCTGGCAGGATTCTTGAGCTTCTGGATTTCATCGTAGACGATTGCAGCGAACGGAATGCGCGCGAAGCTCATGTGATAATCGCGCATTGTTTCGTAAGTCGTGAGGACGATTCCGGCGTCATTCCATTCCGACACGTCGAGACGCGAGGTTCCCCCGCGAATGTCGCTCCCAGCCTCGAGACGGAAATTGCGCAGGTTGGAGCCGAACGCCTCGACAACAGGCCCCATGAGATCTGCTTCGATGTGCTGCGAAAGCTCGGCTTGCCAATTTCGCAGAAGACCTGTGGGCGCGACAATCAAGACGGGCTTCTGATGAGGCGTTCTACTGCGCAGCCACAGCAGGAACATAAGCGCCTGGAAGGTCTTTCCGAGCCCCATATCGTCGGCGAGCAAGACGCCCGGCATCCGGCGCTCCCAGGCCTCGGCAAACCATGCGAACGCCTCCACCTGGTGAGGCTTGGGTTCTGATCTCAGTCCTTTGGGGAGCCCGGGAGCATCGAAATCCTGCACTTCGGCGTCGGGACGAGGCAGCCGCGCATAGTCCAACTGCTCAAAATTCTCTCCGACCTGAAGGAAGAAAATATCGACGCTCTCGCGTTCGGTTCTGTCCGAGGCGCGTCCCTCGATCTCATCAGCGATCTCACGTTCGAGGTCTGCAATTGCTCGCGCGGCCTGCAGGGTTGCAGGCGTCGCAGGGATGCTTTCGTCGCGCCAGGCGATCGTTTCCTGGCCTGTGTCAATCGCTGTCTCGACTTCGCTTGCGATCGTTTCAGCTTCACCTGGACCCAACTCGACATGACGCGCGTCAGGCGGATCCCCGATCCGCAATCCAAACCCTTCGGGCAGCCAGCTGTTCGGCTTGGGTTTGATCCAGGGTAGGACCGGCTTTTGCCAGACCTCGATCCCGCTGACCCGCTCGGAAAACTGCTGTGTCTCGATGAAGAGACGATCAGCTGCCTCGTCATCATCTGCCGCGTCAAGCTTGAGCTCTTCACGCAGGATACGTTGCGGCGAACGCAGGAATTCGCGCTTTTCCTGGGAGGTGCCCACCTGCTTTGCGCGCACGATGTCGAGGGCTTTGCCCAGCATCGGGTCAAGAAAAAGGAGCGTTCCGTCGGAAAGCAGATAGCTTCGGCGCCCGCCGTCCTGACCCCGGAACCGGCGCTGAAAATGCTGATTGTCCTGCGGGGTAAGCAGCGACGCTTCTTCTTCGTCGACCAGGTCACCCTCAGCGCTCTCGCTTACGTTTCTCGAGAAGAGGACGGGGTCGAAGTCGAAACGTCCATGGTCGGTCTTTGCGTTGAGTGAAAAATTGGCGGCATAGGCAATCCGGACACGCTCGAGAAAGCCATCCGCCTCGATGCCGGCGCCGATGTCATCTCCGAGCGTCGAACGAAGCTCGGCAAAGGCTGCGCGGCGCTGATCGGGATCATCAGCCGCGTTGACTGCAAGTGCGGACTGAAAGGCCGAGTAAATCGGCTCGGGAATTCGTCCGACACGCCCGCCTTCTCGCAGACGTGCGCCCGCGATGTCGGCTCGAACTGGCAGGCCACCGCGGCGGACCCATTTCGTATCGACTTTGATTGTTCCTTCAGCGAGCGAACCTCCCGAGTTAAGCTGAAGGGTCATCGACGTGGCCGGCGGAAGACCGAGGGCGAATGCGTCGGCCTCATCGAGCCGTGCAACGATCTGCGGTGGAAGGATAATGCCCTCCGCCTCTTCGCTGATCTGACTATCATCATCGAGAGCTCGAGCCAGCGCCAGAGCGGCCTGCCCAGCTTCGGGGGCTACTCTAGGCCACTCTGAGACCGGCACAATTTCGCTTGATGCTCGCCGAAAAAGCCCGCCTGGCTGCTCGCAGAGAAGCGCAATCGTCTCACCGCCGCCCTCGTTCTGTGTGGCAATGAACTTGGTCGTTACCATCGATCATTCCAGTTGCGGCCCCGGCCTCTCCCGAAACGGGGATGCGCGATTGATGTCCGGCGATGGATGATACCGGCGAACTTGCCTTCCCACCCAGGACTCGCAGGGACATGAGACTCATACTCGAAATCCGTCCGTCCGCTGGTGGTTCGCAGCTTCCCACCGTCGTAGACCTTTGCGTAGAGTTTCGGTGCTCCGGGATCGGTGTCACTCCAGAAGCGGCAGGATCCGTTATCGCTCCATTCCGATATGCGCAGGTCGCCTATCTGCATGATGATGGACGAAGATTGGGAGGGACCTCCTCGAATTTGACCGTATTCTGGTCGTTCGCCACTCTGGCGGATTAAAGAATCGATTTGGTATTTCGCGCGTGATCCCAGCGCGGGCCATGCGTCGGTGACCAATCCTTCATCGAGGTATGCAATCCAAAACGCTTCACGTTGCTTCCACTGATCAGGCCGATCCGTGGTCTTCGCGATGGCGCGGAAAAACTCGCGCATGGCGACTTCGGTAAGCCAGCGCTTGAACACCTGAGTGACCTCGCGCGCACGTTCTTCACCGATCGATTCAGCGAGCGATCGCACGATCCTGTCCCACCGGGTACGCTGGAGACGCGGATCACCCACCTGATCGAGCAGAAACTCGGAAACTGCCTTTCGATGCTCGGGTTCGGGTTTGGTCCTGATCCAGGGCTCGAGCAGGGCACGGACAACCAGTTCCAACTGTCCTGCCTGCGCTTCTGTATCAAACATACGCAGGATACTGCGCTGCGGAACGACTGCTTCTGCAGGCTGAAGCTCTGCGGTTGCTTTGCAGGTCTCGGCGAAAGTTGCCTGACCAAACCCGCTCGCCGCAAGGTTTGCGCCAAGGCCAGTCTCGCGCATCAAGAAGGAAATGCCATCAGCATCGCGCGCAACAAAATCGCGTGCCACTTTGGCTGGTCCCATCTGGGGCTTGAACAGATCCCACCGTGCTCCACGCTCGCGCCACGCCCAGTCATGCCGACCGGCAGCCCGGGAGGCAGCTTCTGCAAGCATCGGCATGATCGAGCGGCCTGTCGGGAAATAGGTAAGGTAGCCATCGATTACGGCCTGGTCGGAACTGCGCCGATGATCGACGTCGGCCCGTTCGAGCGCCGCCACGCCCAAATCATCGAATTCCGGGTCACACCATGCGCCGCGCAGGACTCTGTTGAGCTGAAACCGCGGTAAGCCGTTTGCACCCGTATCGGCCACGCCTCGCAGGAATGGCTTAAGCTCAATGACGGGCTCTGCTTCGCCCACACATGCATCGAGCTTTGCCAATTGTCGCTGCAACTCAGGCTGTGTCGTCGGAGGTTTAGCCAGTCCAGCCGATGCCAGGGCCTCCATTCTCGCGATTGCAGACCGCAGCGAACTCATTGCTCCTGCCTCAAAATGTCGCGGTCGAGGCCAGCGCTTGGGGTGGTCATCAGGAAGCGCAAGTCGATCCGACGATTACGCTTCTTGGCTTCTTCGGAGTCTCCACGATCGACGGGACGGTCGGGACCGTAGCCGCTCAGACTTAGGATCGGTGCCGAGCCGTCTTCTCCCGCCGGTCTATTCAGAAAACCGCGCAGGGCCGGTTGGTTGCGCTGGAGCATGGTGAAGGTCGTCTCTGCCCGGCGCACCGAAAGTCCATAGTTGTTCATGCCACCAGACATGACGTCGGAGTCCGTGTGCCCCTCGACAAAGACAGCATCGATCAAATGCGGCGAGCGTTCGCCTTCGCAAAGATCGGAGGCGGTATAGCACGGCAGGACCTCGACCATGGCGCTGGCGACTTTGCTGATGGCGGCCTGCCCCCTTTCCGTCAGTTCCCATTGACCTTTGTCGAACAGGACATCGTCGGGGAGCCTCAGAACTCCGGTCTTGGTGTCGATTTCCACCTGGAGCCCTCGGTCTTTCAAGGACTGCTGCAGATCGTTGAGGATCTCGGCGCGGGTCCTGTTTGCGCCGGTCAGCTCTTCGGTCTTGGTCTGCAGATTGAGGGCAAAGTAGGCTAACAGGATTATGAAAATAAGAAGCAGGCCGACCATCATGTCCGTCATGGACATGAAATAGCTTTCGCCCTCTTCAGGTGGCTTCCGGCGAACCACGCCTTCCATTATTCAGCGGCTTCCCTGTTCTGGTTTGCAAGGATGCCGGCAAGTTCCTCGACGGTGTCCCGCAGGGTCGTGAGCGGTTCGAGTGCGCCGGCGAGCTGCGCCACACCATCGCCCAGAGCCTTGTCGATCTGGCCAACCCGTTCGTTGAGGTTCGACGCATGATTGCCGGCAGCATCCGAGATCTTCTCGATTGCGTCACCAAGAGCGCGGTCCACATCCTCGAAGCGAGCACGATATTCCGACCATGCGGAGGAGGCCGCACTCGCGGTCTCGCTTAGCGCTGCCGCAAGCTGGCGCATTTCGTCACGAGCGCTCTCGGATGACTGCGCATTTCGGGAAACGATGGTCTCAACCGATTTGACTGCTTCGGCTATCGAGACTGCCGACTGGCGTACAGGCGCGGTTGCCGCCTCAACGTCGTTGGCCACCGTTCCGAACGCCGTCGCCAGATCGCTCGAGCGAGCGGCGACTTGCTCGATCGCTCGCGCGTGATCTCCGATAGCACTTTGTGCGGTCGAGAGACGTTCCGCAGACGTGGAAATGGCATCGCCCGCGTCTTTCATGCTGCCTACCAGCGGGCCGCCGGTCTGGTTGAACCGTTCAACGAACTCCGAGAAGGACTTTTCCATTGCTTCCTGGCCGATCCGGGCCGCGTCATTCGCCGCGCGTGCCGAGGCTTCACCCATCTGACTGGCCGCCGAGGCGAGTCCGGATTTCATATCGTCGAGCGTATTGCCAAGGCTGCTCAGCAATTCGTCCATCCGCTGTCTGGCAAGCTCACTGGCCTGCTCGTTTTCTTCGCGCATGCGGTCCGCGACTACGCCAAAGTTGCGGTTGAGCTCGCCAAATGCCGACCGCATCTCTTCCGACGCCTGGCCAAAGCGCCTGACAGCCTCTTCGATCTGGCGGTCAGCTTCGCCGGTCTGTTTTTCGATACGTTCGGACATCGTGGCCATCGAGACGGTCATTGCGCCAATGGCATCTGCGAGGCCGGCCATCTCGGCACCTGCACTTGAAGCGATCGCGTCGCGGACGGCTTCACCCCCGCCTCCGCTGATCTTGTCGATGCCCTGCTGGATCGACCCGAGATGTGTGATCATGGGCGCCATCTGCTTTTCCAAGGCCCCGTCGAGGGCGGCGGCAAGCTGTTCGGAAAAGGTGCGGAGTGCCGGAGTTTGCTCTTTGAGCTGTGCCAGCTGATCGCTCGCGATCCGTTGCGGCGGCAGATAGGCCATTCCGTGCTCGAGTTTGTCACACAGCATGGACAGCCCATCATTGATGCGCTTGCCAAAGAGGTAGTCATAGGATCGAAGGACGATGGAAGCCACGATGCCCCCCACAGAGGCCCAGAACTTCGCTCCCGCTACCTTCATGAGATCATTGAGCCGCTCCTGCATCGCATCGACCCCGCCGCTGAAGTCGAGTGTCGAGAGAGCTGCGATGATGCCCAGGAAGGTGATCAACAGGCCGATGGCGATAAAGATGTTAGCAAACCAGTTCAGCCCGCGATGACGGTCGCCAAGATTGACGAAGAAGTGTTCGGGACGAGCGGAGTTCTGAAGAACATCGGCCGAGGGATCGACGATCGTTTCGCGATATTCTTCCCAGGTTCTGCGGAGCGGCAGCGCCTCAGCGTCATTCGCCTCCATCATCTGGGCGTCGATATCATTGAAGCGGCGCGCGAACTCGAGGCGCGCCTGGTCGACATCCGCGGTACTGCCGCCGGTTATCTCATCAAGCAGGCGGACGCGGGCTTCGATCGCCTCAGCGAGGGGAGCGTGATATTGGCGTTTGTATCGGTAAGCTATTGCTAAGGCAGTTCCGATCAGCACGATTGCCAGAAACGCCGCCATCGCATCGCCAATGAGCGGAATTTTGGTGAAAAAGTAGATCAGCCCATGACCGAGCGATTCGGTAATTTCCACACAGCCCCCTGAAGCCCGTAAAGATGACGGGCCCCTACGAACCGTTGCCGAGGCAGGCCAAGCGTGCGTGATGCAACCGGGCGAAGAAACCCTAAGTAGGCAGGACGGTATCGAACCGCAACGTTCACTGCAAGAGAGTTGGGCACCTCCATCAACCTGATGGATTGATCGGATTGGGGCATGGCCGGCCTGGATTGGCGTTATTTCGCCGCTTTGTGCCTTCGTTTTTCGGCGTTTTCGGGGATTTTGAGCGGACTCATCCCATCGCGGCCCGTCGTTCGTGGAAGATCAGGCGGTGCATATTGTAGGCGAGGTTGGCCAGCGTGATCCTGGCCTCGGCGCGCTTGATGCCGATGGTGCGGATGAACAGGCCCATGACCGCCTTCTGGTGCGCGAACACATGCTCGACGCGGGCGCGGACCTTCGATTTGGTGGCGTTGCCGCGCCGGATATGCTCGGGCATCGGTCTTCCTTTGGGCTTGCGGCGATGGATGCGGCTGACCCGGCCTTGCGCTTTCAGCCATTTCTCATTGGCCTGGCTGCGATAGGCGGTATCGGCCCAGACATCGGAGGCGGTGTTGTCCTTCGTCACCACGTCCCGCAGCATCCGCCCGTCGTAGCGGGCGCCATCGGTGGTCTTGCCCTTGCGTATGAAGCCGAAGGCGCGGCAGATCGACACGCTGCTCTTGTAGCCGAAGCTGGGGATCGCAATGTCCGGCTGCGGCCTGCCATCAGCTGTGGGTCTCGCCTTGGCGAACTTCAGCGTCCAGCGGGCATCGGTGTCCTTTTGCGCCGCCTTGGCCGGTTCCTCGGGCCAAATCTCGCTGGCCGCCTTGCCATCCTTGATCGCAGCCTTCTCGGCATCGGTGTTGCGCTGCTTGGGCGCGGCCACCAATGTCGCATCGACGATCTGCCCGCCCATCGGCAGATAGCCCCGTTCCTTGAGCTGCCGGTCGAAATCAGCGAACAGCATATCCAGAGCGCCCGCCTGGGTCAGCCGCTCCCGGAACAGCCGGATGGTGTTGGCATCGGGCGTCGGTGCGCCAAGGTCGAAGCCCAGGAAACGCAGCCAGCTCAGCCGATCGCGGATCAGATACTCCATTCGCGCATCGCTCACATTGTTCTGCGCTGCCAAGACCAGCACCTTGAGCATCGTCACCGGGTCATAGGGCGGACGTCCGCCCTTCGCCCCGTCCGAATAGCCCAGCGCCGCATCGAGCGTTGGTCGGAACGCCTCGAAATCCACCACCCGGCCCAGTACCTCCAGCGGATCGCCATGCGCCGACAACCGCTTCAAATGATCCGATAGCCCGAACAACCCCGCCTGCCGCATCCCCGCTTCCTTCCAGCGGCAAGTGAATCAGATCAGGCCTCGATTTGCGAGGGGTTTTTGGAGGTGCCCAGTTCTCGACACAACTACAGATATCTGATTAATTTCATAATATATAAGAGAGAATCAAATTCTATCTGCCGAAAATTATTAATATGTTCATGATTCACAAAATATTTAATACACAAATTTCAAAGAATATCTATATATTGTGGATATATATTATAGTATTGTTGTTACCTATAGGGTTGAATTAAAATTATATATTTTCCAATTTGCGTCCACAAATAAAGAACTTTGCATTAGATCTGGCCTTAACGATCATCCGAAATGAAATCATTGATGCGACGCCTCGTTTGCTGCCTCGGTCGGCGTCCTTCGCGAAGGTCCTGGACGAACCTAGGATCAGCTACCGCAGCCCTCCCAAATGTGCTCGCGCGCATTCCGGTACGCGCCAAATACGCTTCGATCTGGTCCAGGAGCTCCATCACATTCGACTCGCTTTCCGCTTGTGTTCTTGTTATGTTCTTATTAGGAAGGCTTCCTAGAGTCTAGGATCGAATTTCCTAGGCGAATGCGATAGGACCCGCAGCGATGGAAGATGCACGCAAAGCCCTGGACGATCTGATCCAGCAACGAGGGTGTAATTACTCCTCGATCTCCCGCCTTCTTGGACGCAACGCGGCCTACATCCAGCAATACATCCGTCGCGGCAGTCCCCGGCAGTTGGACGAGCAGGACCGCTCCGTGCTCGCCCGCTTCTTCGGAGTAGACGAGAAGATTCTCGGCGCTCCCGAGCGGCGATCTGGCCCGGTCGTCGAATTGGTCCATGTTCCGGTTCTCGATGTCGAAGCCTCGGCAGGGCACGGCGCTTTGGCAGAGATGGAATCCAAATGCGCCCAGTTCGGGTTCGACGAAAAGTGGCTGCGCCGTCTGACCGCAAGCAAGGCGACAAGCCTTTCGATCATCGCCGTGCACGGGGATTCGATGGAGCCAACGCTGCATGACGGCGATGAAGTCATGGTCGATCTCAACGATGGACAGTCGCGGCTGCGCGACGGGATCTATGTGCTGCGCATGGACGACATGCTCAGCGTCAAGCGGGTCGCAATCGAGCCGCAAGGCAAGCGGGTCTCGGTGCTCAGCGACAATCCGGCCTATCCCAGTTGGCGCGGACTGGAGAAGCGGACGATCAATATTGTCGGCCGCGTGCTTTGGTTCGGCCGCGCGCTTCGCTAGGTAGCTCGCCAATGATTGCCCTCCTCGCTGCCTCGATCGTCGCTGCCGGCCAGACCTTTACCTGCACACCCACGCATGTCTGGGATGGCGACGGGCCCATATGGTGCGCCGAAGGCCCCCATGTCCGCATCGCCGGGATCGCCGCGCGCGAAATGGACGGAACATGCAGGACCAACCAGCCCTGCCCCGACGCGTCGGCTATCGAAGCGCGCGACGCGCTCGTCGATCTTCTTGGCGGCCCTCGAGGGACCATCTCGACAGGGCACGTCGTGGTTCGTGGACCGAGATTGACATGCCGGTCGGAAGGTTCGGCAGGCGGCAACCGGACGGCTGCCTGGTGCCGACTGCCGAACGGAGCCGATCTCTCCTGCTCGATGATCCAGACACGCACAGTGCTGCGTTGGGATCGCTACTGGAAAGGGCCTGCATGCCGCTAGGCCCGGAACTCTGTCTGACAGGCCGTCTTTCCGAAGGCCCCTTCGGACTTGAACTGCATTCGGACGGCGGGGTGTGGGAGCTCGACACCGGGCGTGGAGCCCGTCGGTTGCTCGGACGCGAAGTGGCAGTCTGCGGACGCCGCGCCGGGTTCAACGAGCTCATCTGCGATCAGATCTGGCCAGCAGGACAACCCCGCCCTCCTCGCTCCAAATTCAATATTGAACTTCTCTTGGCGGGCAGTGTCGTGGGCTACGGTTTGATCGCGTTCTTCCTCGGCCTTGTTGGACGTCTCGGCTGATGCTGAGCGATTGGGAACTCTGGGCCTGTGCCAACCAGGTCCTGAAGACCCATGGCGATGATGCACCGCTTCATGTCGCCGAACAGATCGGCGCGCTCGCGCTGGCACAGGACGAGGCGGGTATCGCCACTTGGAAAGCCATCGCCAAACGCGTTGCAGAGCTGATGGGGAAGGATCGCGCGACGCGCCTGCAATAAGCCAGTATTACCTCAGCCACATCTCAATGCTGGTCGGCCATCGGCGAGAGATCGCCCGGAAAGAGAGTGGGCTGAGAGCTCCTGCCGGCATTCCCCTCTCCTTCGAACTCCAAACCCTGCATGCGTTCGACCAGGTGGCGCGCAAGATCGACACGAGCATTGCGTTGGGTTCGCGGGTCGTCAGCACCGAGCCCGACAAGCGTTGCTTCGGACGCAACCGCAAGCGCGACCTCGATGTGCGTAAACAGGATCTCATCGGCGATTCGGGACATGGTCGCCATGAGAACAAAAACAGAACTAACAGTCAACCGGTGCCATATGGACCCATGCGGATATACGCTGTGTCAGATCCCGATTTCGAAAGGCTTGGTGATTGAGCGATCGAGTTCGGGCGGCTCGCGAGCCGGTTCTTGCGAACGATCAGACGCCTTGCCCTTCGCCTGGCCCGTTGCTGCCGCATCGCGCAGCTGATTGACCGTTTCGAGCGCCGAGCGCTTCATTCCCGGATTGCGCTCAACAGCTGCTTCGAGCTTGCCCGCATTGTCGACAAACAGGGTCAGACCATCGCGCAGGCGGGTTATCGTCACCAGAAATGTCTGCTGATTGGCAAGATTGCGTTCGCGGCTATCCATGACGGCGATCCCGCGGTCGGAGGTCAGACCCTGCGCCATGTGCGCATTGAGCGCGTAGGCGAGATCAAGACGCTCGAGCATGGGATCGCCCAGCCCCAGCCGGTGTTCGGCGCCAAGCGACGTTTTCACCGCAACACCCTTCCCATCAACCGCCACGATGCGCGCCTGATCGGCGTTGAGCAGGCCGCGCTTATGATCGGTCGCGGTCCAGCGGATGCGGTCACCATCGTGAATTTCTAGTGGGCGAACCTCAAACAGACGCAGCGGATCCTGGTCACCTTGCGGTCGCATCTGGCCCGGCCGGAATTCAAAGCGCTTGCCCCGCTCGTTCTGCAGCATCACGCGTTCGCGGGTGGGATCGGTTTCGATCACTTCATAGCGGCCCTTCTGCAGCCCCTGCCCCCTTTGCCGGCGGTCGACTTCGAGCACCATGCCGGCCGCATAGCTGCGCGAATAGCGCATTTCCTCACGCGTCAGGTTGACGCGCGAAAGCACTTTGAGATCCAAGGAACCCGGCCCCAATTCGCCATTGGCCTTGAGCCCGGTCTGAACGGCTTCATTCACCTGTCCGCGCAAGTTGCGACCCGAAGCATAGATCGCGGTCACCTGACGCTCTGCAGGCGAAAGCGAAAGCCAGGCCGCCGCGGCATCGACGGCAGCTGAATTACTCGACGCGACAACATGCGGACCGAGATGGCGCAAGGCCTCATCGATATGTCCACCCTGCGCTGCATATTGAGCATCGCGCAGCGCCTGATCGCGGGCCCGGAGATTGGTGTTCATGGTGGCCGCTTCGACGCCTGCCTTCTGCATGACGTCGAAGGGTTTGCCGGCATCGACAGCGCCCAATTGCTTCCTGTCCCCAATGCTGGCGAAGCGGTCGAGCTGGAGCAGATTGGCGAGACGCACGAGCCTTTCCTTGTCGGCATTGCCGACCATCGAGGCTTCGTCGAGCAGCACCGTGGTGCCGCGCATAGACGCGCGAGCCTCGGCAAGCCTCGCCTGGTCTGCTCCTTCCAGAAGGTCCCGATGTTGGCGCAAGAAGCGCGCGACCGTCATCGACGGAATGCCGGTGTCACGTTCAAGCATCTGCACGAGCGTGTTCTGGACTGCGAGCCCGAGCACGGACCTGCCTTCCTCGCGCAAGATATCGGCAACGGGCTTGAGAACGGTACTCTTGCCAGCGCCCGCCACACCCTGAATGGCGACAATCCGGTTGTGCGAGGCGAGAAGCAGGCGCCCTGCCCCCTCCTGCCCAGGGTTCAAGGTCAGGCCATATTTGAGCTGAGAGAGCGCCTGTAGCCGCCCTCCGGCCACATCAGCTTCGACCACCGCATTCCCATGCCCCCGGCCACCTTCGACGGCCGCAATGATGCGCTGCTCGAGCCCGATTGCATCGCGGGTGGTGACAAGATTGCGATCTGCACCCTTGCCTTTTTGCAGGTGACCCTGGCGCAGCAATTGGTCGACGCGGTGTTCGATGTCGGAGAGCGTTGTGGGCAAGGCAAAGCCTAGCGCTGAGCGATATATCTCGGTCCGCGAGAAGGCCGCCTCGCGCTCGCCCAAGTGCCTGATCGCCGATGCGACCGCATGAACGGCCGCGATCTGCTCGGGCGTCCGGCGCCCCATGTCGCGAGGTACAAGCGGGTCGCCCTGACGTAGCCCCAGACGCTCCGCAAAGGTCGCAGCCAAAAGGCGCGCGCGCTGGCCGATCGATCGTACTGAATTTCCAATTCCGGAGACGGAGCCAATGTCGGTGGCGGCCCGTGCATTGGCCTGTGAAATGACAAGCCTCGGATCAAAGCCCAACTGTGCTGCTGCCTCGCGCCATTGGTTCACGAGAGCCTGGCGGTCTGCCACCGGCCCCTTGTCCGCCCGGGTCATCAATGTGGCTGCATCCAATGCGGCCGGACCTTTTGCCTCCATGGTCGAGTATGCCTCGAGAATCTCGGTGCGGCGCGAACTGAAGGCGTCACGCACGGGTTTTGGGACGCCCACCGCTTCGAAATTGCCATGCTTGCCGTATTCGCCAACCTGGTAGCCGAGCTTCTCTACGGCCAAGCGGAAGCGCGCCATGGTCATGGCATTGAGCAGCGTGTTGTGCTCCCAGATCTTGTCATTCCTCAGCGCTCGCCATTTGCCATCGGGTCCCTGGGTGACATTGGCAACCACCGCGTGCAAGTGCGCGTTAGGCTCCTGATTGCGGTTCGTATCGTGCTGGAAAAGCCCGATCACGAGATTGCGCGTCGCGACCACCCGTTCCTTGCCTCGGTCCTCCATGCGGGTTTCGGCTAGATTCTTCTCGGCCCAGGCCAGCGTCTCGCGGACGGCCGCGCCGTAGGCATCGAGGATACGTCTGTCGCCGCCGACGAGGGCAAGGATGGACCAGCTCTTGGGCATCGAAAATGTGAGATCGGTGCCGGCGCGATGCGCCCGGTTATCGCTCCCGACACGGCTGCCATCGGGCAGCTGGCCCTTGAGTACGGCCTCGAATTGCGAGGCTTCGATTCCGCCTCGCAGTCCAAGATTCTCCGCACCCTTGCCAAGCCATTGACCAGATCTCTCGGCATCAGCGCGGGTATAGTAATTGTCGGCGGCAAAGTAGTTGGCAGCGCCGCCAGCGGTGCGGACATTGGCTACAGAGAGCATCAGGTCTCACTCCGCCAGACGGCGTCTGCCTCGTGCATCACAGTTCAAAATCGCCGAGATCGGGACCCTCGTGCGATGGCTGATCCTGCTCGGGAACGCCGTCTTCGAGCATGAGCTTGCGGGCTTCTGCCTCTCGCTGGCGCTGGGCTGTCCGGTCGACGGCTTGCGGCTTATCCGAGGGCGGATTGGCCCGCGGCAAGTCGCTTCGGCGTCCCTCCTTCACGCTATTCGATGGATCCTTCTCATCGGGATGATCGCCTTTGCGGAGCGCCGCATTCTTCGGCAGCAGCGGACGGGAGTTACGCGGCATTGCCTTGCGCTCTTCGGGCGACGATTTTCGCGGATGACCGGACTTACCTGACACCTTCCTGGTGTCGTCGGGAATGTCCTTCTCCACCCGTTTCGCGGCCTGCTGGCGTGATTGCTTGGCATCGACCTCGTCAGCCGGCTCAAGGGGAAGGGTACCTTGCTTCGGGACGACAGGCTTGCCCGCCCCGTCATCGTTCGACGAGGGATGTTCGCTCTGACTTGCGGGCGGATTGGCAGCCGTCTCGTCGCCTTCACTCTTGCCCTCGACCTGCCGGATTGGCTCTCGATCCTTGGCCCGACCGACGAAAACATGTGCGATTCTTTCCCGGTCTATCGGCTTCAGACGGACCGGCGCCGCAGGAAAGCCGTCCGGGAATTTGATGAAGCCCGACAGGCGCGGGAGGTTCATCAATTGGTCGGGCAGCAGCAAAGGCTCGATATGCTTGCGCGGCGTCAGGCTGACGGCGTCGCGGGCATTGTTGTAACCATAGGTGTAGCCTTCTTCCATGTCGCGAACCTGGCGATGCCCGATGAAGTCGGAACACCAGGTGGCTGTCTCGCGGTCTGCCGTACCGAGGATCAATTTCGTCCGGGCAAGCGAGGCAAGCGTCATCGCCATGTTCTCACCGTAGACCTCCTTGAGCTTGGCATAGGCATGGATGCCGGTGACGATTGCACCGCCGAAATTGCGCGCCGTCTGCAGGCCTTTTTCGAGAGCGGGGAGCCGGTGGAGCGCGCCCAGCTCGTCGATGAAGAACCAGCATTTGAGGTCCTTGGTGCGGGGCATTGTCATCAGCGTATTCATCGCCGTATCGAGCCACAGCGTGAGCAGCTGCGCGCACACACTCATGTCGACGTAGCGCGCGGAGATGAAGACCATCGAGCCACTTTTCTTGGCGTTAGTGCCTTCGTCTTCATGGGCGCCCTCCTCGATCCAGTCTCGGACCGAAAAGCGGCGCCCGGAAGTGGGCAGGAGCTTCAGCGCCTTGGCGTTCACGTTGAACACTGCCCGGATCGATTCCGCCATACGCGCGGCTTCGGGAGCGGTCAGGGGATCGGCGATCGTGCCTCGCATCATTGCGTGGACCCGCGAGAGATCGGCAGTCATCAGTTCGCGGGCAAGCGCGGCATTGGTGCCCCGTCCTTCGGCCACCAGTTTGAGGCAGAATTCGACGAACAGCGCACGCGCCGCGATGACCCAGAACTGCGCCTCCCCGCCCCCATCATGGGGTACGAGGGCTTCCGCTGCCGCCCAGAATTCACCCTCGGTGCGGCATTCGTCGAAGAGACTCCATTGGGGACAGCGCGCGTCGAGCGGGTTCAGAATAATGTCCCGGTCGGCCTGGTAGAAGTGTTCGATGAAAGCGCCGGTGAGGTCGAAGACGACGCAGCACTGTCCCTTGGCGCGGGCTTCGGCAATCATGTCCGACATGGCGACTGTCTTGCCCATGCCGGTGGTCCCGATGAGCATGGCGTGGCTCTGTTCGAGCCGCCAGGGATAGACAACTGTCGCAAGATGCGAGGGCCGGTATGGAAATGCCGCCGACAGTTCCTTGGGCAAACACAGATGCCATTTCCAACCCATGGCGCTCGAAAGCTCTCGGGCGCGCTCGCGCTGGTTGTGCCCGCGCAGTTCATCGACCAGTTCCTGTAGCGTAACGAGCATGGCCCCGCGCTCATGCTTGCGCTCTTTCGAGCGACTGCCGAAGCGCGCTGCGAACCAGTAGAACAACACGAAGGCCGGCACGAGAAGCAAGGCCGAACGCACCAGAGCATCGCCCAGCAAGTCGAGCAGATGATCCCACGCACGGATCACCGGAGGATAGGCATCGAGCATGATGATGGGGATCTGGACGGTTCCTCCGAATCCCGTTTCGAGTGCGACCTGTTTGGCCGGATCGAACTCCATGAAGCCGTAGATGGCAGCATAAATTCGCATCCAGACGAGGTAGGCTTCGTGATCGCTCAGCCCTGCCGAAATGGTCCACCAGCTAGTCCAGGAAATGCCGATGGCGGCGATGATCAGCGGCCCCTTGAGGCCTGCTGCAAACATGAAGCTGAAGTGTCCGAGCAGCTGACTTCCGCGCGTGAAGTTGACGAGGTTACGCTTCATCGGAACCTCCCTCGCTGGCGTTTGCTGTGAACCCCAGTTCCTTGCATTTGCGCGCGTAGGCCTGATGGGCTCGCTCACGCAGACCGTGATCGGCATGCCCTGCGAGAAGGGCATCAACGCCGACCATCGTGAACACTGATTGACGGCTGATGCGGTCGACCGATGTTTCGAGCTTCGATGCAAGATCGTCATTTTCGCATGCCTGCGAAAGCAGCGACCGGATCCATTCGCTGACGCTGATATCGTGCCGCTTGGCTGCAGCACGAACCCGCTCAGCGAGCTCGACGGTGACATGTACTTGGAGAGATTTTGGCCGTGTCATGCACGGACTCCTTGTGGTCAGGAGCCCGGAACGCACTGCGAAAGGCGTGTACTGTCTAAATCGGAAACGAGAACATGTCAAGAACACTCGTAATGCGCAGGAATGCGCCATTCTTGGCTGTCGTCAATCGAATCCGATTGGTGAATTGGCGACTATTCATTTCTGCATGAGAAGCAGCCATTTTTGCCAAAATCCATCAACACACTGTCTTTACTATATTTTTTTCTACCTGCCGCCTGCGATTTGTCGCGTAGGGTGTGCTCTTCCGTCCCCAGCTTAGAAGGTAGATCCCAGTGTCATGACCTGCACGGGATCGACGGTTTTGAAATCCCAAGACCAAGGGATGAAGACGATGCCGCTCGATTGCCGATTGTGTTAAAGATCGATCGAGTCCGCCGGCAGGAAGAATGGTGTCGCGGGCATCCCACCGGGAGCATGGATATGGCGGACGTAACACTGAGCGCGACACCCAAAGGCAATGGTTTCCAGGCAACCGTTACCTATTCGAGCGGCGTGTCGATCAGTTCGGCAGAAGCCTTTCCGACGAAGGCCGAGGCCATTTCAGCAGCGGCAATGAAGGTACTCGACATGCCCGATCGGCTCGAGATATTCGATGCGTCGGACGCCGAGGACTGATGCTGCAGGGAATGCTCGCGCGATACATACGAGAGCGACAATACGGGACCCGAGCAAAAAGAAAGGAGGAAGCCCTGACGGACTTCCTCCTTGTTTGTGGCATCAGAATTCATCGCTCAGCTTTCCGGGCACAGTGTCGATGACCCGGTCCAGCATGGCCTTGGGCAGTGCGCCGTAATCGCCCTCATCGACCGCGATGTAACCAGCCTCACCATCGGTCAGGACATATTGGGTGAAGTAGCTGTGAAGGGACCGGGCATGAGCCTTGTCGAGTGCGGCAACGAAAGCTGCCTGATCTGCCTGGAATGAACCCTGCGCGATGTTCAGTGAAGCGTACATGATCTTTCCTCCTGATGTTCGATGCGTCGCATCAGGAGCTGCGAGGATGTGGGTGACGGGCCGGGTCAGGGACCGCGCATAGCGCGGCCGCGAAGCGGCGATGGGGGAAACGATTTTTGCCGGGCTTGCCCGGTAAAAATGGTGGGGCCCCGTCGTCCTTGACGCGGCCCCAAAGCCCGCATCACACTTGGACTTTCTGCGAGAGAGACCTCTCCAACGTCAGCGAGAAAAGCACTGGCATCGCGGCAAAAACCGTTTTCCTACATGGCCCCATGCTGGCACTGTCCCGCGTGGAGGGGACCAACGGCCAGCGAAAGGACAATCTCATGGCCAGGTCCAAACCGAGCGCGCGCAATGCGCTCAAGAAGCTGCGCGAGCAGCGCGAAGAACTCGATGCACAGGAGGCCAGGCTCCGTGATGAAGCAGCCAGCGAACTGGGCAAGGTTCTTCTCGAATGCGGAGCCGAGACTATCGAACCTGCGCAACTGAAGCAGCTCATCCGCGCATCGCTCACCATCGGGATCGACGATGCTCTCAAAAGGCTCTCCCCCGCCTGACACTTCAACCGCGGCGGGGCGTGGGTTCGATGCCCCGCCCCGCCGTTCACGACAGCAAGCACAAAAAAGGCCCCGATGGCGCGAACCATCGGAGCCTTGTCATATGCGGGAAGCACTCAGTCCTCATCGATGTCGGGCGCACCTTCATTGTTCGACGTCCGGCCCTTGGTGAGGAAGTCCACCTTGTCGGCGATGATCTCGCAGCCGTAGCGCTTGGTGCCGTCCTGGTCTTCCCACTGCGTATAGTGGATGCGCCCCTCGACCGTCACGAGCTGGCCCTTGGTGCAGTACTTGGCGACGTTCTGGCCGAGACCGTTGAAGCAGGTCACGCGGTGGAATTCGCTGTCCTTGGCAGTGTAGCCGTTTTCGTCCTTGTAGGTCTTGCCGTCCTTGCGGGCGGGACGGTCGGTGACGACCGAGATCGAGGTGATGTTGGTGCCGCCCTGGGTGGTGCGGGTTTCGGGGTCGCGGGCGATGCGGCCAACGAGGATAACGAGATTGGTCATGGTCTTTCTCCTGATCGAGCATTCCGGGTCCATCCCGGCTGCAAACCCGACTAGGAAGCGGCCACGGCGAAGCGCACTGAAGGGAAACCTCGATCTGGTTCGGGTGGTGCGGGCAGCCGGGCGCAGCCCGGCAACTCGGCCGGACCTGATCGGGGTTGCGCGTCTCGACGGGGATGCTTCAGGAAAGGTTTGCTTACAGGCCGGGTTGGTCCCGAGTGCCTTGCACAGGCCAAGCCATGACTTTTCGCGTTAACGGGCTGCGACGTACCCCCTGACCTTGCCCACCTCGAAGGCTACATCATATCTCGACAACGAAAGCTCCTCCCGAAGCGGGCGGAAGACCACCTGAAAACGCACTGCCAGCACCAGTCTCCACAGTACCAAGAGGCATAGGCTCGTCCAAACGATGACCCCGCAACATCCAGTCTTGGGGCGTGATTAGGCGCCCCCAATCCGCAAAGGAAGGAATCGTACCCAAGTCCTCGCGGACGTGCTGCTCGCCTACAAGGCGAACGGGCACGACACGGCTGTCGGCGTTGACGATAGTAGGCCCGAACAGCGTCTCGAGCATGAAGATGCCTTCGGCATGGTGCCGGAGGGCCCGGTGCCGCGGATCAGCAAAGATCGCCTTCGACTGGTCAAACCATTGGTGGAGCGGCAGGTAATCTTCTACCACCCCTCCCCATTTCCGGACCGACGACAGGGCGTGATAATAGCAATGAGCCATCGCACTTCTCCTAGAGATCAGTCGAATGGTCGTCGGTCGCCGTGTAACGTAGCTGGCAGTCCAGAACGAAACTCGGCGTAGCCACGTCGATGAACAGTTCGCCGCAGGCGCCATCATTGATTTCCCATCCGGGATGATGGCGTTCGAGAGCAAGGTAAGTCAGTTGCTCGAGGGCGGAATTGAGGCTCTGGTCGTCGCCTTCTCCAGCACAGTCGATCGTCACTTCGGGACACGGAACACTCGCCCCGCCGGCGTCAGAGAAGACGCATTCTTCGACCGCACCGCTGTCGCCGCACCCATCGAAGCGGATTTCTACGCGGGCAATTTCGGCATTCCGCAGCGGGGCAATGATAGCTGCCTTGAGCCGTTGGATTTCGCTTTGTGCCTGCGCCGCGCGTTCGGCCTGGCGGACAGCAAAGTCCGCCATGATTGCCTGAAAATCAGTCATGAGATTTCTCCTGCAATGTGCGGGCAAGAACCGATCGTCTTGCCCACGATATCAGGCGATCTCTTTCCTCTGACGGGCTGCGCCAGCGCCGATGGCGCTGGCGCGATGCCGGACGCATCAGTCGGTATCCCGAGCCGCGCGCTTGGGAGAAGTTCCAAGCGGACCGCGGCGATCGACGACGGTAATCCGACGGGATTTCGCTTCGATGACGAGGCGCTCCAGGACCCCGTTTCCGGGAAAGGCGACGACATAACGGGGGTCAAGCGAGAGCATACGCTCGTTGCGCTTGAAGCCTGCGCGTGCCCCCAGGCGCATGTCGAGGGAGAAGCTGATTTGCGGAATGTTGCGTCGTTCCGCCCATGAAGATGCCAGACGGTCAACGCCCTTGGTATCACCGCCGTGGACAAGAACCATGTCAGGAACCCGGTCGTGAACCTTGTCCAGAGTAGCCCAGACGTTGTTGGCGAAAGTGAGAGCGTCCTGCTCGTTTGGATGGCGTGTGCGGCCACCGGCAAATATCACCGGCGTACCTTCTGGCATGGCGGCGCGGCGCTTGGCTTCGGACCGGGCTCGGATGAACTCGCGCCCCTCGACAAGCGCGGAAGTCAGCATGGCGCTGTGATTGAAGCGCGAACTCGACACGGGCTTCCACGAGGAGCCGAATTCGTTGAGATAGAGGGCAGCGGCCACTTCGCGCATCTCTTCGAGAGCGATCATGGCCCCTTCGGCACACTGCGCACGCTCAACCTGGGTCTCGAGTTCATGGGTATGAATTTCGGATCCATCGGCAGTAGCCAGGAGCGCTCGGACTTCGTCGGTTGCGCGGTCGACTGCGGTCGATTTGCGGGTCGCGGAACGGTGAAAGATGTTGACGAACGCCCAGCCGAGGTCCTCGGCATCGGCCTCCAGCGCAGTCCCAGAGACCATCGCAAATAGATCGGACCAGACAGCTTCGAGAGTCTGGACGACTGCATCGTGGACCGGAAAATCATTGGTGGAAACCGGGGCAGGACCAATCGAAAAGCCGGAAAGATCGAGGCCGGCAAGTTGGTCAGAAAATGATGAGTGCATGGGTATTGTCCTCCTGACAGGCGTGAGGCTGACGCACCCGCTCATGGCTGCGCCAGCGAGAGCCCGTCAGGGCCAGCTTGAGGCAGTCTCCGCACCCGACAGGGGAAACCCGCTTGGGCAGGCTGGCGCGGGCAGGCCAACGGCCCACAGGGCCGGGCCAACTCGGGCCTGCGCAAGCCGGGTTGCGGAAGACTGGCGGCTGGCCCAGGGCCTTTCTCGCATGGCTTCAGACCATGAGTGCAAAAGCAAGCTTCGTCAGGGAGGGCAGGCACCTCGCCACGGTCAAAGTGACTGGCGCATTCAGGCCACCCGTTTTGCGTAAACGCCTTCACCGTTCGACATGTGACCGAGGCAGACGTAGTCGCCGAACAACGCATCAAAACGCGAGGCGATCTGGGACAGCCAACGTTGTGCTCTGGGCGATCTGGCCGTGCGCCAATCGGCATCCCAATAGGCGCCATCGTCACGCTCGATGATCCATACCGCAGCCAGGCCGGCGTAAACCGACACGCCGAAATCTGCATAGGCATTGCGCATGAGGATGCGGTCTTCGCGGCCTCGCCAACCGTCGTGCGCGATCAGAGAAGGGAATGCCTGCCCTGCGCGCTCGCGCAGATCTTCGCGGAGCCACTCATATTCGAAGTCCCAGTCGTCGTCGTTTTCGACTTCGAGCATCGTGAAGGCCACGATGGCCCCGCTGGGGTAGCTAACCGATCGGCCCATGACATCCTCCTTCAGGCGGCCAACGCAGCGTCGGCAGACGCTTCGTCGGTATCATCGGCAGAGATCCGCCCTCCGAGTTTGAGCAGAAGCCTTGATGCTTCCTCAGCCTTCGCGGCAGCGGTGAGAATGGCACGGTCATCTTGCTTCAGGAGCTTGAGCCAGTGCTCGATGTAGCTCGCATGGCTATCGAGGTGGGTGACTGGCAGACCGAGTTCAGCGCCAAGCATGGCGCTCGAAAGTTCGGCGATGAGTTCCTCGGCGGCGTAAGCTGCAGAACCAAATCGATTCTTGAGATTGCGGTCGAGGCGGCTGGCATGGCCGGTCCAATGGGTCTTATGCCGATATCGGCATAAGACCCATAATGCCGTGACCCGGATTATGCCGCATTGTGCTGAGGATGCGCGGTTAGCGGCATGATCATGCGCTGCCTGTTCGGCATAATAATCGTGGCTCCACCAACATGGAGCATCACGATCATGACCGACATACTGACCGAGGCGGCGACCGCGAGAGCGGTGCTGCTCGCCAACTTCGAAGACTATCTCGTCAAGCAGCGCGGGTTGAGCGCACGAACGATCTATCACACGCTGCGGTTCGCCAACCGCTTCCTCGATCATCGCTTCGGCGACGGCGCGATCAGCCTCGCGGACCTTCGACCCGCCGATGTCATTAGCTTTATCGAGCATGTTCTGGCGGCGGGACGCCGCGACAAGACGGTTGCGACGCATGTTCGTATCTTCCTCCAATATCTGTTCGGCTGTGGAGCGACGGCCACCAATCTGGCGCTGAGCCTTCCTAACGCGGCCAAACGCTGGGACGCCCGGCTCCCCCGGCATCTGTCGCCGGATGGTGTCGAGGCGGTGCTCGCTTCGGCGCGGAGCAATCCGCGATACGGTGCCCGCGACTACGCGATGCTGCTGATCATGGCGCGGCTCGGCCTGCGCGCGGTCGAGGTTATCGCGATCCAACTGGACGATATTGACTGGCGCGCTGGCGAACTGACCGTGCGCGGCAAAGGCCAGTTGCATGACCGGATGCCGATCACGCCGGAGGTCGGCGACGCGCTGAGTGCCTATCTGCGCGAGGAACGTGGCCCGGCGATCTGCCGCACCCTGTTCGTCACGCAGCGCGCGCCATATCGTCCGTTCAAGGACGGACAGATCGTCAACGCGATCCTCAAGGATGCATTGAAGGCAACCGGACAGAAGCCGGTGACGCCCTATGTAGGATCGCACCTGCTGCGTCATAGCCTTGCGACCCAGTTGGTGAACGCGGGTGCGTCACTCGATGAGGTCGGCGATGTGTTGCGGCATCGCTCGCGCTCCTCGACCATGGTATATGCCCGGCTCGATATCGACGGGTTGCGGTCCATCGTGATGCCTTGGCCGGTGGCGGGAGGCGCGCAATGAGCCTCACACCCTATCTCGACCGCTATCTGGGCGTTCGCCGAAACCTCGGTTATGATCTGCGCACGAGCGAGCGCATCCTGCGCCGCTTCACGCGCTACGCCGATGCCGAAGGCGCTACCTATATCGACACGGCGCTGTTCCTGCGCTGGCACGCGACGCTGACGGCGGCGAACAGCTCGACCCGGGCCACGAGGCTGCGCGTCGTGCGGCTGTTTGCCCAATGGCTGAGCGGCTTCGATCCGGGACACGAAGTGCCGCCGCAAGGACTGCTGCCCGACTCTTCGAACCGGTCTCGCCCGCACATCTACAGCCGCGACGAAATCGCTGCTATTGTCGCAGCGGCCAGCGAACTGCCATCGATCTATGGCCTTCGCGGCCTCACCTGCTCGACGCTGTTCGGGCTGATCGCAGTGACCGGCCTGCGGATCAGCGAGGCGCTGGCGCTCGACCGGGACGATCTTGATCATGATGTGCTGCGTGTCCGGCGCGGAAAGCTTGGCCGCGAGCGACTGCTGCCGCTCGATCCGAGCGTGGTGGTGCAGTTGGTCGCCTATCTTGCCGAGCGGGATCGGCTGATCGGCCACGCCGCGAAGCCGCTGTTTGTGACCGATAAGGCGACGCGGCTCACCGACTGCTCTGCCCGCTACAACTTTGCGCAAGTCTGCCAGCGGATCGGCTTGCGGTCCCCGCAGCGCTATTGTCGGCATGGCCGGGGGCCGCGCATCCACGATCTGCGTCACACCTTCGCGGTGCGCACGATGATCGACTGGTACCGCACCGGCAAAGACCCAGCGCGAGAGATGATCCGGCTGACGACCTATCTGGGCCATAGCGATCCCTCCAACACATATTGGTATCTGGAGGCGGTGCCGGAACTGCTCGATCTGGCGATGGCGCGCGCCACTGGTGATGGGGAGGCAGCACGATGACCGCTGCCACTTTGCCCACGCTGATCCAGCGCTTCTTCACTGACCGGCTGTGCGTTCAGATGGAAGCGAGCCGCCACACGGTTGCGGGTTACCGCGACACGTTCCGCCTGCTGCTCCGATATGCGAGTACTCGGCTTGGCATGCCGCCGGTCAAACTGACGGTCGAAGATATCGACGCCGATCTGGTCGCAGACTTTCTCGTCCATACCGAGACGGCGCGGGGCAACAGCGCGCGCAGCCGCAACACCCGGCTTGCCGCTATCCGGTCGTTCTTCCGCTTCGTTGCGATGACCGATCCGGCCTTGCTGCTGCACTGCCAGCGCATCCTCGCCATGCCCAACAAGCGCTATGTGAAGCGAGCAGTCACCTTCCTTGATACGGACGAGATCGCGGCGTTGCTGGCAGCGCCGGATCGCACGACATGGGCGGGACGGCGTGACCATGCGCTGCTCTTGCTCGCGGTCCAGACTGGCCTGCGGGCATCCGAACTGGTCGGTCTCACATGCGGCGATGTGGTGCTGGGCACTGGCGCGCACATTCGCTGCATGGGCAAGGGCCGGAAGGAGCGCGCCACACCGCTTCGCCGTGATACGGCGAAACTGCTGGCAGCGTGGATCGGCAACGACACAGAGGAGAGCAGGCCGCTGTTCCCCTCGATCCGAGGCGATCGGTTGAGCCGAGATGCGCTCGAACATCTGGTCCGCAAGCACTGTCTGACGGCTGCGCGGACATGCCTCAGCATCGGCGCGAAGCGGGTTACGCCACATACGCTGCGCCACAGCAACGCGATGGACCTGCTGCATCACGGTGTTGATCCAGCGGTGATCGCACTCTGGCTTGGTCACGAAAACGTCGAGACCACCCAGATCTACATCCACGCCGACATGCGGATGAAAGAAAAGGCGCTTGCCCGCGTCGCTGCTCCGCCCACGCCGTCAGGCCGGTTCCGGCCCGACGATCAACTCCTCGCATTCCTGGAAGGACTTTGATTATGCCGAACCGCCGCGCAGCCGAACGCCAGAAAACCAACGAAAACCAGAGGCCGCACGGCATAATCCGGGTTACGGCATTATGCGACAGCTCGTGCGCGAGCGTCGCGTAATAGTGGTCGAAGCCCGAGAAGAGATGCGCGGGCGGCATTGTCACCCGGTCAGCCACTGGCTCATAATAGGCTTCGTCGCCCTGATGACGCAGGACGGCCGGAATACTGGCAAAGAATGAGTCGAGTTCAGCCTGACGGCCCTTGGGCTCCACCACCTCAAGCGTCGCGGCGGGATGGAAACGTTCCGGAAGACCTTCGACCTGATCGGCATTGAAAACCGGATAGGCCTTCAACACACGACGACTTTCGTCGGTTTTTTCGCCGGTGTGGGGGGCTTCGACTTCCTTGGTGTAGCTCTTGTAGAAGATGGCGATGGTGGATTTTTCGCCCTTGCGCACCTGTGCGCCCAGTTCTTTGGCCTGATTGTAGGTCATCCAGAACGGCGAGGCGTAACCGCACATATCGGCAACCATCCAGAGCCAGAATACATTCATGCCGCGATAAGGGATGCCGCACGCCCGCAATGGGCGCGAGACTGGCACACCGCGCCATGGCTTGATCCACGGTTTCGTGCCGGACTCGAGGCGGGCGATGATTTCCTGGGTGATACGGGTAGCAGGCGACACTCCGCCGCTTTGTCCCTTGCGATAGGCCATGTTGGATCTCCTGAAATGGCCTGACGACAGTTCCGTCGGTCAGTGCCGGAGATCCCGGAGCCCCCTCCGCTCTCTTTCCATGAAGGAAGCGGCCCCCCGGCATGTGCCGGAGGACCGCTTCACGTTGGCGAGCAGCCGTTCCTGTCAGGAGGAGGTCAGGCGGCCAGCTCGCTCGGGGGCTGATTGTCGTCGTTGGCGACGAAATCCGCGTCGGGACTTTGCGCTTCGTTATCGGCAGGAATTTCCGGCTGGTCGGCAAAACGCATGACTTCGGGTACCCAGGCGAGGGCTCTTTCCCGAACTTCGACCTCGGTGATGTAGGTCCCCGCGAAGACGCGCTCGGCGCTCATCGCAAGATCGCCCTTTTTCACCGATGCGAAGCGCGAGGACAGTTCCAGGCCGCCGACATCGGTGAGCGCATCGAGGATGACCTGCTTCGAGACTCGGTCGAAGTAGTTTGCCGCGGTCGGACGCCACCATTGCGCCATATCGATGCCGATCGCGCTGCCCAGATGATCCTGGAATGCGATTTGGCGTTCGCCTGGCATGTTGAGGCTCGCCTCGAGTGTGCGAGCGACGACAAAGCCGAGCCATGCTGCGCGGCTTTCATCAGCGAGTGTCCGAAACATCTTGAAGCGCGACGAAGCGTCTTCGCCAGATCGCCAGCTCTCATCGAGACAAGAGCGCAGGTCAGCAAGGGATGCACTTGCCGGCGCATCCTTCGCTTCGAACCCGACAATCGGACCCGCAGGGACGCCGCCACGCAGGGTCGTGGCCGCGCGTGACCGCCAGTCGTGGGTGTCGGCATCCGCGAGGGTGAAGACCATGATGTCGAGCGAAAGGCCGGGATCCGATGCCACGTGGAGCGCGAGCACGTCACGACGTTGCATCGCAAGTTCGTCGACCAGACGCTTGGAAAGCGCTGCACGGCGTTTGCCATCACTGAAGACACTCGCCACGACTTCGACGACATCGTCGTCACCAACGACTTCGATATCGCGCTCGCCGTAGAAAACCGGCTGGAGGACCGGTGTGCCGTCGCGCGAGAGAACGAGGATCATTCCGGCATCGGCCTTCAGTTCGGGCGCCAGCTCCGGGGGCTTTGCCCGAATGTCCTGGCATTCGCGTTCGATCGCTTCGATCGTCGCCTCAGCCGCAGCAATTGCTTCTTCGGCGCTGTCTTCGTCCTCGAGAATGGCCGCATGCTCGTCGTAGGAAGCATCGAGTTCGTCAAGGCGGGCCAGTTCGGCGTCAGTCAACGGAGCCGGCTCGGCCGGAAGGCGTATGAGGCCTTCGACGAGATCGTGACTGGCATAGGCGTCAAGCGTAGGCTTGACCCAGGCAAGACCCTGCTCTGCTGCGAGCGCCTTGGCACGCCTTTCCATCTCCTCCGAGGCGAGGGTTTCCAGAAGCGCGACATCAACCCAGGACTCGCTGTCATCGTCGTCGAAGAGTTCGCGTTCGATCCGGCCACCTGCAGCGGTATATGCGTCGCGACCGACAAGACGGGCCCGAGCATCGCTGCCGCGAACCATGCCGGAGAGCACCATGCGCCGGATACTGTCGGCGCTGGGCGCATAATAGCCCGAGGACGCCTGTTCGTAGACGCGAGCCTGAATTTCCTGGTCGGAGGTCGCGCCGAAAGCTTTGGCGAGATCGAGAGTGATTTCGCCGGATGCCAGAGCATCGAAGACGACAGGCGCGAGGGTCGCGAGACGCAGACGGCCTTCGACAAAGCGGACCGTCAGCCCGAAGCGGCGCGCGACATCTTCCGTCGAGGCACCAGCATCAATGAGGGCAGCGAACGCCTGCGCTTCGTCGGCCGGGTTCATCGCAAGGCGATGGAAGTTTTCGGCCAGACTCGTTTCGACTGCGGTTTCCGCATCGTCCTCAAGCACGAGGCAGGTAACCTCGTAGCCCTTCGGCAGGACTTTCTCTTCGGTAAGCGCCAGCAAGGCGCACCGGCGGCGCTCTCCGGCCTCGACCTCGAATTTTCCGCGAGAGGCAGGCCGAACGATGAGGTTCTGCAACAAGCCATGGGCTGCAATGCTCGCTTTCAGTTCGGCATCTGCAGCTGGGTCACCGTGGCGGCGCACGTTACGTGGGGACTGGACTAACTTGGTCAGCAGAATCGACTTGATCATGGGACTTACTCCTGATTGCGAGCTCAAGCATCGACCTTCGACGCTCGTTCGGCTCAATCAGAAGCAAGCCCCCTTCCCTCTCAATGACTGCCGGCCGGCTGGTTACTGATTGTTCGATTTCAGCATCTGCGCATGCATAACTCGGCATCTGGGCTTACAAAAGTAGCTCGCCGATACCTTCTACCTTTCAGCAACACATCGAAAATTCCCGATCGATATTGACCGCTCCAGAACGCATCGGTAATTGCCGATGAGTGAAATCCGCTGCAGCACTCGCTTCTCTCTCCGCCCTCGCACATCCCACACGCCTCGACGCGTTTCGCCGTCTCGTCCGCAGCGAGCCCGGTGGGCTTTCCACCGGGCAACTGGTCGACGCGTCGGGCCTCAGCCAGAGCACCTTTTCCAGTCACCTCGCCATACTCGTCGGAGCTGGTCTCGTCGTAACCGAGAAGCGGGGACGGCAGATGATCCAGCGCGCGAGCATCGGCGCATTGCGCGAGCTGATGCTGTTTCTCGCTAAGGACTGCTGTGGGGGTCGCGCGGAGCTTTGCGAACCGCTCATCGCCGAACTTTCCCATTGCTGCTGATGGAGCCGACAGTGCCTGACCAACCTTACAATGTCCTGTTCCTGTGCACGGGCAACTCGGCCCGCTCGATTCTGGGCGAAGCGCTGATGAACAAGATGGGCGGAGACTGCTTCCGTGCTTACAGCGCGGGCAGCCAGCCCAAGGGCGACGTGCATCCGATGTCGCTCGAGGTGCTGGATAGCTTCGGTTATCCGACCGAGGGCCTGCACTCGAAGAACTGGAGCGAGTTCACCAAGCCCGGCGCACCCGAGTTCGATTTCATCTTCACCGTCTGCGACAACGCCGCGGGCGAGAGCTGTCCGGTATGGCCAGGCAAGCCGCTCACCGCGCATTGGGGCGTCGAGGATCCCGCCGCAGTCGAGGGCGATGGCCAGCGGCAGGCTTTCGTCGATGCGCTCAGCTATCTCAAACGCCGGATCGAGCTGTTCTTGATGCTTCCGCTTAAGAGCATCGACGATATGTCTGTGCGCAGCAAGCTGGCCGCCATCGGCCGCGAAGAGGGCGCGACCGCCAAGGCGAGGGAAGCCTGAATGACCACCGACATCGTCATCTACCACAATCCCGAATGCGGGACCTCGCGCAACACGCTGGCGATGATCCGCAACGCCGGGATCGAGCCGCATGTTATCGAGTATCTGAAGACGCCACCTTCGCGCGCCATGCTCGAAAGCCTGATCGAGCGTGCCGGGCTCAGTCCCAGGGAGCTGCTGCGCGCAAAGGGCACGCCTTATGCCGAATTGGGGCTCGGCGATGAGAGTCTGAGCGATACGGCGCTGGTGGATGCGATGATGGAACACCCGATCCTCATCAACCGGCCGCTCGTCGTCTCGCCGCTCGGTGTCCGCCTGTGCCGCCCGTCCGAGGTAGTGCTCGACATTCTGCCGAGCCCCCAGCAGGGCGCCTTCACCAAGGAGGATGGCGAGCAGGTTGTGGACGCGGCGGGCGAGCGTATCGTCTGATGCTGCTGGCGATCGCGATCTTCGTGGTCACCATCACGATGGTGATCTGGCAGCCGCGCGGGCTCGGCATCGGGTGGAGCGCGATCGGCGGAGCACTGCTGGCCCTTGCCACCGGCGTTATCTCGTTCGCCGACATCCCAATGGTCTGGGATATCATCTGGAACGCTACCGGTGCCTTCGTGGCAATCATTCTGATCAGTTTGATCCTCGACCGCGCGGGATTCTTCGAATGGGCTGCGCTCCATGTGGCGCGGTGGGGGCGCGGCAATGGTCGCTGGCTGTTTGTGCTCGTGGTATTGCTGGGTGCAAGCGTTGCCGCGATCTTCGCCAATGATGGCGCCGCTCTGATCCTGACCCCGATCGTGATCGCGATGCTCCGGGCGCTGGGATACAACGCCAAGGCGACGCTGGCTTTCGTCATGGCGGCTGGGTTCATCGCCGATACTGCCAGCCTGCCGCTGGTGGTCTCCAACCTCGTCAACATCGTCTCGGCGGACTTCTTCGACATCGGTTTCGGTGAATATGCGCTGGTCATGGTGCCGGTCGATTTGGCCGCAATTGCCGCCACATTGGCAGCTCTGCTTCTGTTCTTTCGCAAGGACATTCCCGCCAGCTACAACGTCGCACAGCTCCGCGCTCCGGCAGAAGCGATCCTTGACCGCGCGACCTTCCGCGCCGCCTGGGTGGTGCTGGCCCTGCTGCTAGTTGGCTTCTTCGTTCTCGATCCGCTCGGCGTGCCGATCAGCGCGGTCGCTGCGGTCGGCGCGCTGGCGCTCATCGCCATCGCTGCGCGCGGCCACGTCATTCCCACAGGCCAGGTGATCCGCGAAGCACCATGGCAGGTCGTGATTTTCTCACTCGGCATGTATCTCGTCGTCTACGGCATGAGCAACGCCGGCCTTGCCACCATGCTAGCCGGGTTGCTGGAACGTTCCGCCGAGGGGGGCGTATGGGGCGCGGCCTTCGGGACGGGCATTCTTTCAGCCGTGCTATCCTCGGGCATGAACAACATGCCGACCGTCCTCGTGGGCGCTTTGTCTATCGATGCGACCAGTGCCACTGGCCCGGTTCGCGATGCCATGATCTACGCCAACGTCATTGGCTGCGACCTTGGGCCCAAGGTCACCCCGATCGGCTCGCTCGCGACCCTGCTGTGGCTGCACGTTCTGGGGCAGAAGGGCGTGAAGATCGGCTGGGGTTATTATTTCCGCGTCGGCATCACGCTGACGACGCCGATCCTGCTGGTGACACTGGCAGCGCTCGCCCTGCGATTGAGTTTTGCATGAAGCTGTTCCTCGTCTATCCGCTCGCGGCGCTGTTCGAAATCGCCGGTTGCTTTGCATTCTGGGCATGGTGGCGGCTGGAAAAGAGCCCCTTGTGGTTGCTGCCCGGGATGGTGTCGCTGGCCCTGTTCGCCTGGCTGCTGACGCTCGTCCCAACCGACGCTGCCGGTCGCGCCTTCGCGGCCTATGGCGGGGTCTATGTTGCCGCATCGCTGCTGTGGTTGTGGATCGTCGAGGGCACCACGCCTGACCGCTGGGACTTCGTCGGCGGCGCGGTCGTGCTTGCCGGCGCTGCCATCATCCTGTTCGGCCCACGCGGCTGATTATCCAAGTCTGGAGATCCTTTTTGTCCCGCGTTCGTCTGTTGCCCGATCCCGACAGCTTCCCCGCGCTCGATCCGGCCTTCGTCCATGCCCGCCCTGCCGAGGGCCTTGGTGCCGACCCGTCACCGCCGCGTATCCTGTTGCTCTACGGCTCCCTGCGGGAGCGCTCGTATTCGCGCCTCGCGGTCGAGGAAGCCGCGCGACTGCTCCAGCTGTTCGGCGCTGAGACGCGCATCTTCGATCCCTCCGACCTTCCGCTGCCGGATCAGGTCGGCGGTGACGACCATCCTGCCGTTCACGAGCTGCGCGAGCACGCCTTCTGGTCCGAGGGCATGGTGTGGTGCAGCCCGGAGCGGCACGGCCAGATCACCGGCATCATGAAGACCCAGATTGATCACCTGCCGCTCAGCATCGGAGGCATGCGTCCCACGCAGGGGCGGACGCTGGCGGTCATGCAGGTGTCGGCGGGCTCACAGTCCTTCAACACCGTCAACATGTTGCGGCTGCTTGGCCGCTGGATGCGGATGTTCACCATCCCCAACCAATCCAGCGTGCCCAAGGCCTACGAGGAATTCGACGAGGCGGGGCGCATGAAATCTTCCGCGCTCTACGACCGCATTGTCGACGTCATGGAAGAACTCGTCCGCTTCACGGTGCTGCTGCGCCCGCATGCCGAACAGTTGGTCGACCGGTATTCGGAGCGCAAGGAACGGAATATTCCGGTCCCCACGCCTGCCGACGCAGCCGGTATTATCGCAACTGGGCGGCCGGGTGCGAGGCGAGAATGAAGGGGAGGGTACTGGATCGGGTAAAGGCATTCATAGAACGCCTCCGGCTGGAGCACGATCTGGATTTTCGGTCCAAGTTCTCCTCGAGGCAATGGACAGGATCAACATGCGAGCGCTGCCGCAACCCAATTCAAATCGCTCCCGCCAGGCTTTCAACCACAGGACAGCAACCATCTGGACTGCTGTCGCACCGCGATACGAGGGTTGCCAGGGCTGATTCCATTTTCCGAAGGTCAACCAGCTTGGCACGGACATTCGACAGGTGCTGCGCCGCGATAGCCTGTACTTGGTTGCAATTCTCGTCAGGCTGTGGGGCGAGGTCGAGCAGGGCCTGAACCTCTTGCAGCGAAAAGCCGAGTTCGCGGGCACGCTGGACAAAGCGAAGGCGCTCGAGGTCAGAGGGGCCGTAGTCGCGATACGAACCCTTTCGTGGCGGTGGTTCGATGACTCCGATCCGTTCGTAGTAGCGGATCGTCTCTATGTTGCATCCACTTCGCCGCGAGACTTCGCCAATCTGCACCCGTAAACCCCTTGAGTCTGTAGTTGCTACAGACTGTAGATACGGTCGCGACTCGAGTTTTGCAAAAGGACATCCAATGCGCAGCCCTGGCACATGGTGGAACGGTTTGGCGACGGGTGGCGGCATCGCTGCGGCTTTTGGGGCAGCTGCCTGCTGTGCTCTTCCTCTCGCTCTCGCCTCGGCCGGAGTGGGTTCGGCCTGGCTGGGCAGCATCGCCCCGATCGTCGGCCCTTATCGCACGCCCCTGCTTGTTCTGGCTTCGGTTCTGCTGTTCGCCGCGGCCATACGTCTCCTCTGGCAATTCCGGCAAGCGCGAGCTTGCCCGACCGATGCGGCATGCGGTTCGTCGACCTATCGGGCTCTTACCGCCGCCGGCATTGTCATTGGTGTCGTTCTTTTGGTCGGAGCATTCCTCTATGGCTGATCCGATCCTAATCTCCCGCCTGCGTTGTCCCGAATGTGGGCACGAGAAGGACGAGGAGATGCCGACGAACGCCTGCATGTTCTTCTACAACTGTTCGGGTTGCGGCGTGCGCCTCAAGCCGGTGCATGGCGATTGCTGCGTATTCTGCTCCTATGGCACGGTTCCCTGTCCACCGATCCAGGAAGGCGATTGCTGCGATGGCTGAAGCGTTCGATTTTATCGCGATCGGATCGGGAACGGCAGCTCAGGTCGCTGTCCATCGTATGGCCGATGCAGGCAAACGCTGTGCAGTGATCGATTACCGCCCCTACGGCGGGACCTGCGCGCTGCGCGGCTGTGACCCCAAGAAAATGATGGTGAGCGGCGAGGAAGCGCTCGCGGCGTTTCGCCGGATGAACGGAAAAGGCATTCGAGGGTCGGCTTCGATCAACTGGGGTGGGCTTCAGGCCTTCAAGCGCAGCTTCACCGACCCGGTGCCCGGAAAGCAGGAAGCGCGTTATGATCGCAAAGGTATTGCGACCTTCCACGGCGCAGCACGGTTTACCGGCCCTGATCGGCTCGCGGTCGAGGATCAGGAACTGCAGTTCAGCCACGCCCTGATCGCAACTGGAGCGATCCCCCGCCCGCTGGGAATTACAGGTGAACAATTGCTCACCCACAGCGATGCTTTTCTCAACCTCGACACACTTCCTGAGCGCATCGTATTCGTAGGCGGCGGATATATCGCTGCGGAATTCGCGCATCTGGCCGCACGCGCAGGCTCAAAGGTCACGATCGTTCAGCGCGGGCGCGTCCTCAAAGCTTTTGATCCCGACATCGTCGATTGGCTGATGCCAAGTTTCGGACAACTCGGGATCGAGATCGTTGACGCTGAGGTCACTGGCCTGAGAGCCGCGGGCGAGACCCTGGAGGTCGAAGCCGGCAATCGGGTAATCGAGACGGATTTGGCTGTGCATGCCGCGGGTAGAGGTCCGGCACTCGGCAAGCTCGATCTGGAAGCGGGAAATGTGGCGAGCGACGATGAACGCTTGCTTCTCACTGCGCAGCTACGCAGCCAGAGCAACGGTAAGGTGTTCGCCGCTGGCGACGCGGCGGCGAAGGGACCGCCTTTGACGCCGGTATCCAGCCACGATGCGAAAGTCGTGGTGGAGAACATCCTCGATAACGGCGATCGGACGCCGAACTACGACGGAGTGCCCAGTGCCCTGTTCACCGAGCCGCCGGCAGCCAGGGTCGGCATGTTGGAAAGCGAAGCGCGCGAAGCCGGCCTGGAGTTCAACGTCAACGCCGGATCCCACCCCGAATGGTTTTCGGCGCGACGCCTGAACGCACAGATTTATGGGCACAAACTTCTAATCCAGGTTGGGACGGGACGCATACTCGGCGCCCACCTTGTCGGTCCCGATGCAGACGAACTGATCAACGTCTTTGGTCTTGCCATCCGGCATGGCCTCACTGCAGACGACATCAAGTCAACGATGTTTGCCTATCCGACGGCAGCGTCCGATGCGGGATATATGGTGGGATAGCAGTCCGAGCCTGCTAAGGGCGGCGCCAACCATCATGTTCATAGTTCATGGATGAGTTCCGACACGGAGGACGTCCGGTAATCGACGACAGGAATTACAAAGCGATCTCATCTTGCGCTCGCTGCGGGCTAGGATCGTACCGCCGTCATTGCGAGTGGTCAGCATTCAGAGTTCCTACCAGACAAATTGGCAGCTATCGGGAGAGTCGCGACCCGAGCTGGATGTCTGATTCAGACTTCATATTAGCTGAGGTCGCCGCGGCAGAATTCGGACTAGGAATCTATCGCTCAGACAGCACCACCCGAAACACCGCCCCTGTACCAGCGTCTCGAACCAGATCGACACCCATTCCGTCCCAGTGATAGTCGAGGTGACGTCCCTGAGTGGGGTCGGATGCACAATCCGGGTAGAACAAGCCGACACATTCACCACCCGGATGCCGGATGCTCGGATAGACAAGACCTTCGGCCCCGCCCCCTTTGAGTTCAACAGCGAGGGCTTGCGATGCAGCATAGTTGTCGGGATCTAGCGCGGGATCGCCTGCGGCAAGG
Organism: Novosphingobium sp. PP1Y; assembly: GCF_000253255.1. NCBI lineage: Bacteria > Pseudomonadati > Pseudomonadota > Alphaproteobacteria > Sphingomonadales > Sphingomonadaceae > Novosphingobium > Novosphingobium sp. PP1Y. The sequence goes on along the minus strand of NC_015580.1, from coordinate 1,548,422 downwards.
CTCCTGAGATCGTGAAGATCAGCGCTTACCGAAAGGATGATCTCACGGAACTGTGATGTCCAGCCTGGCGCTTCTACAGTGCGAGCCATGAAGCGGGCATGGTGATGGATTGTCTCGAACAGCGCAGTTTCGAATGCATCCCCCGCGTATAGGACGCCGTAGGTCCCATCGGTGAAGCGACTTGGTCGGTCGGTGCTGACATGCGTGAACGGGGCCATCAGATAGGATGCGCCGCTGCCCCCTACCCGGCGGTCAGCAGGTACAAGATCGAGATTGCCGATCGTCGCCATGATGCGGGGATTGGTCTTTTGCTCGGCATAGATCAGCAGCGGCCAATCTGCGGGGTCTGCGATATCTTCGAACAGGTCGATAGGTGGAAAGGCACTGCGGATAATCCGCACAGCACCTTTCCACACGACCTGGGCGACCGGAATTGCCTTGGGATCAATCACCAGGCACCACGTTCGGCATCAAGATAGCGACGCACCCGCATGATATCGGTCAGCTCGCCGCCAAGCATGACGTCGAGTGCACTCGCTCCGGCAAAGGCGGCGTTACCTGCCTTGATCCAGGCGTAGCCACGTTGGGCTTCGGAAAAGATGATCCTCAGCGCCTTGTGGATACCCATCAGGTTGGAGAGCCGCGCCGCACCATCGCGCGAGACACGGCCCGCACCCTCAGCCTTCCACCGCCGGTAGGAGCGAACCGGCATGTCGAGCAAAGTCGCTGCCTGTTCGTCCGTTACTTCCCATTTCCCAAACAGGTTCAGCACGGCGCGGAACATCGCCGCTGCTTCCTCTTGGGTTACAGGATCGGGCCGGAAGGCATGGGGGACGGTATCAACGGGTTGCAGTGCCAACATGAGCATTCTCCATATGGCATCATATATCACTTTAGATGCCAATTGGCAATATAGGACTGCCTCATCCGACAAGTCCCGCCAAGACCGCCACCGCGCTCGTCGTCGGGACGAAAAGTCGCGTCTGATAGCGTATGATCTCTGTGAAGCACCCATGTGCCTTGTACCAGTCGAGGCGCGACGCCGACCAACCAGCCAGTTCGAGCCGCTGCGCGCCATTCACGAGGCTGCGCTTGAGCGTAAGCGCTTCGCGGCTTTTGATTTGCATCGATCGCCCTGTCCCGAGCACCGCATCGACGGTTTGCTCTGCCGAAACGGAATGTTCGTCTTCGAGCCCAAGCGCCTGGCACAGTTCGGGCACGCAATGAAGCGGAACCTCCCGACCTAACAGCGAGCGTCCGTCTCGCGCCGAGATCCGGCTGACCCGAACATAGTCGGAAGGTAGTTTGTCCCACACCGGAAGCAGCAGGCCGGTTGCAAGATGCAGTCGCTCGCGCTTGTGATTTGATGCGGCGTCATCGACCTCCGCCTGCCACAGGCGCTGAAATTCGGTTGGATCCACCGTGTCCCAGTTGCTCTCCGCGAGTTGATCGGCGGTGATGTGCCCATGCTTCAAGGGACGGACAAGCTCGAAGCGGGCCACCCGCATACCTTCGTCTGTGAGCAGGCTGCGCGCTGGGACAAGCAGCCCGATCCGGCCTGAGCGCGTATTACGGAGAAGCTGCTGACGCGCACCTGAAAAGCCGTAGAGCTCCTCGAGGCGTTTGAGACGCAAAGGCTTGAGCGCGCGGGCGATCTCGAGCTCCAGGAGATGCGTAGTCGCGCCCGACAGCGCATCGGTGCGCAGTAGCGTGTCGGTCAGCACATCGTAATGCTCCACCGCAATGGTCTCGACCCCAATGTCGAGCGTGCCGGCCTGGCGTGCTGCATCGATCCGCGCTTCGACGAGGCCGAGAAACTCGTCAAATATGCCGTTTTGCAAAGCAATCGGCAACGCGAGGATGCGATTGAGCCAGCGCTGGATTGTTGGCAGGTCATCGACCATCCCGCCGTCGGGCCCTTCGACCCTGAGCCCGCTCAATTCCTCAAACCGAGAAAGCGTAACGGCTTCCAGCTTGCCTGCGAACAACAGGCCGAACCAGCGATGAAGCGCCTCCTTGGCGTAGGTGCTCTCGAGATTGTCGGCAGGATCGAAGAGGTTCTGCCCACCTGTCTGGCGCTGCCCTCGGGTCAGTGCCCCGAGACTGTCAAGCCGACGTGCAATGGTCGATATAAACCGACGTTCGCCACGCACGTCGGTGGTCACCGGGCGGAACAGCGGGGCCGACGCCTGATTGGTGCGGTTGGTACGGCCAAGGCCCTGAATTGCGGCATCGGCCCGCCAGCCCGGCTCAAGCAGGAAGTGGACCCGGCGCATCTGGTTCTTTTCCGCAAGGTCGGCATGATAACTGCGGCCGGTGCCACCGGCATCGGAGAAAACCAGAATCCGCTTTGTCCCGTCCATAAAATCTCGCGTTTCGGCGACATTGGCGCGCGGAGAGCGCGACTGGAGCACCTGGCGTCCATCGCGCCCGACGATCAGGCGGCGGGTACGGCCGGTGACTTCGGCGACCTGATCGACACCGAACCGTTCGATGATCGCATCGAGCGCCGTCGCGATCGGCGGCAAGGCACAGAGCTGCTCGATCATGCGGTCGCGCGCGGCAAGCGCCGAACGACAGAGAACAGGAGCACCATTCTCATCACTCATCGGTTCGGACCGGGCATTGCCATTCTCGTCCGTGAACACCGCCATCAACCGAACCGGGAAGCTTTTGGTGAGGTAATCGACCACATATTCGCGAGGGGAGAGATCGATTTCGAGTGCTTCACGTTCCGCATCGGAGAGATCGGCGAGGCGGCGGTTGAGCATGGCTTCGGCGGTCGAGACGAGTTGCACTACAACAGCGTTGCCGTCGGCAAGTGCCGTATCAATCGCAGGCAGCAGGCTCGGCAGCTTCATCGATAGAAGGAGCTGCGCGAAGAAGCGCTGCTTGGTGCCTTCAAACACCGAAAGCGCAGCCGATTTGGCACCTGAATTCAGGGTATCGCCACTGTCAGTGTCGACGATCCGGGTTGCCTCGAGTGCTTCGCGCAGGTTGGCATGAATGATTGCCCAGGCGTCTGCATAGGCGTCATAAACCGCTACCTGGTCGGGGGTCAGGCAATGCTCGAGAATCTCGTACTCAACTCCGGCGAATGAAAGTGCCCTCGCCGCGTACAGTCCGAGTGCCTTCAGATCGCGCGCGACCAGTTCCATTGCAGCGATACCGCCATCGCGGATGTCTGCGACGAAGGCTTCACGATTGGCAAAAGCCGTCTCGGGACCCCAAAGGCCAAGACGGGTGGCATAGGCGAGATTATTGACGTCGGATGCCCCGGTCGCCGATGCGTAGAGCACGCGAGCGCGCGGCAACAGATTCTGGATGCGAACACCGGCAATGCCCTGTTCCGATCCTTTGACCTTACCACGTGAGCCCTCCCCGCCTGCGGCGTTGGCCATCGCATGGGCTTCGTCGAAGACGATGAGCCCGTCGAAGTCCTCCCCTGCCCATTCGAGAATCTGATCGAGGCGGGTCGCGTCGCTTCGACCCGAACGGAGTGTCGGATAAGTCACGAAGAGTATGCCCTCGCGCATCCCGATCGGGACACCGAGCTTCCATTGGCCAAGGGGCTGGACGTCGATGGGAAGGCCGCCGAGCGCGCTCCAGTCGCGGCGGGCATCTTCGAGCAAAGCTTCGTTCTTGGAAATCCAGATGTGGCGCCGTTCGCCCCTCACCCACCGATCGAGGATGACGGAAGCGACCTGCCGTCCTTTCCCTGCACCAGTTCCGTCACCAAGAAAGTAGCCCATGCGGTAGGCGTGCCCCTCGGCGCTCGCCTTCAAGGCGCAGCCCTTGTCGTCGGGCTCAAACCGTCCCGGCAGATCGCGGGCATGCGCGCTTGCGGCATAGATCAGGGTCTCGGCCTGCGCAGCGGATAGGGCGCCCCCAGCAATGAGGCTCGACGGAAGCTGAGGCACCACTTCGGGCACGGGTGCGGTTATCGAACCCATCGCAACGGATTCGACTAGGGGGGTCGGATGCGGGACAGCATCTGCAATCGAGATCCGGCTCGGCCGGTAGGGCAAATAATGCCCAACCTGGCTTTCGATCGGCGCAGGTGCTTCGAGCGGAGTAAAATCAAGCGGCAGGATCGACGGCGCCGCATCGGTTGGATGGACCTTAAGTGGAACTGGTTTCGTCTTGTTCGCAACCAGCCGAAGCGGCAATGCTGGCTTGATGCCGATGCTGGGTCCCGCGGGCAGGCTTACCCGGTCAGGGAGCATATCGATCAGCAGATGAAGCTCGGCAAAGTTTGCCGGCTGGGCGATGATCGGGCTGGTACCATCCTCAGCCTTGTCGAGAATCAGGAGCCGGGTTGAGATTGAGGTGCCCTGCTTGATGAAACCGCGCTCGATCGTCGCGTTGAGGCGCAACGAGAGGGGACCAGCGATCCCGGCGAGGAATTTCGGAAGCTCGAACCATTCGGGCATCACTGCGACCAGGCGGCCACCGGGCAGGAGGCGCTTCCAGGCAGAACGTAAGTGCCGGTCGCCAGTGCGGCTATCGTGGCCCCTCTCGATACCGTGTGAATATGGCGGGTTCATCAGCACCACGCTCGGACCCACGTCGGGCGTGAGAAGTTCGTCGATCAGTTCCCCGTCAAACCCCGTGACTGTCGCCTCCGGAAACACAACGCCTAGGCATTCGCGGCGCAGCGGCGAAATCTCGTTGAGAGCAAGACGCGCAGTTGCCTTTGCTGCCCATACGCCCAGCATCCCGGTCCCGGCCGACGGCTCGAGAACCAGTTCAGCGGCAGAAATCGCGCATGCCTTTGCAGCCATCCAGGCCAGACGGGGCGGCGTCGCGAATTGTTGCCACTCGATCTGCTCATCGCTCCGGTTGGACTGGGTCGGGACCAGACGTTCGAGGTGCGTGAATGCCTCATCGGCGAAGCTGGAAGACATTGCAGGTGAGAATTCAGTTGCCTGCGCCAGGAACAACACCTGCGCCAATTCAAGTGCGGCATGGGCATCGCGTACGGACCAGCGTCCTTCGGCGTCGCTACCGTCGAAGTGATCGGCCATTGTTGCATTCACAGTGAGCCGTGAAATCGCTTGATCTGCAGCGAGCCGCGCGGCCAGCGCCCTCGCGGCTGCCAGCACTTGCGGCTCGGCGGGATCGGAGAATGCGAAAGCGGTATTTGCGTGTGACATGAGAGACCTCCTGAAGAGGCCCGGGGTTTGTCCGGGTGTCCGTTCGGATGGATCCGCCCGGGGGCCTCACAAGGCCCCAAGCCCGCTTTCCTCTCACCGACATTCAGACCGTAGCTCGGACTGAGCGCATGAGCACATCATTCCAGTCGTCGCCGGTTAGCTCCGGACGCCTGGTGACAATCAGCCGCCCTTCACAAGCGTAGGCCTCTCGCGCACGCTCTTCAGCAAGGTGCCCGCCCGCATCATTGTCGACAAAGAGATACAGCTGGTGCACCGATTCCGGGATTGTGGCCAAGCCGAAGCGTTCGTTTCCTAGCGTCGCCCAGCAGGGAACCTTGAACATTTGCATCGCTGAGAGGGCCGTTTCGTTTCCCTCTGCGAGGCCAAGGCGTCCCCCATTCGGGTACGCGAAACGCACCGCCCCAGAACCGGGGCTGCCTAACGCACGCCTGGGCTGATCGAAAGAAGCCAAGCTGGTTTTGTCGAGGTCAAGGAAGGAGCGGTGCAGCGCCAGAATTCCTGCATCATTGCGCACGGCCGCCACCATCGCGGGTAGAAACCGGACAGCACCCTTTGGCCCCAGCGGCATATGCGGGTGGAAACGCAGCTCCGGCGAAGAAATCGTGATGCCTCTGGACACGAGGTACTTCTCGGCGGGGCTGCCAGCGATGGTCGATGCCTCACGCCAGAGCCTCAGCGCATTGCGATTGGCGACTTCCTCGCGCGGTTCGGCCACGATCGGACCACTCGTGCCATCGAACAGGTCCGCAATTCGTATTCCGAGCCCGGCCATGGCTTCTATCACCGCCTCGTTCGTGCAGCCGGCAAAGCAATGAACAAGAATTGCGCGCTTTCCGAGTGTGATGCTTAGCGAAGGAGTGCGATCGTCGTGGGCCGGGCAGCAGCACATTCCGCGCGAACGCGACCAGGCACCGCCCAGCTGCTCGACTATCTTGCGCGCGCGGTTTTCCAGTTGCAGACCTTGGAATTGGGATGATCGGTGTTGGTGCATGGGGCATCTCCATCGTAACGTGCCTCCACCCGCGCAGCCTCCGCTCTGCGTCGCTGACGTTTCATTTTCCTACATCACATGTTCTATATATGTTCTTTCCCGATTCGACCACCAAAGGATTCGGGAATGAGACTGAAATGGGCAGTAGTTGCAGGGGCAACGACAGGACTTGGGTCCGTCCTCCCCGCTCACGCGCAGGAGATGGAGCCCCCTCAGATGACCGTTGCCTCGGAGTTGACGACCGACGGCTTCCGCGTTGCAGAAGGGGCTGATGGCTTCCTTCTCGTCGAACATGGCATTTGGAGAAAGCCTCCAACGATCTGGTCCGAGCCGCCGGCTACCGATACGGGTCGAACCTATCTGCCCTATCGATATCCAAAGCCCCAAGGCAGCGCGCCATCGGGATTCCGTCGGGCAAGCTACCTTCCTCATGTTTACGCTGCTGAGGCTCAATACTCGCTACCAAGCGGCCTTCTCGACGCTCTTGTATGGACGGAATCACGATATAATCCGATGGCCATCAGCAAGGCCGGGGCCGCAGGTTTGGGGCAATTGATGCCAGGGACAGCGCGGGACCTTGGCGTTTCAAATCGCTTCGATCCCAAGGCGAACATCTTGGGTGCGGCCCGATACCTACGCCAGATGCTGGACAAGTTCGGGGTAGTTCATCTGGCCCTCGCTGCCTACAACGCAGGTCCAGGTGCCGTCGAGCGCGCAGGCGGTATTCCTCGCAATGGCGAGACGCCGGCCTATGTGCGCGAAGTGCTGCGCCATTGGCGTTTTTGAACGGGGGGTGTTGTGAGCGCGGGTCGAATACGCGTCTCGGGAATTTTAAGCCGCGGTAGACGCGGGATGTTCCTGACCACGACAGACGAAGTCGTCTGGATCATCGAGAGCGAAGAACCCGAATGCGAATTCGTCGGATCAGCGGTGATTGTCGAGGGGGTTGTCGCAGGTCGAGATCGTTTGCGCGCAGACTGGATTGGACCGGTCTGATCGATGCCATAGTTATCAGGCTGCGCGCTTCCCTGCCTTCTTGATGTCGATCACCTTCCCGCCGCTCAGATAGTCAGCCCAGTCCTGCATCATCCGGCGCCGGGGAGCCAGATATTCAGCGGCATTGTAAGCTCCACGCACGTCGTTTTTCTCCGAATGCGCGAGCTGTAGTTCGACCCAATCCTCATGGTATTTCCTGATCCACATGGGCGGCTTGCCGAACTCGACCAACTGCTCATTGGCCCAGGTGCTCGCCAAGCCCCGGAAGCCGTGTACGGTTTGGCGACTGTGGTATCCGAGGCGATAGAGCGCGTAGATCATTGTGTTCTCTGAAAGCGGCTTGTTCGGGCCGTTACCCGGGAAGAGAAACTCGCCAGGCGCTGCTGCTATCATAGATTTCGCGATGTGCGTTGCCTGCTGCGAGAGGGGAACCAAATGCTCTCGTCCCATCTTCATTCGCTCGGCCGGTATGCGCCAGACAGGTGATTTGCCGCCGAGGTCTTCGAACTCGGATTTGGCGGCGAAGCGGAGCTCCTTCGTTCGAACCCAAGTCAGGAGCGCAAAGAGAACTGCGTCACGGGTGATTGAGGACCGTCGTTCGCCATCTTCCTGGTAGGCATGCAGCTTCTCGATGAATGCGGGCAATTCGCTGAGCGGCAGCCGGCTCATATGCTTCACTCGTGGTCGCGGCTTTAGCGCCCCACGCAGATGTGTCGTCGGATCATTCGAGGCCAGGCCACACGCGATTGCGAACTGGAAGACTTGCCCAACCCCTTGCTTCGCACGCCGGCTGATATCGAGCGCGCCTCTTGCTTCGATTTTGCGTATCATTGCCAGGACGTCGGGCGCAGTGATTTCATGCACGAGTTTCTCGCCGATGGCTGGAAACACGTCCCTTTCCATGCGCGACCAGACACGTTCGGCGTGCGCGGCATTCAACGCGCTCTTTCGATTTTCATGCCAGCGCTTTGCGACATCAAAGAAAGTGGCACTCTCCTGCGAGATCACTTCCCCCTTGGATTTCGTTGGATCCTTGCCCTCGGCTAGCAACGCCTTTGCGGCTGTGCGCTTGGCACGCGCTGCAGCTATCCCGAGGTCTGGGTAAGCGCCGAACGAGAGCAACTTCTCCTTGCCTGCGAAGCGGTACTTCATCCGCCACAACTTTGATCCGTTCGGCTGGACGAACAGGAATAAGCCCTCCCCGTCGGCCAGCTTGTAGGCGCGATCACTTGGCTTGGAATTTCGGGCCTGAGTCTCCGTGAGAGGCATTGGGGGTATCGCTCCTTTCCGACACTCCGCGAAAATACCCCCAAAATACCCCCACACCAAATCTGGCTGCATGTGGAAGACCATGGGCGCATGCGGACGCGAATCACCCGCAACCCTCTGCTTTTCTTTCGATTTTTGGAAAAATGCGGACGCTTGTGGAAGCTTCCGGATCAAAGGATGGTAGCGGAGGAGGGACTCGAACCCCCGACACGCGGATTATGATTCCGCTGCTCTAACCGGCTGAGCTACTCCGCCATACCATGTGGCCTGTTCCGGCCGCCCCGGTTTGCCCGGTGCAGGCCGCGTCCTTTAGGGGGGAGGTTGGGATCGGTCAACACCTGAAATGACGAATTATCCGCGAAAAGGAATCGTCCTGATTTCGCGCCACAAGCCGTCTTCCCAGGCGTAGAGGCCGAAGCCGCGAAAACGGAATGGAACAGGCTTCAGTTGCGGCGCCAGTTCGCCCTGCAGCGCCCGTGCCTCCTCAGCCGTCACCTTGTTCTGGATCGTGATGTGAAGCCGCAATGGCCTTGCGTCCTGGCTGGTCAACAGACCGTGCATGCGCTCGGCGATCACGCCATGCAATTCGACGATCTCAGGCGCTTCGACTGCAAGGGCAGTGCCGTGCCCGAGCTTCATCAGGCCGGTCATGCGCGCGGGCGGTGGCGGGCTTGCGGCGAGGTCCTTGAGGACCTGCACAAGCTCCTCCTCCACAGAGGCCGGCAAAGCATGGAACAGCGTGACATGAGCCCGCAGGCGATTGCGTTCAGGCGGGTAGTGGGCGCGGCGCAGGCCATCGGCCCATGAGAGGACGTCGCCCGGGAGTTCGGCCGTGACCAGCAGGGGCGCGCCGGGCTTGCGCTCGGGACTAAGGGCTTGTCCGGGCAGATTCGCGCCGATGGTGGCCTCCTCGGGTTGCGCGCCGTCAGCGGCGCGGCCGGCAACCTAACGCATCAGGCGTCAGAGTTCACCGCGCTGGCGACGGATCGCGAACCACTTCTTCACGTTGTCGTTATGCTCGGCCAAAGTCGCGGCGAAAGCATGACCCCCGGTACCGTCCGCAACCATGTAGAGCGCATCGGTCCTGGCCGGATGCAGGACAGCCTCGATCGAAGCGCGGCCGGGATTGGTGATCGGATGCCTGGGCAGGCCGACCATCGTGTAGGTATTGTAGTCGTTGACCGCCTGGATTTCCGACTGGAGGATGCGGCGGCCCAGCGGTTTGCCCCTGGTGATCGGGTAGATGATCGTCGGGTCCGCCTGCAAGAGCATGCCTTCGCGCAGCCGATTGGAATAGAGGCCGGCCACCATGCGCCGCTCGGAGGCCTTGCCGGTCTCCTTCTCGACGATCGAGGCGAGGATCAGAGCTTCCTCGGGCGTCTTCACCACAAGGTCCTTGCCGCGCTTGCCCCACTCCTCCTTGAGCGTGCGGGTCATCGCGGCCTGCATGCGGCGCAGAACGTCCTCCCGGCTGTCGCCCGACTGATAGGCATAGCTGTCGGGCAGCACCGAGCCCTCTTCGGGCACCGGTACTTCCCCGGTCAGTTCCGGCGTCGCCATCAGCCGCTCCTGCACCATGATCGAGGGCATGCCCTCGGGGATGGTGACATAGCGGCGGATCACGTCATCGCTGGTGATGATGCCGAGCACCCGCGAGGGGCTGGCATGAGCGGGGATGGCGAACTCGCCGGCCTTGATGGCGCCGCCGCCGCCGAAGATCCGCGCACGCAGCGCGAAGCCGGAAGCGGAACGGATCACGCCCTGCTCTTCCAGCCTTTCCGCAACTGCCGTCAGGCTGGCGCCCGCAGGCACGATGAAGTTGCGGTCCTTCTCCAGAGGGCCGGAACCGAACCAGCCGCCCAGGAAGCTCCAGAGAGCCAGGAGGACGGCCGCGGCAAGCACCGCGGCCAGAATCCATCCGCGCCGGGACATCATCGGCCCGTCCGCTCCATCGGCTATCGCCTCAGTCGATCTTGCGCATCACCAGGCTGGCGTTGGTGCCGCCGAACCCGAAGCTGTTGTTGAGCACGGCGCGCACTTCGCGCTTCTTCGCGGTGTGCGGCACGAGGTCGACGCCCTGGCAGCTCTCGCTCGGGTTATCGAGGTTGAGGGTCGGCGGCACGATCTGGTCGCGCAGTGCGAGGATGCAGAAGATCGATTCCACCGCGCCAGCACCGCCAAGCAGGTGCCCGATCGCCGACTTGGTCGAGCTCATCGAGACATCGTTGATGGCATCGCCGAAGAGGCGGCGCACCGCGCCAAGTTCGAGCTCGTCGCCAAGCGGGGTCGAGGTGCCGTGGGCATTGATGTAGTCGATGTCCTTGGGCTCGACGCCGGCCTTGCGCAGCGCCATCGCCATCGAGCGGTATGCGCCCGAGCCTTCGGGATGCGGCGCGGTGACGTGGTAGGCATCGCCCGAAAGACCGTAGCCGATCACTTCGGCGTAGATCTTGGCACCGCGGGCCTTTGCGTGCTCGTACTCCTCGAGCACGACGACGCCGGCGCCCTCACCCATGACGAAGCCGTCGCGGGCCTGATCGTAAGGGCGGCTGGCCCTGCTCGGATCGTCGTTGAAATTGGTCGAGAGCGCGCGGGCCTGCGCAAAGCCGGCAATGCCGATCGGACAGATGGTGCTTTCCGCGCCGCCCGCCAGCATGATGTTGGCATCGCCGTCCTTGATCATGCGCGCCGCGTCGCCGATCGAATGGGCGCCGGTCGAGCAGGCGGTGACGACCGCGTGGTTCGGGCCCATCAGGCCGTACTTGATCGAGACCTGACCCGAGATCAGGTTGATCAGGCGGCCGTGGACGAAGTGCGGCGAGACGCGGCTCGGGCCCTTCTCGGCCAGCACGAGCGATTCGCTTTCGATGCCCGGCAGGCCGCCGATGCCCGAACCGATCGAGCAGCCGGCCATGAGGCGGGTTTCCTCATCCATGTCGGCAAGACCGGCGTCTTCGATCGCCTGGCCCGCGGCATCGATGCCGAAGACGATGAAGGGATCGACCTGACGCTGGACCTTGTGGTCGACGCGCTTGTTGGCGTCGAAGCCATATTCATGATCGGCCGGCTTCACTTCGCAGGCGATACGGCATTTCTGGTCCGAGGCATCGAACTTGGTGATCGGCCCAGCGCCGCTCTTGCCGGCGAGGATATTGGCCCAGGTGGTCTCAACATTGGCACCCAGCGGGGTGACAAGACCAAGTCCGGTAACGACGACGCGACGCATTCATGCTCTCCAAAAATGCAGTTGGCCGGTAATGCATCTGGCCAGGGAAATTCAGTTGGCCGAAACGGCAACAGGCCCGCCCCTTAGAGGTCGAGCCTGTCGATATCAATCCGGGTTCCGGCATCCCGCCCCCTGACATCAGTCAGGGAAGCGGCGAAACCGAAGGACTGGCTCAGCCCTTGTTTTCTTCGATGTACTTGATCGCATCGGAAACGGTGCTGATCTTTTCAGCAGCATCGTCCGGGATCTCAACGCCGAACTCTTCTTCGAAGGCCATGACCAGCTCGACGATGTCGAGGCTGTCTGCGCCCAGGTCGTCGATGAAGCTTGCTTCTTCGGTCACCTTGTCGGCTTCGACGCCGAGGTGCTCAACGACGATCTTCTTAACCCGATCGGCGGTATCGCTCATTTGAATAGACCCCTTCTCAATCCGGAGGATAAAATCTCGAAAGTCGCCCTAATGACAACGAGTCGAGCTGGCAAGCCTCCCGCTGAACTTAGGAGGATGTCGGCAAGGTGACATACCCCCTGTTATCCACTGTCCAGGCGGGATTCCAGGCAATTTCCCAGGCATGGCCGTCCGGGTCGGCCACATAACCGCGATAGCCGCCATGGGGCGGGCTGTCCGCCTTGCGCAGCAGCGATGCTCCGGCTGCGACGAGCCGCGCAATGGCATCATCTACGGCCTGCGCGCTCTCGACGTTGTGCGCCAGGGCGAAACTGCCCGAACCCGATGCCTTGCGCTGCATGTCCCCGTCGAGGTCGCCGCGCCCCCAGATCCCGAAGACGAACCCGTTCATCTGGAAGAAGGCGACGTCGTCCATCTCGAACGCCGGCTCCCAGCCGAACCCTTCGCGATAGAAAGCCTTGGCCCGGGCCATGTCGGCGACGCCAAGCGTGATAAGCGCAATCTGCTGCTGCATTGTACAAGCTCCAACCTCAAGCGCAGCAACCATCGCCGCACCTGCAAGGCCATGGGGCTCGCCGGATGGCTGCCTGGTCACGCATGCCCCGGATGCAGGCCAGGGCGAATGCGCGGGCCGGCTCAACCGGAGCCGGCCTACCCATTTCAGGCAGACATCAGTCTATCAGCCTGCGTCGGGCGCGACAACGTGGCCCGGCGTGGCAACGGCGGGCTTCACCGCATCGACGACACGCAGGTGCAGTTCGCGAAGCTGCTTCAGCTCGGCCGGTGACGGCGCGCCCATCAGCAGGTCTTCGGCGCGCTGGTTCATCGGGAACAGCGTGACTTCGCGCAGGTTCTGCGCGCCGCACAGGAGCATGACGATGCGGTCGACACCGGCCGCCATGCCGCCATGCGGCGGCGCGCCATACTGGAATGCGCGGTAGAGGCCGCCGAAACGATCCTCGACGTCCTGCTTCGACAGGCCGACCTTCTCGAAAGCCGCAACCATCAGCTCAGGGCTCTGGTTACGGATCGAGCCGGAAGCGATCTCGTAGCCGTTGCACACGAGATCGTACTGGAACGCCTTGATCGTGAGCGGGTCCTGCGAGGTCAGCGCTTCCATGCCGCCCTGCGGCATCGAGAACGGGTTGTGCGCAAAGTCGACCTTCTTGTTGTCCTCGTCCCATTCGAAGAACGGGAAGTCGACGATCCAGCACAGCTCGAAGCGGTCCTTGTCGATCAGGTCGAGCTGCTCGGCGACGCGGGTGCGGGCGAGACCGGCGAGCTTGGCCGCCTGCTCTTCCTTGCCGGCAGCGAAGAACACGCCGTCGTTGGGACCAAGGCCCAGTGCCTCGATCAGCGCCGCGGTCTTGTCCTCGCCATGGTTCTTGGCGATCGGGCCGCCGGGGACGCCGTCCTTGATGTTGATGTAGCCCAGGCCCGAGAAGCCCTCGCCGCGCGCCCAGTTGTTCATCTCGTCGAAGAACTTGCGGCTGCCAGCGCCCGCGCCCGGCGCCGGGACCGCGCGGATCGTACCGCCGTTCTCGACGATGCCCGCGAAGATGCCGAAGCCCGAGCCCTTGAAGTGCTCGGTCACGTCCTTGATGACGATCGGATTGCGCAGGTCCGGTTTGTCCGAACCGTAGTCCAGCATCGCCTGGGCATAGGGAATGCGGCGGAATTCACCCGAGGGGGTGACCGGCTTGCCCTTGGCGAACTCGGCAAAGACGCCCTGGATCACCGGCTCCATCGTTTCCCAGATTTCCTCCTGGGTAACGAAGCTCATCTCGAGGTCGAGCTGGTAGAACTCGCCCGGCAGGCGGTCGGCGCGCGGGTCCTCGTCGCGGAAGCACGGCGCGATCTGGAAGTAGCGGTCGAATCCGGCAACCATCAGCAGCTGCTTGTACTGTTGCGGCGCCTGCGGGAGCGCGTAGAACTTGCCGGCGTGAATGCGGCTGGGCACGAGGAAGTCGCGCGCGCCTTCGGGCGAGGACGCAGTGAGGATCGGCGTCGAGTACTCGGTGAAGCCGATGCCTTCCATGCGGCGACGCATGTCCGAGATGATCCTGGTGCGCGTCACGATGTTGGCGTGCAGCGTCTCGCGGCGCAAGTCGAGGAAGCGGTACTTGAGGCGGATGTCCTCCGGATACTCCTGCTCACCGGCGACCGGCATCGGCAGTTCCTCGGCCTTCGACAGCACCGTGGCGCTGCGCGCATAGACCTCGATCTCGCCGGTCGGCAGGTTCGGGTTCACCGTTGCCTCGGTGCGCGCCTTCACGTTGCCCTCGATGGTCACGACGCTTTCGAGACGCAGCGAATCGAGAATTTCGAGCGCGGGGCTATCCGCATCGGTCACCACCTGGGTGATGCCGTAGTGGTCGCGCAGGTCCACGAAGAGAACGCCGCCGTGGTCACGCTTGCGATGTACCCAGCCGGACAGGCGGACGGTCTGGCCGACATCGGCCGCAGTCAGGGCGCCGCAAGTGTGGGAGCGATAGGGATGGGTCATGGCGTGGTCGCGCTTCTTCTCAAGAAAACTGGTTGCAAGCGCAGCCCCCTAGAGGACTGCCGCCACGATTTCCAGATGGCGTTTGCCCTGAGCCGATTTCCGCCCTCGCCCGCAGGCCCGCAAGATGCCGGGGCGTTACCCGAAATTAATCTCGTAACCCGAAATAAACGATTGCACTTCTATCTGCGATCCTACGGGTCATCAGGAGAGAATAACATGCTGGCCGAAATCACGATCGACGGAATGGTCGATGAGGAATTCCGCCATGCCATCGAGGTCCTGTTGCGCGAAGGCCAGGCCGAACAGGCGGAAACCTGGCTGCGAAGCCGAATCGCCCTGGTCAGCGGCCCGGGACTTCCCCTGCCCGAACGTTTCCCGCAGATCACTTCCGCAGACCTCCTGATCACGGGATGGGAAGACATCGCCGGACGACTGGCGCACCTGGACGCGCTGGGCGCGCCGATCACCGCCATCGGCATCGACCTCAGCGACCCGGGCCACATCGGCCTCTCGCCCGATCCTTCCGGCCTGATGCCGCCGCACGTCGAGACGCATTACTACAGCGATGACGCCTGGCCTTTCTCGCGCAGCGACCGCGCTTCGCTTCTGGGCGGCTACGTTGGCGCCGCAAGCCGCTGGACGGATCGATTTGTCGAAGTGGACGACACGATCGGCATTGCCGGCATCGACGATCTCTACGGCGCAGTTTTCGCGCTCGAGCAGCGCTGCCGTCCCGGCGGCGACGCCAGCGAAAAGGAACGCCGCGCCTATATGCTGGGCGCCAGCTTCATCGCCGTCCTTGCCCATATCGCCGTCCGCGACACGGCCATGCGCGAAGGCCTGCCGCGCCCCATGGCAGTGCTGGTCGGCAGCAACGAATCCTATCCTTTCGTCGCGGCTCCCGCCGTGGCCGCGCCCGATGCCTTCGTCTGCGAGCCGGCGCTGCAGCCTGCGCCGATTGCCGGCCCCGTCGCCGATACGACCGGACCCGGCCATGGCAGCTTCGCGCCCGCGACGTACCAGCCTGCGACCGGCCCTGCGGAACCTTTCGAGGACCACCGCCCACTCGAGGAAACCGCCGCTCTTCTGGAGCTTCGCGAACTCGCAGATCCCGGCGCCGATCCGGGCCTCGAACCCGAAGGATGGGAACCCCCGGAAGTCCCGGCGCACACCACCGGAACGCAGTTGCGCAGGCGAATCGTCACTCCTGAAAGTATCGCCGAACTCGAAGCCTTGGAAAAACCGAGCCTCTTTCAGAGACTATTTCGTCGCAAATAGTGGGGGAGCCTTCCCCTAAACCTTATCCGAGAGCGTTGATCCTGCGTCCTGTTAGGCGTAACGCCGCTGTTCAATGATCATTCATCCGCTCATAACCCAGACCGAAGATCTCGCTGCCCTGTGTGAACGACTGGCAAAATCCGATTTCGTCAGCGTCGACACCGAATTCATGCGCGAGAACACCTATTGGCCCGAACTCTGCCTCGTGCAGATCGCCAATACGGAGGAAGCTGCCGCGATAGATCCGATGGCCGAAGGCCTCGACCTGTCGCCGCTGCTCGACCTGCTGACCGACAACGAGGAAGTCCTGAAGGTCTTCCACGCCGGCGGCCAGGACGTCGAGATCATCTTCAACGCCACCGGTCGCACCCCGCACCCGATCTTCGACACCCAGATCGCGATGATGGCGATCAGCCAGTCGGAGCAGATCGGCTATTCCAACCTCGTCGAATCCTGGCTCGGCCTGACGATCGACAAGGGCGCGCGCTTCACCGACTGGTCGCGCCGCCCGCTCACCGAGCGGCAGATCGAATATGCCATCGGCGACGTCACCCACCTTTCCAAGATCTTCCCGAAGATCCTCAAGCGCCTGATCAAGACCGGGCGCGGGGCCTGGCTCAATCAGGAAATGGAAAAGCTCGCCGATCCGGACAATTACCGCAACGATCCCACCCAGGCCTGGAAGCGGATCAAGGCGGCAGGGCGCAACCCGGCCATGCTCGGCCGCCTCAAGGCGATCGCCGAATGGCGCGAGCATGAAGCGCAGGGCAAGAACATCCCGCGCGGCCGCATCGCCCGCGACGAAACCCTCGCCGACCTGGCCAACCACCCGCCCAAGCAGCAGTCGGACCTCGCCAAGGTGCGCGGCCTGTCGCAAGGCTGGAAGGACAACGAAATCGGCAAGCGCCTGATGGCAACTATCGCCAAGGCCCAGCCGCTTCCCGACGACGAGATGCCGCCGCGCGCACCGCGCGGGGCTCCTCTCGGCAAGGAAGGCGCCCTCGTGGCAGACCTGCTCAAGCTGCTGGTCAAGATCCGCGCGCGCGAGATCGACGTGGCCGCCCGCCTGCTTACACGCAGCGATGAACTCGAACTGCTCGCAGCGGGCGTCCGCAAGAACCTGCCGATCCTGCAGGGCTGGCGCTACGAGGTCTTCGGCAAGGATGCACTGGACCTGGTAGAGGGCAAGCTGGCCTTCGCGGTCGAGAACGGCAGGCTCAAGATGACCCATGTCGATGACGAGGTACCGCAGGAAGCGGCCGCGGAAACCGGCGAGATGGCGACAGCGGAGGACGAAGGCGGCCAGGCCACCGGATGACCGTCTACCAGCCCACGCTCAAGCAGCTGCAGTATCTCGTGGCCCTGCATGAGCATGGGCACTTCGGACGCGCAGCCGAGGCCTGCTTCGTGTCGCAATCGACGCTTTCGGCAGGCCTGCGCGATCTTGAGACGCTGCTGGACGTGACGCTGGTCGAGCGCACCAAGCGCGCGGTGCGCTTCACCCCGCTGGGCAATGCCGTCGTCGCCAAGGCCCACCGCATCCTGCGCGAGACCGAGGAGCTTTCCGAACTCGTCCAGTCGAGCGGAAAGCCGCTCTCGGGGGAAGTGCGCATGAGCGTTATCCCGACGATAGCGCCCTTTCTCCTGCCCCGGATGCTGCCCCGCCTGCGCCGCGAAAGGCCCAACCTCAAGCTGTTCCTGCGCGAGGAACCCAGTGCGGCCGCTATGGAATCGCTTCACCACGGCCGGGCCGACTGCGTGCTGCTGGCCCTGCCCTACGCAACCGGCGAAGTGGAGAAGGAGACGATCGAACTCGACGCCTTCTACGTCGCCTTTCCGCACGACGACCCGCGCAATCCGCCCGAGGAAGTCGCTCCCGACGTCATCGACGAGAACCGGCTCTTGCTGCTCGAGGACGGGCATTGCCTCAAGGACCATGCGCTGGCTGCCTGCAATCGCCCGGAGCTGCGTGCCAGCGCAACGATGATCGGTACCAGCCTGCACACGCTCGTGCAGATGGTCGATAACGGCCTCGGGCTTACGATGCTGCCGGAGATGGCGCTCGACGCAGGCATCCTCAACGGCACCAACGTCGTGGCCCGCCCTCTCGTCTCGCCCAATGCCAACCGCGAGATCGCGCTCGTATGGCGCAGGAATTCCCCGCGTTCGGACGAATTCCGGATGCTGGCGGACGAATTGCGGGCGGGATAGTCCTCCCGGAATGCACTTTGCGATAAAGCGTATGGCGACGACGGCCTGATCGGCCCGCCGCATCAGTCCATGTGCTTGAGGCCGACGCGCATGTAGTCCCAGCCGGTGATGATCGTCAGCGCCGCTGCCGCCCAGAGCGTCGTCAGGCCCACGGTATGCGGCAGGTTGATCGCGATTCCGGCGAAGGGCACGTTCCACCAGGGCATCGCTCCGCCGAGAATCAGCGCGCCGAGCGAAACCATCTGGAAAGTCGTCTTCCACTTGGCGAGCTTGCTGACCGGAACCGAAACCTGCAGCGGCCCGAGAAATTCGCGCAGGCCCGAGACGGCGATTTCGCGCACGAGAATGATCAGGCCGGCGATGACGTGCATGTCACCCACATAGGGGCCGCGCAGGATGCCCTGCGCCGTCAGCACGAGGATGACCGCAGCCACCATGATCTTGTCGGCGATCGGGTCGAGGAAGATCCCCAGCTTCGAGACCGTCCCGCTCGAGCGCGCGAGATACCCATCGAAATAATCGGTTATGCCCATGAGGCAGTACAGCCCGAAGGCCAGGCCGTATCCGAACTCCCAATTCGGCCACCACAAGAGAAATGCCAGAAGCGGCACAGTCAGGATGCGGGACAGCGTGAGGAGATTCGGCAAGGTGAGCATTCAGGCAATGCCCATAGCCGGTAACGCAGGGAGGAATAAAGTGCCGATCAGGGGTTGTGCCCCTCGCCCACCGCTTTAAGTGTCCGCGCACCAGAATTTGAGGCCGGTTACAGATCAACAGATGACAACGACGTCAAAACTCATCCGGGCCCGACGTTTCCTGCCGCTGTTCGTGACCCAGCTTCTCGGCGCGTTCAATGACAACCTGTTCAAGAACGCGATGGTTCTTTACGTGGTCTACAGCGTCTACAACTCCGAGGCCGACGAGGCCCGGTTCAGCGCTTTGGCCTCGGCGATCTTCATCATTCCGTTCTTCGCGCTCTCCGCCCTGTCCGGCCAACTCGCCGATATGCGCGACAAGGCGAAGATCATCCGCATCATCAAGTTCTGCGAAATCCTGATCATGCTGGTGGGCGGAGCCGGACTGGCGCTTGCCTGGCAGGGCATCGGCCTGCACACCATTGCGATTCCGCTGATGCTGGTCGCACTTTTCGCGATGGGCATTCACTCGACCTTCTTCGGCCCGATCAAGTACGCCATCCTCCCGCAGCACCTGCGCGATGGCGAAGTGCTCGCCGGCACCGGCCTCGTCGAGGCGGGGACCTACATCGCAGTCCTGGCCGGAACCATCGTCGCCGGCTGGATCAGTGTCGATGCCGCGGCGATCAGCGTCTTCGTGGTCGCCTGCATCGGCTATATCGCCGGGCGGCAGGTCCCGCCCGCTCCGCCGATGTGCAAGCCCGAACCGCTCGACTTCCATATCTGGCGCTCCTCGATCCAGCTCGTGCGCACGACGATGCAGGACAAGCGGGTGTTCCTGGCAATCTGCGCGATCAGCTTCTTCTGGGCGATCGGCACTGTCCTGTTCATCCAGTTCCCGCCGCTTGCCAAGAATATCCTGGCGGCCAGCAAGGAAGTCGCCAGCCTGTTCCTCGTGATGTTCTCGGTCGGCGTCGCCATCGGGTCGATTGCGATCAACGCCCTGCTCAAGGGCACGGTCTCGGCCCGCTTCTCACCGCTCTCGGTGATCGGCA
Organism: Novosphingobium sp. PP1Y; assembly: GCF_000253255.1. NCBI lineage: Bacteria > Pseudomonadati > Pseudomonadota > Alphaproteobacteria > Sphingomonadales > Sphingomonadaceae > Novosphingobium > Novosphingobium sp. PP1Y. The sequence goes on along the minus strand of NC_015580.1, from coordinate 1,528,669 downwards.
TGGGCCTGTTCCTCTTCGCGTTCGAAATGGTCTGCAGCGCCTGGACGTCTCACGGCGCACCGGGCGAACTGATGGACGTGGCGACCTTCCTCTCGCAGCCGCTGGCAGTGCCGCTGTTGCTGACGCTGCTCGGCATCGCCGTGTGCGGCGGCATGTTCGTCGTGCCGCTCTATGCCTTCCTGACCACTTTCGTGGACAAGTCGCAGACCGCGCGCACGGTGGCCGCCAACAATATCGTCAATTCCGGCGCAATGGTGGTGGGCTCGCTACTCACCGGCCTGCTGACCCTGCTCGGGCTCGCGATCGTACAGCAATTGCTCGTCGTGGCGCTGTGCTGCGTTGCTTCAGCCTGGCTCGGCTACCTGCTGTTTCGCGCAGAAAAGGCCGCAGAAGCGGCCTGACATCAATCCCTTTCCCGGGAAGATCTGCCCTCAGGCGATAAAGACGAGCATCGCGACGAGCGATGCGCAGTAGGCCTGCAGGAAGCTCTGCCAGTCCCCGCCCGTCATCTTCCAGCGCAACCTGGCAAGGGCATTGTCCTGCTGCACCTCCTGATCCAGCGGCGCCAGGCGCACATGGGCAGGAAGCGAGCGCCGGAACGGATGCCGGGCGGCTTCATCGGTCAGGACAAGGGCGCGTCGCTTCATGGCTTTCATGAAGCGGAAATTAAGACTTTGTTTACTTTTTCCGCAAGCCGCTTGTCGCGCCCCTCCCAAAACGGGACGGCGCGCGCGAGTTTGAGCAAGCCCGGCACAGCGCATTGGCGTACAACGCAAAAGGGCCGCCTTGCGGCAGCCCTTCAACCGGTTTCCTTGCGGAACCTGCATGCGACCTAGACCTTGTCGCCCAAAGCGCCCTTCACCTTGCCCTTCAGGTTCTGCATCTCGCCCTTCTTTTCCTGGGCCTTGCCTTCTGCTTCGAGTGAAGGATCATTGCGGGATTCGCCAGCAGCCTGCTTGATGTTGCCGGCTATTTCGTTAGCGAGGCCCTTGGCCTTGTCCTTGAGTTCACCCATAAAATTATCTCCTTGTTTCAGCGGAAGAAATTTCCCACCGTCACTAGGAAAGAACGGGCAGGCAGGACATCCGGTTCCCGCAGCGCGCCCGGCCGTGGCTGAGACGCGACCAATCAAGCGGATGCGCGGTCAGCCCTCCGACCTGGCGATAAGGTAGTCCCATTCCTCGGGCGTGATCGCTGCGACCGAAAGCCGCGAGAGCTTGACCAGCTCGATCTCCGCCAGTTCGGGATCGGCCTTGATTTCCTTGAGCGTGACCGGCTTCTTCAACTTGCGAACCGGCTTGACCTTCACGGCCGCCCACTTGCCTTCCGGATCGGTGGGATCGGCAATCCCCGCTTCGCTGATCGTGACGATGCCGACGATCTCCTTGCCGATGTTCGAATGGTAGAAGAACGCCTCGTCGCCCACTTCCATCGTACGCAGGTTGTTCGCCGCGCGATGATTGCGCACGCCGTCCCAGGTGCCTTCGCCCTCTGCGACGAGGTCATCCCAGCCGTATGCGTCGGGTTCTGACTTCATCAGCCAGTAGCGCTTCGCCATCTTTTGCCTTTCCGTTTCGACTAAAGTCCAGAAACAAATTAGGTAGGCCGCATAACGATTCACTACGGAATGCACCACTATGGACCTTGCCGAAATCCCCGTCCTCAGTCTCGACGCCGACCGCGAAGCCCTGCCCGGGCTCATCGGCGAGAGCTTTCGGACTTTCGGTTTCGCCATGGTGCGCGATCACGGTATCGCCCCGGATCTGATCGAGCGGGCCTGGGACCTGACCCGAGAGTTCTTCGCGCTGCCGGTCGAAACCAAGATGCACTACTTCAAGGCCGGCCAGGGCGGGGCGCGCGGCTACACGCCGTTTCGCACCGAAGTCGCCAAGGGCGCGACGGAGAAAGACCTCAAGGAATTCTGGCACATCGGGCGCGACCTGCCTGACGGTTCACCGCTCGCCTCAACCATGCCGCCCAACATCTGGCCTGCGGAAATCGAGGACTTCCAGAAAACCTTCACCCGGCTCTACGCGGCTTTCGACAGGGTCGGCGCCGAACTGCTCTCGGCGATCGCCATCGACCTCGGCCTCGATGCGCGCTGGTTCGACCATGCCATCGAGAACGGCAACTCAGTCCTGCGCCTGCTGCACTACCCCCCGGTCAGCCGCGATGCGGGTGGTGCAATCCGGGCCGGCGCGCATGAGGACATCAACCTCATTACCCTGTTGCTCGGCGCGGAGGAGGCAGGCCTCGAACTGCTTGGCAAGAATGGCCAGTGGCTCTCGGTGGCGCCGCCCGAAGGGGCGATGGTGGTCAATATCGGCGACATGCTGCAGCGCCTGACCAACCATGTCCTGCCCTCGACCACGCACCGCGTGCGCAATCCCGCAGGGGACCGCAGCACGCACAGTCGCTACTCGATGCCGTTCTTCCTGCACTTGCGCAGCGATTTCCCCTTCGTCACCCTGCCCCAGTGCGTCACTGCGGAAAACCCGGATCGCTATCCGCAAGTAATCACTGCCGACGACTATCTGCAGGAGCGTCTGCGTGAAATCGGACTTATCGCATGATAACAGGAAGTTGAGAGACCTTGATCGGGCACGGTGACAAGGCCCCTCCACGACAATAACGGCAGGCTTTACGGAAATTTCAGCTTAACCCGGTAAACGTCCCAGGACATTCCAGCTCCGGGGGGATTTTCGGTGACAGCAACCAAGGTGGCAGACATTCAGGACGTCTGCGCCGATCAAGCGGATGACCGTCAGATCGACGTCGTCGCGCTCGGCATTGTCACCGCCGCGATCCTCCTGTTCGTCGCGACAGGTAGTGAAGTCGGTCCCGCGGTCGTACGCTCGATCCTCGAGCGCGGGCCCGGACCGGACAACTTCATCCTCAATGCCTTCCTGCTCAACATCGCGATCATCATCTTCGGCTGGAGCCGCTACCGCCAGCTTTGCGACGAGATCAAGCTGCGCAAGCGCGCCGAACGGCAGGCCCGCCTGCTGGCCGAGACCGATCCGCTGACCGGCTATCTCAATCGCCGCAGCTTCAACACCGGTGTCGCCAAGTTGCTCGCCGACAATCAGGTTGAGGATCGCGCGGTCGTCCTGATGATGATCGACCTCGACAACTTCAAGCAGATCAACGACTACAACGGCCACAAGACCGGCGATCTCCTGCTGCAGGAGTGCGCGCGCCGGATTTCGGCAAGCCTGCCACAACAGGCCGTCATCGGCCGGATCGGCGGTGACGAATTCGCCGTCGCCCTCGCCTTCGACACGGGCCGCGACGAATTCCTCGATCAGGTCGCCGAATCCCTCGTCGACCGGATGAGCCGCCCGATCGCCATCGACACGCTGCTGCTCGAAGTGACCGCTTCGGTCGGGCTCGCCCGTTCCGACCTGCTGGGCATCGACGACGAATTGCCCGATGCCCGCACGCTGCTCGAACGCGCCGACATCGCGATGTACCATGCCAAGCGCCGCGGCCGGAACAGCTATTATTGGTTCGAAGCCCAGATGGCCGACGAGATGCGCTTTCGCAGCGAGATCGAACACGGCATCCGGCAGGGCATCCCGCGCCAGGAATTCGTACCCTTCTACGAACAGCAGATCGAGTTGCAGACCGGCAAACTGATCGGTTTCGAGATGCTCGCGCGCTGGGATTCGCCCAAGTTCGGCATCGTCGCACCGGACCTTTTCATTCCCATCGCCGAAGAGATCGGCGCGATTGCCGACCTGTCGGAAAGCGTGATCTCGCAGGCACTCGAAGATGCCAAGACCTGGGACGACCATCTCACCCTCTCGGTCAACATCTCGCCAATGCAGCTGCGCGACCCCTGGTTCGCCCAGAAGCTGATCAAGCTACTGATCGAGGCGAAGTTTCCGCCGCACAGGCTGGAGATCGAAATCACCGAATCCTGCCTGCACCAGAACATCGCCCAGGTCCGTTCGCTGATCACCAGTCTCAAGAACCAGGGTATCAAGGTCAGCCTCGACGATTTCGGCACCGGCTACAGCTCGCTCGCACAGCTGCGCAGCCTGCCCTTCGACCGCATCAAGATCGACCGCAGTTTCGTATCCAGCCTTGTCGACAACAAGGACAGCGCCGCAATCGTCAATGCCATCGCCCAGCTCGGCAAGGGGCTGGACATGCCGATTACGGCCGAAGGTATCGAGAACGGCGCGGTGCTTGAACGGCTGATGGAATTCGGCAGCATTACCGGGCAGGGATATTACTATGGCAGGCCGCAGCCGGCCCGTGAGGTCAGCGAATGGCTGGGCGGCATCGAACTGATCGCCAACCGCCAGTTCCTTGAAAGCGAACTGCCGCAGCTACGCCGCGGCGCTGTGCAGGATCTGCCCACTGCGCAGGCGGACACGCAGGACACGCCTGTCGATCCCGCAATCAAGCCCGCAAAGCGCGCCTGATCGGCTCCTTTTCGACGCATCACCACTGGACCTGAGGCCCGCCAACGCATAGATCGCGCGCCATGCGGATCGAATTCACCAAGATGCATGGGCTGGGCAACGACTTCATCGTGCTGGACGCGCGTGAGCGCGCCCTGCCGCCGATCGACTCCGCTGCCGCATCTGCCCTTGCCGACCGCCACACCGGCATCGGCTGCGACCAGCTGATCCTGCTTGAGCCCTCTTCCGAGGGGGATTTCCGCATGCGCATCTTCAATGCCGACGGCAGCGAAGTGGAGGCATGCGGCAATGCCACCCGCGCGGTCGGCCTGCTGCACGGCCAGCCGGCCCGGATCGAGACGCTGGGCGGCTTGCTCCACGCCTCGCCAAGCGACAGCGGCATTTCCGTCGAAATGGGCAAGCCCCGCTTCGACTGGGACCGCATTCCGCTTGCCTATGCAATGGACACCCATTCCATGCCGGTAGGCTGGGATGAGCTGACCGATCCCATCGCCGTCAACGTCGGCAATCCGCACGTGATCTTCTTCGTCGCCGATCCCTATGCGGTCGAAATGGACCGGCTCGGCCCGCTGATCGAGAACGACCCGCTGTTCCCCGAGAGGATCAACGTCAATGTCGCTGCAGTGACCGCACGCGACGCGATGACCCTGCGCGTGTGGGAACGCGGCGCCGGCCTTACCCGCGCCTGCGGCACCGGCGCCTGCGCGACGGCCATCGGAGCGATGAAGCGCGGCCTGGTCGATCGCCGCGTCACCGTGACCCTTCCTGGCGGGCCGCTCGTCATCGAATGGCGCGAGGACGGCGAGATCGTCATGACCGGTCCGGCGACCGAGAGCTTCCGCGGCTCGTTCGATCCGGCCGATTACGGGATGCCTGCGGGCGGGACCAAGGTTTGACGGTCGAAGTCCATTCCCTCGGCTGCCGCCTCAACATCGCGGAAAGCGAATCCCTGCGCGGCCTGCTCGGCGAGGCGCGGGATCTTGTCGTGATCAATTCCTGCGCCGTGACGGCCGAAGCCGTGCGCCAGACCCGGCAAGCGATCCGCCGCGCCCGCCGCGCGCGGCCCGACGCGCGCCTTATCGTCACCGGCTGCGCCGCCGAAGTGGAGCGCGAGATGCTGGGGCAGATGCCCGAGGTGGACGGCCTCGTCGCCAACACCGCCAAGCTCGATCCACGCGCCTGGAACGTGCCTGCTGCCCCGCCCCTTCGCGCAAAGGGTGGCTACACGCGCGGCTTCGTGCAGGTGCAGAACGGCTGCGACCATGCCTGCACCTTCTGCGTGATCCCGCAAGGCCGTGGTCCGAGCCGTTCGCGCAGCGTGGCCGAAGTGATCGAAGACATCGCCGTGCATGTCGATGCGGGAGTGGGCGAGATCGTCCTTACCGGGGTCGACCTTACCTCCTGGGGCAGCGACCTGCCCGGCGCTCCGCGACTGGGCGCACTGGGCGAAGCGATCCTGGCCCGCTTCGCCGCCCTGCCCCGCCTGCGCCTGTCCTCGATCGACGGCGCGGAAGTGGACCCCGGCCTGTTCGAACTGCTTGCGCATGAACCGCGCATGATGCCGCATGTGCATCTTTCACTACAGCATGGCGACGATCTCATCCTCAAGCGGATGAAGCGGCGCCACAGCCGAGCCGATGCCATCGCGCTTGTCGAAGGGCTGCGGGCCCACCGCGGCGATCTTGCCGTGGGCGCGGACATCATCGCCGGATTCCCAACCGAGGACGAAGCCGCGCACGCCAACAGCCTCTCGATCGTCGAAAGCCTGCAGATCGTGCACGGGCACGTCTTCCCCTACTCGCAGCGACCGGGTACCCCGGCCGCTCGCATGCCGCAGGTCAGCCCGCCGCTGATCAAGGCCCGTGCCGCGGAATTGCGTACCACCATCGCCCGCCAGCGCGACACTTGGCTGGAAGGCCTTGTCGGTAAGACGCTGACAGTGCTTGCCGAGAAAGGCGGGACCGGCCATGCCGAGAACTTCGCGACCGTGCGCCTTCCCGAGGGCACGCATCCCGGCGCACTGCTACGCATCACGCCTGGAAAGGCAGTCGAAGGAATACTGGAAGTATGAGTGACGAAGGCGCCCCCAACGACGCCTGGTCCGAACGCCTCTTCGGAGGCTTTCGCAAGACCTCCGAACGGCTGACCGGCAACCTCGCCGGTATCGTCGGCAAGACCCGCCTGGACGATGGCCAGCTCGACGACATCGAGGACGCCCTGATCATGTCGGACCTCGGCCCGCGCGCCGCGGCCCGCATCCGCGAGCGGCTCGCCGAAGAACGCTTCGAGCGCGATGCCGATGAGCGCGCGATCATGGAAGTCGTCGCGCGCGAGATCGCCGACATCCTGCGCCCTGTCGCAAGGCCGCTCGACGTGGTGGCTTTCCCGCGTCCGCAAGTGATCCTCGTGATCGGCGTCAACGGATCGGGCAAGACCACGACGATCGCCAAGCTGGCGCACCTGTTCCAGGAACAGGACTATTCGGTCATGCTGGCAGCGGGCGATACCTTCCGTGCCGCGGCCATCGGCCAGCTTGGCGTCTGGGCCGAACGGCTGGGCGTTCCCATCGTCAAGGGCCCCGAAGGCGGCGATCCGGCTTCCGTCGTGTTCGATGCGGTCAAGGCTGCGACCGACCAGGGCATTGACGCGCTGATCGTCGACACCGCAGGACGCCTGCAGAACAAGCGCGAGCTGATGGACGAGCTGGCCAAGATCCGCCGCGTCCTGGGCCGCCTCAACCCCGAGGCCCCGCACGACGTGGTCCTGGTGCTCGATGCCACCAACGGTCAGAACGCGCTGTCGCAGATCGAGATCTTCAAGGAAGTCGCGGGCGTCTCCGGCTTGATCATGACCAAGTTGGACGGCACTGCACGCGGCGGCGTCCTCGTCGCAGCGGCCGAGCAATACGGGCTTCCCATCCATGCCATCGGCGTCGGTGAAAAGATCGACGACCTGCGCCCCTTCAACCCGGACCTCGTGGCCCGGGTTATCGCCGGAATCGCCTGATGACCCAAGCATCCCCCGCCAAGGCCGAGGAAAAGCCGCGCAGCTCCTGGCTCAATCTCGTGGTCGACTACGGACCGCTGCTGATCTTCTTCCTTGCCTACCGGCACTATTCACCGGCTGACAGCGAGGACAGCATCGCCACTGTAGCCGCCGTCATCAAGGGCACGCTCGCCTTCATGGCTGCCACCGTGATCGCCCTCGTCGTCTCCAAGTGGCGGCTGGGCCATATCTCGCCGATGCTCTGGCTGACGACGGTGCTGATCGTAGGCTTCGGCGCTCTGACCGTGATCTTCCACGATCCGCTGTGGATCATGATCAAGCCAACCGCGGTTTACCTGATGTTCTCCGGGGTACTCTTCATCGGGCTTTGGCGCGGCAAGCCGATGCTCAAGTATCTTCTGCAGTCAGCCTTCGAGGGTCTGGACGAGACCGGCTGGATGAAACTCTCGCGCAATTGGGCGTGGTTCTTCCTGTTCCTGGCCGTCCTCAACACCGCGCTCGTCTATGCCAAGCATATCGGGGTCATCACTTTCGATACGTGGCTGCAGGCCAAGCTCTGGGGTTTCACGGTGATTTCCTTCCTCTTTACTTTCTCGCAGCTGCCCATGGTGCTCAGGCACGGCATGGGCGAAACTGCGAAGGAAGAGCTGATCGAGAATCCCCCGCACGACTGAGCCTGCGGGAAGGTCCTCCTCCCCATCCCATGATTTCATGTGACAAGCCGTGCCGGAATCGCGATAGTGCGTTGCCGGTCGCTGACTAACGCCAACAGCAGGGGGGCCGGCGCAAGAACATAAAGGGGGATGCAATGGCGAAACTGTTCGGAAACCTGAATCTCGTCCTGGGTGTAGGTATCGCGCTCGCGATCCTGATCATGCTGGCCTTCGCGCCATACTCACCGGTCAATCTCAATTCGGTCTTCCGCTGGCTCCACGTCTTTTTCGGGATCCTGTGGATCGGCCTGCTCTACTATCTCAACTTCGTGCAAGTGCCGCTGATGCCGTCGATCCCGGCGGAGCAGAAAGGCGCGGTCACCGGGCACATCGCGCCCAAGGTGCTATTCTACTTCCGCTATGCGGCGCTGTTCACGGTCATCACCGGGCTCGTCGTCGCGTGGGCCAGCGGCTACCTCGTCCAGGCGCTCAGCTTCGCGGGCGTTGGAGCCGTCGCGCTGATCGGCGTGGGCATGTGGATGGCCCTCGTCATGGCCTTCAACGTCTGGTTCATCATCTGGCCCGCCCAGAAGAAGATCCTGGGCATCGTCGAAGCCAGCGCCGAGGAGAAAGCCGCCGCCGCGCCGCGCGCGCTGATTGCCAGCCGTCTCAACACGCTGCTGTCGATTCCGATGATCTACTGCATGGTCAGCGCCAACCTCGGCTGATCGGTCACCGGAAACGCAAAGGGCGGGCCTGCCTTCGCAGCAGGTCCGCCCTTTTTGCTGTCCTCTCAAGAGGGAAGACGGACTGCGCGATCAGATCTCGAGCTGGCTGCCCAGTTCGACGACGCGGTTGGTCGGCAGGCGGAAGAACTCCATCGCACTGGCCGCATTGCGCATCATCCACGCAAAGAGCTTTTCGCGCCAGATTGCCATGCCCGGCTTAGCAGCCGGAAGCAGCGTCTGACGGGAGAGGAAGAAGCTGGTCTTCATCATCTCGAACGGAGCGCCGCAGATCTGGGTATTGGCCAGCGCTACGGGGATATCAGTCTCTTCCATGAAGCCATAGCGCAGCGTCAGGCGATAGAAGCCCTGCCCGAGGTCCGAAACCTCGTAGCGCTCGCTTGCCTCGACATAGGGCACATCGGCCACTTCGACGGTCAGCACGACAACGCGCTCATGCAGCACCTTGTTGTGCTTGATGTTGTGCAGCAGCGCCGAGGGCACGCCGACATTGCTCGATGCCATGAAGATCGCCGTACCCGGTACGCGCGCAGCGCTGCCGTGCGCGCTCTTGGCGAAGACGTTGAGCGGCAAGGCGGCCTCGGTCATGCGCAGGCGCATGAGGCGGCGGCCCTTGTTCCAGGTCGTCAGCAGCGTGAAGGCAATACCGCCGATCAGCAGCGGGAACCAGCCGCCATCCGCGATCTTGGTCGCGTTCGCAGCGAAGTAGGCGCCATCGACGATGAAGAATGTAACGATGACCGGGATCGCCAGCCACAGCTTCCAGCGCCACAGCACGATCAGCAACACCGTCATCAGGCAGGTGTCGATGAGCATCGCGCCGGTAACCGCAATACCATAGGCCGAAGCGAGGTTCGACGAGTTCTGGAAGACGAGGACCAGCACGATCACGCCGGTCATCAGCGCCCAGTTCACGAAGGGAATGTAGATCTGCCCGACTTCGTGCTCGCTGGTGTGGCGGGTCGAGAGGCGCGGGATGAAGCCAAGCTGCATCGCCTGGTGGGTGATCGAGAACGCACCCGAGATCACCGCCTGGCTGGCGATGAACGTCGCGCAGGTGGCCAGGATGACGAGCGGCAGGCGCAGGTATTCCGGCGCGAGGTTGAAGAACGGGTTCTCCATCGCCTCTGCCGCCGAAGCATCGTCCAGGCCGAGAATCATCGCCGCCTGGCCGAAGTAGTTGATCAGCAGGCAGGGCATTACGAAGCCGAACCACGACATGCGCATCGGGCCGCGCCCGAAGTGGCCCATGTCCGAATAGAGCGCTTCCGCGCCGGTCACGGCCAGCACGACCGAGCCGAGAGCCAGGAAGCCGAGCATCTTGTCGGTCAGGAAGAACTGGATCGCGTACCACGGGTTCAGGGCGACGAGCACGCCGGGCATCTGCACGAGGTGATAGATGCCCAGGATCGCCAGGACCGAGAAATAGATCACCATGACGGGCGCGAAGAGCGCTCCCACCTTGGCCGTCCCGCTTTTCTGCAGAACGAACAGGCCAATCAGCAGGACCAGCGCAATCGGCAGGACGAGCGGCGCCAGGCGCGATTCGACTACTGTCAGGCCTTCGACCGCCGAGAGCACCGAAACCGCCGGGGTAATCATCGAGTCGCCGTAGAACAGCGAGGTCGCAAAGACGCCCAGCAGCACGACAAGACCACCGTATCGCGATTTCTTGATGTGACCGGAAATCAGCGCGACGAGGGCGAGGCTGCCGCCCTGCCCCTTGTTGTCCGCGCGCATCAGGATGCCCACGTACTGGATCGATACGACCAGCGTCATCGACCAGAAGATCAGGCTGACGACGCCCAGAATGTGCAATTCGTCGATGGCCAGCGGGTGCGGGCCGACGAAAGTTTCACGAAAGGCGTAGATCGGGCTGGTACCGATGTCTCCAAAAACGACGCCGATCGCCCCGAAGGCGAGCTTGGCGACGTTGTTGGAACCATGACCATGGCCCCCGGGGACTGGATGCGCGGAAGACATCGCCGGATTGATTACCGACGGGGTTTCAGCACCACGACCCGATTGTTCATCACTCATTCCTGCGCCCCGTCATGGACTGGATAAGCCATCTCGCAGCTGCGGCAAGGGGTGGCCGTTAGCAGCATGCAAAGACCCAAGCAACGATACTTAAATCAGGCTCAGGGGGTTGACTGACCCGAAGAGGGACCTTGCCCACCCGATTGTCCGGCAAGGAACGCCTCCAGCTTGGACAGCTGATCCGCCAGAGGCGCGCGCCAGGGAGCATCCTCGGGCGCGCGTTCGAGCAGGTCGGACCACAGCTGGCGGGCCTCGGCGTAGCGACCAGACTGGGCGAAAGCGAGGCCCAGGAAGAACGGCGGCCCCGGTGCATCCGGATCCGACAGGGCCGCCTTGCGGAAGGCATAGAGCGCCGCGGGCGTCAGCAGCCCATCGGCATGGGAGACCAGCGCGTTGCCCATTGCCAGCCATGCCTCGGTGTTCTTGGGATCCGCATCGACCGCACCGCGCAGAACCTCGGCAGCATCGCCGTAACGGCCGTTTCGCGCCAGTCCGTCGGCAATCACCACCCAGCGATCGCTCGGCGGCAGGCTGCTGTCGCTGACCTTTCCGCGCGCATCGACCATCGCCGCTGCGTCCTTGGAGACCTGCTCGGACGCTGCCTTGGGCGCAGCGGGCAACCCCGGGCTTGCCTGCGAAGCGTAACCGGCAATGCCCAGGACGAGCGCAGCGGCGATCGCTTCCCAGCCGCTGCGCGGCGCCTTGAGGACAAAGGCAATCGCAACGAAGGCAACGACCGCCAGAACGACGACGAGGACCCAGGTCATTGTTCCCCTCCCCTGCGAAAGCGCCGGCGCAGCAACAGCACGGCCAGCAAGATGAGAAAGGCAGGCACGGCAAAGAGCGGCCAGGTGAGGCTGGTCAATTGCGGTGCGTAGCTGACGTAATCGCCGTATCGTTCGATCAGCCAGCCGCGAATCACTTCGGGATCTTCGCCTGCAGCGATCCGTTCCCGCACGAGCGAGCGCATCGAACCGGCAATCGGCGCATCCGAATCGGCAATGGACTGTCCCTGGCACTGCAGGCAGCGCAGCGTCTCCATCAGCGCCTGCGCTTTCTCCTCCTTGGCCGGGTCTTCTAGCTGGCGATAGGCATAAGGCGCGGTCGACTGCTCTTCCTGCGCCATGGCCGGCCCAGCGCACAGCAGGCCCAGAGCGGCCACGATCACCGCGAACAGGCGGCCCGACGGGCGAAGACAGACTGGCAGGCGGCTCACTGCGCGGCCTCCTTCAGCTTGTCGAGAATCATCGGGATATGTTCGGGACGGATTTCGCCGATGTGCTGGTAGCGAATCACGCCCTTGCCATCGATCACGTAAGTCTCCGGCACGCCAGAGGAGCCGAGCGCGAGCTGGACCTTGCCGTCATCATCGGCACCGATTCGCTGGAACGGATCGCCGTGTTCGGCAAGGAAACCCTGCAGCGCCTCGGTCGTGTCACGCACGGAGATGCCTTCGATCGGCACACCTGCCCTGGCCAGTGCCGCCAGTTGCGGTGCCTCGACGCGGCACGGCAGGCACCAGCTGGCAAAGATGTTCACGAGATGCGGCGAGCCATTGGCGAATTGCCGACTGTCGAGCCCGGGTCGACCGGGCAATGCCGGCGGAAGCTGGAACTCGGGCATGGGCTTGCCGACCAGCGTGCTGGCCACGTTGCGGTCCGCCGGACGATAGAGCCCGATCATGACGAGCGCGACGAAGGCCACGAACAGCACCAGGGGCAGCCAGATCGCCCACTTGGGGGCCTTGGGAGGCGTTGGCTCGCTCATCGGCCCTGACTCTCGCGCCTGTCGGCAATCTTGTCACGCGCGATGAGGCGGCGCAGGTCGCTCTTCACGCGGCCGATCAGGGCCAGCACACCGCCCAGGGCAATCAGCAGACCCCCCAGCCAGATCAGGGTGACAAAGGGTTTCCACCACAGGCGAAGCTGCCATCGACCGTCTTCCGCTTCCCCGCCCAGAACCGAGTAAAGCTGCCCGTTCCAGCGCGTCAGCAGCGAAGATTCGCTGGTCTGCTGCGGGGGCGCCCAAAAGCTGCGCGACTGCGGCCGGGCGATGACCGGGTCCGAATCCTTGTACCGCACCTTCAGTGCCGCCTCGAGCGCGGTCCAGTTGGGGCCGGCCACCGGTTCGACCCGTTCGAGGCGAACAAGCCACGGACCGACCTGCGTCGTCTCGCCGGGCCTCACCGCAACCAGCTTCTCGACCGAGAAGGCGCTCTCGCTGCTCATGCCGAACAGCGCCACGGCAATACCGAAGTGTGCGATCACCATACCCCACACCGGCAGCGGCGTGCGGCGCAGGTTGCGTTCGCGCAGCGGCATCAGGCTTGCCCAGGCAAGCCCTGCGGCCAGCGCCAGGCCGATGAACGGCAGGAATGCGACACCGCCAACGACCAGCAGCGCAATCACGCCTGCCGCAACCAGCATGGCGGGAATCACCAACCGCTTGCCGACCCGGGAGAAGGCATCGCGCCGCCAGCGAAGCAGCGGACCGACCGCCAGGACCATCAGCATCGGCACGGCGAACAGGGCGCTCATCGGGTTGAAGTACGGCGGCCCTACCGAGACCTTGGCGCCCATGGCCTCGGCCACCAGCGGATAGAGTGTCCCGAACAGGACGATGCCGAGAATCGCTGAAAGCATCACGTTATTGAACACCAACGCGCCCTCGCGGCTGACGACGGCGAAGCGCTCGCCCTCGGTCACGGTCGCGGCGCGCAAGGCGAAAAGCGTGAGCGCCCCGCCGATGTTGATCGCCAGAAGCGCGAGGATGAATGTCCCGCGCTCGGGGTCGACGGCAAAGGCATGGACGCTGGTGAGAATGCCCGAGCGCACCAGGAAGGTGCCGATCATCGACATCGAGAAAGCCACGACGCCCAACATGATCGTCCAGGCGCGCAAGGCATTGCGCGCGGCGAGAACGCTGGCCGAATGCAGCAGCGCAGTCGCCGCCAGCCAGGGCATGAGCGAGGCGTTCTCGACCGGGTCCCAGAACCACCAGCCGCCCCAGCCCAGCTCGTAATAGGCCCAGTAGGAACCGGCGGTGATACCCACCGTCAGGAAAATCCAGGCACCCATCACCCACGGCCGCATGGCGCGGGCGAAGGCCGGCCCGACCTCACGCGTGACCAGCGCGCCGATTGCGAAGCTGAAGGCCACCGAAAGGCCGACATAGCCGAGGTAGAGCGTGGGCGGATGGAACGCGAGGCCGAGGTCCTGCAGCAGTGGATTGAGGCCGTTGCCCTCCGCCGGAACCGGCGAGAGGCGTTCGAACGGGTTCGAGGCGATCAGCAGGAAGGCATAGAAGCCGAGGCTGACGAAGGCCTGTCCGGCCAGCGTTGCCAGCATCGTCGGCTCGGGCAGGCGCCTCTCGATCAACGCAACGAAACCGCCCGCCATGCCCATGACCGTGACCCACAGGAGCATCGAGCCCTCGTGGTTGCCCCAGGCACCGGCGATCTTGAAGACCAGCGGCTTCATCGAATGCGAGTTCATCGCCACCAGCTTCACCGACAGGTCGGTGACGGCAAAGACGTAGATCAGGCACAGGAACGAGACGAGCGCGAGCAGCCCCTGCACGACCGCGACCGGGCGCACGACGCCGCCCAGCGCTTCGCCGCGCCGGGTCAGGCCAAGCGCACCGGCAACGAGCTGCAGCGCGGCGAGCGCGGCGGCAAGCCAGAGCGCGGCGAGTCCGAATTCCGCGATCACTGCGTTTCCGCCACGATCTTGTCGGCCTGCGCTGCAGTCATCTCCTGCATCTCGCGCGGGACGTAGTTCTCGTCATGCTTGGCCAGCAGGTTGTCGGCAATGAAAGTGCCGTCCTTGCCCATCCGGCCTTCGGCGACGACACCCGACCCTTCGACGAAGAGCGAGGGGACGATGCCCTTGAAAGTCACCGGCACGCGCGCCTTCCCATCCTCGACGACAAAGGCGATGGTCACACCGTCGCCCTCGGTCTTGAGCGAACCCTTCTCGACCATGCCGCCAAGGCGCACGGCGCGGTCGGGCGCTGGCGGACTGGCGACAATCTCGTTCGGGACATAGAAATAGCTCGCCTGATTGCGCAGCGCCCAGGCCGCGAGCAGGCCAGCGCCAATCAGCACGACCAGCGCAAGGACGAGGAGGACCAGCCTCTGGTGTTTCGCTTTCACGGCCATCAGCGCTGCCCCCGCGCCTTGTCGCGGCGGGCCTCGGCCCGCTTCATCGAGATCAGCGACCAGGCAATCATCGCAAGCGTCGCCCCCACGCCGACGGCGTAGGACGCGATCACGAAAGTCCAGGCATCCATAGCCTCGCGCATCAGATAATTGCCTCGCTCATCCCGTAAATGCCGCTTGTCTTTATCAGAATGCCGCTTCGCTCATCGCCTTGCGGCGCAAGCGGGCCTCTGCCTGCTGGTCGGCGAGTATGGCCCGCATCCGGGCCAGCACGACGCCTGCGAAAATCAATGTGAAGCCGAGGGTAGCGGCCAACAGCGGCCACAGGAAGGCCCCGTCCATCGCCGACTTGCCCATGGTGATGCTCGGCGGTTGGTGCTGGCTGTTCCACCAGATCACCGAGTAATGGATGATCGGAATGTTCACCGCACCGACCAGCCCGAAGATCGCCGGTGCCCGGGTATGCCCGCCGGCGCTGGCCTCGCTCGCCTGCGACAGCGCCATCCAGCCGAAATAGAGGAAAAGCAGCACCAGCATGCTGGTCAACCGGCCGTCCCAGACCCACCAGGTCCCCCAGGCGGGACGCCCCCACAGAGATCCGGTGATCAGGCAAACCGCGGTAAAGACCGCACCCGGCACCGCGCATCCGCGCGCGGCGATCCCGGCGAGCGGATGACGCCAGACCAGTTCGCTAAAGCTGGCCGCGGCAATGCCCATCCAGCCTGCCATGCCCAGCCAGGCAGCGGGAACGTGAAGGAAGACGATGCGCACGGTCTCGCCCTGCAGGCGCTCCGGCGGGGCGCGAAACAGCCCCCAGTAAAGCGCGACCGTCGCGATAACGACTCCGACGCCCATGCAGAGCGGCATCAACCAGCGGGCGATGCGCAGAAAACGGGCAGGATTGGCAAAGCCGTGCATGACAGGCGCGTTCTATCGACAGACGCGCGCGGGGCAAGTGGACTTAGGGTCCACGCTGCAGATTTTCACCCGCATAATGCCAAACCGCTCAGGCAAAGGAAGAAAATGGGGCGATCGATGGGGTTCGAACCCACGACCTCCGGTACCACAAACCGGCGCTCTAACCAACTGAGCTACGATCGCCACACCGGGACAGGAGCAATGGCGCCTGCCTCCGGAAAGCCGCCCGGAACGCTGCAAGCAGCGATCAGTGCGGGAGCGCGCCTTTGCACAAGGGAGGCCATCTTGCAAAGCAAAAATTCGGATCGATGCAAGACTCCTGCAATTTTCCCGCGACAATCGTGCCGCTAGTGTCCGCCCCATGACGGCTCCAGGCGAATCATCCGGCGCTGCCCTCTTACGTACGGGCATGCAACGCTTCCCTTCCTCGCGGCTCGAACTCTTCGTGAAGCGCGATTTCCTCGACACTGCGCAGTGCGATGCCCTGATCGCGCTGATCGAGGCCGAACACCGGCCCTCGACTGTCGCCAACTACAACGGCGACGACGTGTTTCGCACCAGCTCTACCTGCGATCTGTCCCCCGACGTTCCCGCCGTGGCAGCCCTCGCCCGAAAACTCTGCGATATTTCCGGCATCGACCCGGCCCATGCCGAACCCTTGCAGGGCCAACGCTACGAGGTCGGCCAGGAATTCAAGGCCCACACGGACTATTTCGAGCCCAACAACAGCGATTTCGAAAAGTACTGCAGCGTTTCCGGCCAGCGCACCTGGACCTTCATGATCTACCTGAACGACGTGGATGCCGGCGGCGCCACGCGCTTCAAGGTGATCAACAAGCTGATCCAGCCCGAACGCGGCAAGCTCGTCGCCTGGAACAACCGCCGCCCGGACGGCAGCCTCAATCCCGCCACCCTGCACCACGCCATGAAGGTGCGTCAGGGCCGCAAGTACGTCGTCACGCAGTGGTTTCGGGAACGGTCGTGGAGTTGAGCCGAGGGTGACCTAGTGCCCTCCCCCGGCCCAACATCGCTTATTTCGGCGCGCTGATCACCGCGCAGGCGATGCGTCCGCCCGCAGCGCCCGAGGGCTGGCTCTTGTAGTCGTCCGCACCGGCGTGAATCACCAGGGCCGAACCATCGGCATCCTCCAGAGACTTCGGTCCCGGCGCGAGCGTGACTCCGGTATTGAGGATCTGCGTTTCGAGCACGCCATCGGCACCCACGTGCTGGTTGGGCATGTCGCCGCCGTGCGGACCGCCCTCGACCATCAGGCCATGCATGGCGCCCCCTGCGGCAAAGTGCCCGCCCGCAGTCGCGAACTTCTCCGCAGGCTGGCACACGCCCTTCTCATGGAAGTGGAAGCCATGCTCACCTTCGGGCAGCCCCTTGATGTCGGTCGAGACAAGAACGCCGGTCGGCGTGTCCTGGAGAGTCACCATCCCCAGCGCCTGACCATCGAGCCCGATCACGGTCGCATGGACTGGCGGCGCGGCCGCTTCGCCGTGATTGTCTGCCAGGGCAGCATGAGCCGAGAGCGCGGCTGCGCAGACGGCTAGGGTTCGGACGGTACGGATCATCGGTAATCTCCCTTTGGGGCCGGAAACTCATGTTCAGACAGGACGCCGCGGACAGCACATTTCCTCAAGTCGAAACCGATCGGTCCGGTTCCTGCCGACACCATCGCGCAGCAACGCTACGCGACCTTCCATAGGCTAGGCTTATCGGCCTGAAAGGCAATTGCGGACAGAATCTTGGCACCCCGCAAGACGAATCGTCCTTCGACCACCCCCAGCAATGAGCCTCCATGGAGATGCCAATGCCCGGTCAACGTCTCACCCAGCCAAGTCCATCCCTTCAGGATGACCAGAACCCCAAAGCCTTCGATCCGTCCGAGCGGAGGCGCGAGGAACGGCGCCCCACCAGCTTCGAGGCCACGCTGGAATTCTCCAACGGCGGGCGGGCCTCCGTTATGCTCGCCGACGTCTCACTTCACGGATGCTGTGTGCGCACCGAAGCGGAAAGGCTGCACCAGGGCGCGTTCGTGTCGATCGGCATGGGCGCCGAACCGAAGATACCGGCAATCGTGCGCTGGGTTCGCGGCAGCTCGGCAGGCATGGAGTTCCTTCTCCAGGTACCGGTTGAACATGCCGACTGGCATGACCTGATAGGCAACGGACCGAACTGAACCAGCCCGGCGAAACGGGCCGCCGCGTCAAGTCACGGCTGCAACAAAAAAGGCGGCCCTTGCGGACCGCCCCTTTCGCGTGTTCGCGATGGAACCCCGGCTCACTTCTTCTTGAGCGAGAGTCCGCCGAAACGCTTGTTGAACTGCGCGACGCGGCCGCCTTCGTTGACGCGCTGCGTACCACCGGTCCAGGCGGGGTGCGACGTCGGGTCAACTTCCAGAACCAGCGTGTCACCTTCCGAACCCCAGGTCGAGCGGGTCTGGAACTTGGTGCCGTCGGTCATCTGGACGGTGATCATGTGGTAGTCGGGGTGCGTATCGGCCTTCATTTCGAATCTCTTTCGCATATGGCCGGTTCCGACCGGCCTGCCTTGGAAAGCGGCGCGCTTACAGCGAAGCGGGCTGAAATGCAAGTGGGAGTGGGCTTCCCGTCCGTGTACCCATCCTGCCGGCGGGAGAGCCGACCGGAAGGCCCCACCCCGAAAAATCAGCTGTCGGCGATCATTGCCGTGAAGTTCACTTCACATGTGACCTTGTCGCCGATCGACGCCTTGCCCCAGAACTTGCATACGCGCGAACGCTTCTGGACGAAGCCGGCGCGCAGGTCGAGCAAGTTGCCGGGGGTTACAGGATTGCGGAACTTCGCGTCCTCGATCGCCATGAAGTAGACCAGCTTGCCGGTCCCGGCGAGGCCGAGGGACTCGATGGCAAGGATACCTGCCGCCTGCGCCAGCGCCTCTATCTGGAGAACGCCGGGCATGATGGGACGGCCCGGGAAATGCCCCTGGAAGAAATCCTCGTTGAAGCTGACGGCCTTGACCGCATGGATCTCCTCCTCGGTGAAGGAGACCACGCGGTCGACCAGCAGCATCGGGTAGCGGTGCGGAAGCGCCGCCAGGATCTTCGCGGTATCGTAGACCTGTTCGGTCGTCTCGCTCATGTCCTGCCCCCGATCAGCTCTTAGCGTCCGGTCGGCTGGGCAGCCGTGCTCGGCGCAGCCTGGCCCTGGGCGGCGGCCTGCTGCGCGCGCGCTTCACGGATCTGGCGCGGTTCCCAGCCCGACGGCGGGACCAGCTGTGCCGACGGGATCGAGGCGTTCAGCTCGTTCAGGATGTCCTGGTTGAGGTTGTAGGCGCTGCCGTTGACCGCAAGGATCGAGTCCGGCGAAAGCAGGATCGAAACCTTCTTCTTGGCCATCGCGGACTTCACCGCAGCGTCGAGCTTGTCCTCGATCTGCTCGTTCACATAGGCCTGCGACAGGCCGACCGGCGCGAGGATGCGCTGGATTTCCTGCTTGCCGTTTTCCTGGATCTGCTGGATCTGCGCGGCCTGCTGCTGCAGCGCAGTCTGGTTCGGGTTCGCTGCCTGACGGTCGGCGTTGAACTTGTCGATCATCGGCTTGAGCTGGGCATTGAGCGCTTCACTGCGCTGCTTGGCCTGATCGTACTGCGCCTTGTAGGTCGACTCGCGCTGCTGCTCGGCAGTCTTGTATGCGTTCGAGTTGGCGATCACCGCATCGAAGTTCGCAATCGCGAGGCCCTGCACGATGGTGCCACCGTTCTTGTCCTGCGCAAGAGCGGGCTGAGCAGCGACGGTAACCAGCGCCAGGCTCGAGGCCAGCGCGGCGGACTTGAGAAGAGTCTTCATCAGAATTGTGTTCCCACGTTGAAGGTGAATGCCTTGGTGTCGTCGCCCTTCTCCTTGAGAAGGACCTTCGAGAAATCGATCCGGAACGGACCGAAGGGCGAATTCCAGTTCACGCCGATACCGACGGCAACACGCGGCTTCCAGGTGTTGCCCAGGTACTGTTCGGTAAAGTAGCTGGTGCTGCCGGCAGGGTCGCCATTCGGCGTGGTCGTGGTGCCGGTGATGTTGTTGTCGGCGTCGCGCGTATAATAAAGCTGGTTGCCGTCGGAATCGCGCTGCTCGATGAAGCAGCCGTTGCTGCAATCGAGGGTGTCGGGCGTCTTGGTGCCCCATACGGCGCCGGCATCAACGAAGATGGACGGGCGCAGTCCCAGTTCGCGGGCACCGGAACCGAGCGGAATCTCCAGTTCACCGCGAGCCTTGTAGTAATACTTGCCGCCGAGTGCGTCGTCGGAATCGTTGGACATGGTCGTGTCCTCCGCGCCAACGACGCCGCTGTAGTACTGACGGATGACGCGCGGGCCGACGCCGCGGATGCCGAAGCCACGCATCTGCGGCTCGCCGAGGTAGAAACGGTCGGTCAGACGTACACTGTCGCCACCGTAGCCCTTGATCGCGCCGCCTTCGCCCTGCACGGAGAAGACGAAGCCTCCGCCGAGCGGCCAGTACTTGGCCGCGTTGGCACGCAGGCGAGCGTACTTCACGTCACCGCCCAGCCCGGCGATATCGAGGTTGATCGATGCGGTTTCACCCCTGGTCGGACGCACGCGGTTGTCGAGCGTGTCGTAGATCAGCGACATGCCGACGATCGAACTCAGGCGCTTGCCGATGGCTTCGCACAAGTAGCGGCCGGCGCGCAACGGATCGCAACTATAGTCGCCGTTCGAGTCAATCGAATAGAACTGGCTCTTGCTCACCGAGATGTCGTCGTAGTTGAGCGTATAGCGGCCAACCGCCGTCAGGTACTCGGTGAGCGGCACACCGGCGCGGACCTGGAAGCCGGTAGTCGACTGCTGGTAATTCGTCTTGCGGCTGGAGTTGTAGTAGTTGAAGCTGTTGTAGTCGCGGCGATAGATGTCGACACCCAGCGACACGTTCTTGTCGAACAGGTACGGCTCGACGAAGCTGGCCTCGACGCTCTTCGAATAGCGCGAATAGCTGCCTGAAAGGCCGACTGTCTGACCGCGGCCGCGGAAGTTGCGCTGGCGGATCGAGGCCTGGAAGATGAAGCTTTCAAGGCTCGAGAAGCCCGCCGAAAGCTGCAGTTCGCCCGTCGGCTTTTCCTCGACATTGGCTTCAAGGATAATGCGGTCGTCGGCGCTTCCGGGCTTTTGCTCGACCTCGAACTTCTCCTGGAAGTAGCCGAGCGACTTGATGCGGTTGGTCGAACGCTTGACCTGCAGCGAGTTGAACGCGTCGCCTTCGGCCAGACGGAACTCGCGGCGCACGACCTTGTCCTGGGTTAGTGTGTTGCCGTTGATGTCGATGCGCTCGACATAGACGCGCGGCGCTTCCTGGATGACGAAGGTCAGACCCATGGTGAGGTCGTCCTTGTTGCGGTCGTACTGCGGCCGCACGTCGGCGAAGGCGTAGCCGTAGGCACCGGCGGTGTCGTTCAGGCTCTCGATCGTGTCTTCGACGAGCTTGGCATTGTACCAGTCGCCCTGCTTCATCGGCAGGTTCTTGGTCAGGCGCTCGCCATCGAAGTCACGCAGCTGGCTTTCGACCTTCACATCGCCGAACTTGTAGCGCTGGCCTTCCTCCACCACGTAAGTGATGATGAAGTCCTTCTTGTCCGGCGTCAGCTCGGCGACCGCGGAGACGACGCGGAAATCCGCGTAGCCCTCGGTCAGATAGAACTGGCGCAGCTTCTGCTGGTCGAACGCCATGCGATCGGGATCGTAGCTGGTGCTCGAGCTGAAGATGCGGGTGAAGCGCGCCTGCTTGGTCACCATCTCGCCGCGCAGCTTGCCGTCGGAGAAGTGCTCGTTGCCGATGATGTTGATCTGGCGGACCTTGGACTTGTCGCCCTCGGTGATCTCGAAGACGATGTCGACGCGGTTCTGGTCGAGCATGACCATCTTCGGCTCGACGGTCGCGGCGTAGCGGCCCTGGCGCTTGTAGAGTTCGATGATGCGGGCGACGTCGGCACGGATTTTCGAGCGGGTAAAGATCTGGCGCGGCGCGACCTTGATCTCGGGCAGGATCTTGTCGTCCTTGATGCGCTTGTTGCCCTCAAGGATGATGCGGTTGACGACCGGGTTTTCCTTCACCTGGATGGTGACGTTGCCGTTGTCGTTGGAAATCTGGACGTCGGCGAAAAGCTCAGTCTCGTAGAGGTCCTTGAGCGCAGCGTCGGCCGATGCCTTCGAGTAAGGCTGACCGACACGCAGCTTGATATAGGAGAGGACCGTCTGCGGCTCGAGACGCTCGGCACCGGTCACCTGGATCGACTGGATCGTCTGGACAGGCGCAGTCTGGCTCGACTGGGTCGAGGCCGCATCGCCGCCCGCATCCTGAGCGAAGGCAGGTGCAGGCAATCCGGCAAGGATCGTGCTGCCGAGAAGCACGGCTGCGATCTGCGAAGCACGGTGGGCGTCAGTGCCTCGAACCATTTCCAATCCCATCATTCTACGCAAAATCCTGTAATCGATATCGCGAGACTATCTGCCGTCGGCGACAAGACATGAACCCGACCGCTAACCTGTACGGCAGGCAGTCGCAGCCATCTGCCCGATGGATGGCTTGCGATCAAGCAGCCAAACCCGGCAAGATTGTGATCGCGAGTGAATTCCTCCTGGCTATCCCCCGAAAATCGGGAGCGAAGCCACATCATTGACCGTTACGAAGACCATCAGGGCCAGCACCAGTGCCACGCCCGTCCGTATCGCCCACTCCTGACTGCGCACACTCAGCGGCTTACGACGGACCGTCTCGGCCGCGTAGAAAGCCAGGTGCCCGCCGTCGAGGCCAGGGATTGGCAGGAGGTTGATGAATGCCAAGTTAATCGAAATCAGCGCCGCGAAACTGATGAAATCCTCCCAGCCGAGGGAGAACTGCTCGCCCGAATATTTGGCGATCTTGATCGGTCCGCCAAGCTCCTTCACCGAGCGTTCGCCGGTGAAGATCTGGCCGATGCCGGTTACCATCATCTTCATGATGCCGAAGGAATTCTCGAAGCCGAGCTGCACCGCCTCAGCCGCGCCGACCGGCTCGATCTCGCCGAACCCGGCCTTGATCCCGAGCTGACCGACAGTGACCTTGTTACCCTTCTCGTCGACCGCCTCACCCCTGCCCAAAGTGACCGGGAAGATACGGGTCTGTCCGTCGCGATTGACCACGACCGAGATCGTATCACCAGCGCGCGGCTGCACGAGTTCGGGAATCTGGGTGAAGCTGCGGATCTCGTGATCGTCGATGGCGGTAATGCGGTCGCCTACCTTCAGGCCGCCCGCCTCCGCGGCAGAATCGCCGAAGAAGCCCCCAACCGTGGGCACCGCGAAGTCGATGCCCAGATCGCCGATGCGCGACTGGTTCCCGAAGCTATCGCTGACGGTCCGGTCGGCCAGCTTGACCGGTAGCGAGATATCGCGCCCGTCACGCCGGATGCCAAGCGTGACGGTCCGCCCCGGAAACGGGACGATATGCTCGGGCAGGTCGGAAATGGTGGCGACCTTGTCGCCATCGACGGCGACGATCTTGTCGCCGATTTCCACGCCGGCCGCCTGCGCCTGCGAATCCTGGGTGAACATCGCCACTTCCGCCGGCGATACGATCTTGCCGTGGGCGAAGTTGAACGCAGCGATGATCGCGACGGCGAACAGCAGGTTCGTCAGTGGCCCGGCCAGCACGATCAGCGCGCGCTGCCACAGGGGCTTCACATGGAATGTCTGGGCTCGCTCCTGCGGGGTCAACCCGTCCTCGGCGGCCGTTGGGGCGCTGGCGGCATTCATGTCGCCGGCGAACTGGACGTAGCCGCCCAGCGGCAACGCCGAGAGCTTCCAGCGGGTTCCACGCCTGTCGGTCCAGCCGGCGATCTCCTTGCCGAAGCCGATGGAGAACGCGTCGGCCTTCACACCGAACAGCCGGCCGACGAGGTAGTGTCCCAGCTCATGGATCAGCACAAGCGGGCCAAGCACGAGCAGAAACGCGAAAATCGTCGTCAGCAGGTTGGGTGAACCGGTCAAGTCAGGCAGCCTCCATCAATATCCGCGCCCTTGCCCGCGCTTCCCCGTCGACAGCCAGCACTTCGGCAAGGCCGGTCGGCGCGGGCGGCGCGAAGGACCCGAGTACGTCTTCCACATGTGCGGCAATGCGGGTGAACCCAATCTGACCGTTCAGGAACGCGGCAACGGCGACTTCGTTCGCGGCGTTGAGAACGGCGGGAATGCCGCCCCCTGCCTGCGCTGCCTCACGCGCAAGACGCGTGGCCGGGAAGCGCTCTTCGTCCGGCTTGCGGAAGGTCAGTTCGCCGATCTCGGCAAGATCGAGCGGCGCACAAGGCGTGTCCATTCGCTCCGGCCAGGCCAGGGCCGATGCGATCGGCACGCGCATGTCCGAAGGGCCAAGCTGGGCCAGCGTCGATCCGTCGCGATACTCGACCATGGAATGCACGATCGATTGCGGGTGGACGATGATGCGCAGCCGGTCGAGCCCGACCGGAAAGAGGTAGTGCGCCTCGATCAGTTCAAGGCCCTTGTTGAACATCGTGGCGGAATCGACGCTGATCTTGGCGCCCATGTCCCAGTTGGGATGCTTGATCGCCTCGGCCGGAGTGGCGCGAGACAGACGCTCCCACGACCAGTCGCGGAACGGGCCGCCACTGGCAGTCAGCGTGATCCAGCGCACATGCTCGGCCGCATTGCCCTGCAGGCACTGGAAGATGGCGTTGTGTTCGGAATCGATCGGCAGGAGCGTCGCGCCATGCCTGGCCACCGCCGCGGTCATGATCTCGCCCGCCGAAACGAGCGCTTCCTTGTTGGCAAGCGCGATGACACCGCCCCGCTCTATCGCGGCCATGGTCGGGGCCAGACCCGCACAGCCGACGATGGCGGCCACGGTAAAGTCCGCGCCGCGCCCCGCCGCTTCTGCCAGCGCAGACGCGCCGCCAGCCGCCTCGATCCCGCTGCCGGACAGCGCATCGCGAAGTTCCGGCAATTTCGCTTCGTCCGCGACGACCGCGATGCTGGCGGAAAACTCCCGCGCGAGCTTCGCCAGTTCGGCGACATTGCCGTTGGCGGTCAGGGCCTCGATGCGCCAGGCATCCCGATTGCGCCGGAGCAGGTCCAGCGTCGAGGCGCCAATCGAACCGGTGGCGCCGAGAACGGAAATGCTGCGCATCATCACGAGCCCGGTTGAAACAGGATCATGAGGCCTAGCACGAAAAGCACTGCCAGCAAGCCATCAACGCGATCGAAGAATCCACCATGTCCGGGAATGAGACTGCCCGAATCCTTCACCCCGGCGCGCCGCTTCAGCCAGCTTTCGAAGAAATCCCCACCCTGCGCGCAGATCGCGAAGAGAATCCCGGTCATCAGGCAGGTGGCAAAAAGCGGGACCACGCGGGCTCCGAGATACCAGCACGGCTGCATGCCGAAGCAGGACACTTCCTCGACCGCCCGGCCCGCCTGGGTCAGGGAAATCGCGCCGGAGCGCCAGAGCATCGCTGCGCCGAACAGGACCAGAGTCGCAGCCGCTATCGCACCGAACAGTCCGGCCCATGTCTTCGAGGGGCTGATGGCCGGAGCGATCTTCGGTCCTCCGAAAGTCCGTCCAGCAAAGTAGGCGCCGACGTCGACCGCAATGACCCCGCAGACCACGGTCAGCAATGGCGCGAGCGTGAAGGCCGGATTGCGCAGGAACAGCAGCATGGCCGCGCAGGTGCCGACATAGAACATGCCGGCAAAATTCCAGAATCCACGCTCAGCCGGATTCGGCGTGCCGGCCCGGGTCAGCTTCACCCACTCCCACAGCACACCCACAGCGATCGCGCAGACGAAAGCGGTCCAAACCGCACCGCCCAGCCATATCGCGAAACCTGTAACGGCGAGCATCACGACTGCGGAAATCGTCCGCACCCGCAGATCGGACTTCTTTGGAGCATCGCTCACGTCAGCATCCCCTGCCCTGCATCGTCACACAGGGTCCCTTTTCGTGTTTCGTGCCGAGCCGCGCAGACCGATCCGTTCAGCGTCCGCCATAGCGACGCTCACGGGTGGTGAAAGCCTCGAGGGCGTCGCGCAAGTGCTCGGCCGTAAAGTCCGGCCACAGCACGTCGGTGAACATCATTTCGGCGTAGGCCGCCTGCCAGAGCAGGAAGTTCGACAGCCTCACTTCTCCGGAAGTCCGGATCAGCAGGTCGAGCGGCGGCAGGTCAGCCGTATCCAGTTCGGCGGCGATGGTCTCGGGCGTGATCGGTCCCTTGGCCGCAGCCCTGGTTGCCGCGCGGGCGATCTCGTCCTGCGAACCGTAGTTGAGAGCGACGGCCAGCGTCGTGCCGGCATTGCCGGCAGTACGAGCGATCGCCTTCTCCACCAGTTCGACAACATCGGGCTTGAAGGCCTTGTAATCGCCAATGATCTTGAGGCGCACCCCGGCCTCGGCGAATTCGTCGAGATCGGATAGGATGAACCGTTTCATCAGGCTCATCAGGTCCGAGACTTCTTCCTCGGGGCGGCGCCAGTTCTCGGTCGAGAAGGCATAGAGGGTGAGCGCTTCGAGACCCATCTCACGGGCGCCGCGCACGACCTTGCGCACGGCCTCGACACCGCGCTGGTGCCCCAGCGCGCGCGGCATCAGGCGCTTCTTCGCCCAGCGCCCGTTGCCATCCATGATGATGGCAACATGGCGCGCCCTTACGGGTTCGGCCTTGCTCATCCCATACGCCTCGATCCGGACCGAACGCGTATCCTCACTTGTTGAGGATTTCCTTTTCCTTGTGCGCCAGCGCGTCGTCGACGGCCTTGATCTGCTCGTCGGTCAGCTTCTGGACTTCGGCCTCGGAGCGCTTGCGCTCGTCTTCCGAGATTTCCTTCTTGTTCTCGTCGGTCTTGAGGTTTTCCATGCCGTCGCGGCGCACGTTGCGGATCGCCACGCGGGCCTTTTCGGCATACTGCCCGGCCAGCTTGGCGAGTTCCTTGCGGCGCTCCTCGGTCAAATCGGGGATCGGCAGACGCAGCGTATTGCCGTCGTTGATCGGGTTGAGGCCGAGGCCCGCCGAACGGATCGCCTTTTCTACCGGGCCGATATTCGACTTGTCCCAGACCTGCACCGAAAGCAGGCGCGGTTCGGGCGCCGAGATCGTCGCGACCTGGACGATCGGCATCATGGCTCCATAGACTTCGACAGTGATCGGCTCGAGAAGCGCGGTGTTGGCGCGGCCGGTGCGCAGACCGGAGAGGTCGTGCTTGAACGATTCCACAGCGCCGTGCATGCGGCGTTCGAGATCGGCCTTGTCGTACTTGGCCATGGCTATCAGGCTCCTTTCTGGACGATCGTCTGCGTGCCCTCACCCGCGAGAACCCGGGCGAGGTTGCCCTTCTCTCGGATCGAGAACACAACGATCGGAATCGAATTGTCGCGGCACAAGGCAACGGCGCTGGCGTCCATCACCTTGAGATTGTCGGCGAGGACAGTGTCGTAATCCACTGTCTGGTAACGCTTTGCGCCAGGATTGGTCTTGGGATCGCTGTCATAGACACCGTCGACGCTGGTACCCTTGAGCAGCGCGTCGCAGCCCATTTCGGCCGCGCGCAGGGCGGCGCCGGAATCGGTGGTGAAGTATGGTGCGCCGACACCGGCCGCGAAGATCACCACGCGACCCTTTTCGAGATGGCGTTCGGCCCGGCGGCGGATCACCGGCTCACATACCTGATCCATCTGCACAGCCGACTGCACCCGCGTCTCGACGCCGAGCTGCTCGAGCGCGTTCTGCATCGCCAGCGCGTTCATGACGGTCGCCAGCATGCCCATGTAATCGGCCTGGGCACGGTCCATGCCCTTGGCCGCACCGGCCATGCCGCGGAAAATATTGCCCCCGCCGATCACCAGGCAGATTTGCAGCCCGGATTCCTTGGCCGCCTTCACTTCCTTGGCCAGTTCCGCCACGAATTCCGAGTCGATGCCGAACTGCTGCTCCCCCATAAGAACCTCGCCCGACAGCTTCAGCAGGACGCGTTTATAGGAGGGATTGCTCATTGGCCGATTTTCTCACGCAGGGGGATGAACGGCCATCGCATTAGGGGGCGGCGCGCGGATTGCCAAGGGGCGAGCTTGCGCAAATGCACCTCGCCGCGACCGATGCAGCCAACGTTTCGACCGTTCGCCGTGAACTCCGCGCAAGAAGGGGCGCAGCGCCCACGCGCCGCGCCCCCGTCCCGACGTGCCGGATCAGGCCGCCGCGCTCTCCAGCGGGCCGCCCACCGAGCATGCGGTATCGACGCCCAGCACGTGTGCCACGCGCCCCAGCGCCATCCACGCCGCCGTGCTGTATGTCAGGTCGACGATCTCCTCATCGCTGAGCGCACCTTTGAGCTTGGTCCAGAACGCCTCGTCGCCGGATAGCCCGCGCGGATCCGTGCCCATGCGCTGCGAGTATTGCACGGCAAGGCGCTCGCGCTCGCTGAGCGATGAAAGATCGCCATTGAGAACCGCCTGATACATCGCCTCGTCGGGCGCATCGTCCTGATCGATGACGCCATGTTCGATGCCGAGCAGGCGCAAGTCACGCTGCGAACGCCAGTTCATGCACACGATGCAGCCATTGATCACGGCCGTCGCGATGCGACACGCCTCGAACATGCGCAAAGGAAGCTTCGAATAGCGGTATGGTGCCATCGAGAATTCACCGCCTGCCTTGGTGATCTCCCGGCAATATTGCGCTGAAATATCCGGGATCGCATTGCCCGGCTGGGGTGCCAGTTCGACTCGCATAGGTCGCTCTCTCCTCTCGGCCGACCCTCATCCGGGTCGGTCTCCGACCGAAAGCCCTGATGACTCCGGCGTGGCAACAAGGCTACGCGGTCAGAGCAAAAAGTCAAACATGTCTGTTTTACGACGCGGCGATGCCGGCCACAACAAGAACGGGCCGGGAAGCCCAAGCTTCCCGGCCCGTTCTGATAATTCCCGAAGGAAGCTGGCTGAAATCAGCCCGCAACCGCCGCGGCGACTTCGGCTGCGAAGTCCGACTCTTCCTTCTCGATCCCTTCGCCGAGCTGGAAGCGCACGAAGTCCTTGAGGACGATCTTCGTGCCGGCTTCCTTGCCAGCCTGGTCGACGACCTGCTGGACCGGGGTCTTGTTGTCCATGACGAAAACCTGGCTGAGCAGCGCGTTTTCCTTGGCGTACTTGGCGATCGCGCCTTCGACCATCTTTTCCTGCACGTTCTCGGGCTTGCCCGATTCGGCCGCCTTTTCCTTCGCGATCTTGCGCTCACGCTCGATCAGCTCGGCGTCGAGATCGTCGGCGTTGAGGGCCAGCGGGAAGGCAGCGGCGATGTGCATCGCAATCTGCTTGCCCAGGCCTTCGAGAACCTCAGCCGAAGCGTCCGACTCGAGAGCGACGAGGACGCCGATCTTGCCGAGGTTCGGAGCGGCCGCGTTGTGCATGTAGGGAACGATGAGGCCCTGCGAGACTTCAACGGTCTTCATGCGGCGAACCTGCTGGTTCTCACCGATCGTAGCGACGTTGTTGGTCAGCGCGTCGGCTACAGAACCGCCGTTCGGGTAGTCAGCAGCCTTGAGCGCTTCGACGTCGTCACCGGCAACGCCCAGGGCGACTTCGGTGGTCTTGCGCACGAAGTCCTGGAACTGCTCGTTCTTGGCGACGAAGTCGGTTTCCGAGTTGACCTCGACCGCGACGCCCTTGGTGCCGGTCACGGCAACGCCGACCAGACCTTCGGCAGCGGTGCGGCTCGACTTCTTGGCAGCGGCGGCAAGACCCTTGGCGCGCAGCGCGTCGACGGCGGCTTCGATGTCGCCGTTCGATTCGTCGAGAGCCTTCTTGCAGTCCATCATGCCGGCGCCGGTGCGCTCGCGCAGATTCTTCACGTCAGCGGCGGTGTAGGCCATCGCTTTTATCCTTCTTCAGTAATTGACAGGCGCGCCGGGCCCGATGGACCCGGCGCGCGACATTTCAATGACGAAAATGCCGATTGCGTCGGGCCGATCAGGCCCCTGCGGTTTCCGCAGCGGCTTCGGCGACCGGCTCTTCCATGGCGCCAATGTCGGCACCCGAGTCGACAACCGCGTTCTGGCCACCCTTGGTCGCAGCCTGGGCGATCGCTTCGCAGTAGAGGCGAACGGCGCGGCTGGCGTCGTCGTTGCCCGGGATCGGGAACGCAATGCCTTCGGGGCTGACGTTGGTGTCGAGCACGGCGACGACCGGAATGCCGAGGGTGTTGGCTTCCTTGATCGCCAGGTCTTCCTTGTTGGCGTCGATCACGAACATGACGTCCGGAATGCCGCCCATGTCGCGGATACCGCCGAGCGAAAGCTCAAGCTTGTCACGCTCACGGGTCAGCTGAAGGACTTCCTTCTTGGTCAGACCGGCCGTGTCGCCGGCAAGCTGCTCTTCAAGAGCCTTGAAGCGCTTGATCGACTGCGAAATGGTCTTCCAGTTGGTGAGCATGCCGCCCAGCCAGCGATGGTTGACGAAGTGCTGACCGCAGGCGCGGGCGGCCTGGGCGATCGGCTCCTGGGCCTGGCGCTTGGTGCCGACGAAGAGCACCTTGCCGCCGGCCTGCACGGTGGCCGAGACGAAGTCGAGCGCGCGAGCCATGAGCGGCACGGTCTGCGACAGGTCGATGATGTGGATGCCGTTGCGGGCGCCGAAGATGTACGGCTTCATCCGCGGATTCCAGCGGTGGGTCTGGTGGCCGAAGTGAGCGCCGGCCTCGATGAGCTGCTGCATGGTGACGACAGGAGCCGCCATAAGTAAATTCCTTTCCGGTTGCACCTCTGGAAGGCTGGAACCGTGCGGCCGGGCAAGAAGCCCCTCGATCCGCTGCGGCACCGGTATGTGCGCCTTCCATGTGGATTTGCCCTGCGCGATCTGCCGGGAATCGACAGGCACCGCTCAGGCGGGGCCGCCCATAGCCCTCTCCACTCGAGAAATCCAGCGCGAAATTGCGCCGGAACCGCTGCGCCTCGGCCAACCCGCCTCGGGAACGGAGCCATGTCTCGGGGACAATCCCATGTCCGCTGTCCTAGTTCCCGCTCGCAAGCGGCAACCCGAAATGCCCCATGCTCAAGCCGCCCAATCGCCCTGCATGCAGAAACAGGCTTGACTTGAATGGAACAAAATAAGAACAAGAGCCGCAAGGAACATTGGTAGAACAGATTCGTTATTTCCACAAGCTGTCCACAACCCTGTCCCTCACGGGATCGGGCGCTGGCCCTGAAAGGAAGATGGTCATGACTGCATTTGCCGCTTCGCTCTTCACCCTTGGCGCAATCGTGTCGCTCTGGGTCATCGCCGCAAGCTGGATGCGCCACGGCCGCAAGGCATTCGCGCTCCGGGCCCAGCTTCAGGCTTGCCCAGGTACGCTGACTGTCACGTGGAAGATGATCGAGCGGGTGCCGGTTCCGGCCCTTGCCGCGCTCAGGACGGATCGGAAGGGACGTCCGGCCCATCGTCAGGCCCAGCGGTCGGCACTGGTGTGGCCTGGCCTTGAGCACGCCGCCTGACCTTGGCGTAGGACGCGATTCCCAAGGGGATCAGGGCAAGATAGCCCAGCGTGATCACCGCCAGAGTATACCAGGGCTCGGTCAACAGCGCCGCCACGGTCAGGCCGACCACCGCGATGAGGCCAATGCGCAAGTCGCGCGGGGGCTGCATCTTCGACCAACTCAGGGTGGGCACGCTCGAAATCATCAGGAAGGCGATCAGTACCATCCAGATGCTAACAGCAACGTCATTGGCGAATTCGGGAATGCCGGTCGCGATCCACAGATAAATCGGCAGGAAGGCAAGGCCCGCGCCCAGCGGTGCGGGAACGCCGGTCAGGAAGCCCGCCTGCTTGTGCGGCTGGTCGAGCATGTCGAGGCGCGCATTGAAGCGCGCGAGGCGCAGCACGCAGCAGATCGCAAAGGCAAGCGATGCGATCCAGCCCAGGCTGGGCAGCTGGTGGAGCGTCCACAGATAGACGATCAACGCGGGGGCGACGCCGAACGAAATCGAATCGGCCAGGCTGTCGAGCTCGGCCCCGAAGCGAGTCTGGGCGCGCAGCAGCCGGGCTGCACGGCCATCGATGCCGTCGAGCAGACCGGCGAGAATTACGGCTTGCACCGACTTCTCGAAATCCCCGGCAATCGCAAAGCGAATCCCCGTCAGGCCGGAACACAGTGCTGCCGCAGTGATGGCATTGGGCACGATCGCCCGCATCGAGAGCCCGCGCGCAAGCCGGCGGCGCGGCGAAAGCCGATCCTCGGCAAGCGGATCGGGCTCATCGATCACTGCGCGACGCCCTCGATCACGCGGGCTTCGGACACTTCGGCAAGGACGGTTTCACCGGCAACGATGCGCTGCCCCATGAGAACCTTCGGCTCGGTGCCGGCGGGAAGATAAACGTCGACGCGGCTGCCGAAGCGAATCAGTCCGACGCGCTGGCCTGCGGCGAGAATGTCGCCCGGCTTGACGAAAGGAACGATCCGGCGCGCGACCAGACCGGCAATCTGCGTGAAGCAGATGCGCAGGCCATCGCCGCGTTCGATAAGGATGTGCTGGCGCTCGTTCTCTTCGCTTGCCTTGTCGAGATCGGCATTCACGAACTTGCCGGGGATATAGATCACCCGCCGAACGGTGCCGCCGATCGGCGCGCGATTGATGTGGACGTCGAACACGCTCATGAAAATGGAAACGCGCGTAACCGGCTGCGTATCCATCGGCTTGGCACCGCTACCGTCTTCCATGGTCAGCTCACGCGGCGGCGCGACCTTCTGGATCAGCGTCACGAGGCCATCGGCCGGCGCAACGATCGCACGCTCGTCCTGCGGCGTCACACGCACCGGATCGCGAAAGAAGGCCAGTACGCACAATGTGAGCACGGCAAGCGGCCAACCGACCCACGGGCCCAGCAGCAACCAGCCTACAACCGCGATCACCCCGGCGATGCCGCCGAACTTGCGACCTTCGGGATGGATGGAGGGCCAGCGCCACGAAGCTTCGCCGCGACCTTGGTTATCGAGAATATCTCCGGGCATGGCTCTCTTCTAGAAGTGCTCGTCGGATACCGCAATGCCAAGGAATACCGTAGCTTCCCTGGAGGGGTATCGCCGATGTCGGTGATGGGGAAGCTGGTGGTGGACAGGGCTGGATTCGAACCAACGTACGCTTGCGCGGGCAGATTTACAGTCTGCTGCCTTTAACCACTCGGCCACCTGTCCACACCAGTTCTGGCTTGCGGGAAAACCCGCTTTGGTGAGGCTCCAGGAAGGAGCCCGTTGCCGAGGAGCCGCGCCTTTGCCGAAGCGAGCCTTGCCTGTCAATGGGGTGACTGGCAGGAGCGAAAATAGTTTTTTGTTGAAAGGACATTTCATGAGTAAGCGCGGCGATCATCAGGGCGGTGGAAAACCAGCCCGGGCCCTACGTGGAAGGGCCGGCCGCATGAAAAACGGGCGCGGTAGCGGACGTGCTTCCTCGGGCATGGTTCGCCTGTGGGGAAGACATGCCGTTGAAGCCGCTCTCAAGAATCCCGACCGCCATCACCGCAAACTGTGGGCCACTCGAGAGGGCGTTGATTCGCTCGACGGCGAATTACCCACCGATTTCACGGTCGAATGGGCACAGCCCGCCGACCTTGCCCGGCTCGTCGCCCGCGACGCGCCGCACCAGGGCCTCGTTCTCGAATGCGAACCACTGGATGATGTCTTTCTCGCCGATGTGCTCGACGGCGACCCGGCACGGCCCGTTCTCGTGCTGGACCAGGTCACCGATCCTCATAACGTCGGCGCGATCATGCGCTCGGCCCTCGCCTTCAATGCCTGCGCCATCGTCACGCAGGACCGTCACGCTCCGCCCGAATCGGGCACTCTGGCCAAATCGGCCTCCGGCGCGCTCGAAACTCTGCCCTGGGTACGCGTGGTGAACCTGGCCCGCGCGCTCGAGGAGATCGCCGAAGCCGGATACTGGCGGCTCGGCCTGGATGGTGAAGCGGAGGCCACGCTGGCCGAAGCCCTCCCCGCCGGTCCTGTCGCGCTCGTGCTCGGCGCTGAAGGCGACGGAATGCGCCACAACATCGTCCAGCACTGCGACGCCGTCGCCAAGCTGCCGATCAGCAGCGAGATGGAAAGCCTTAATGTCAGCAATGCCGCTGCCATCGCGCTTTACGCGGTGGCGACGCGCTGACTTGAGAAAATCAGCCACAGCTCTGAAACCAGGGGGAACAGAGATGCGACACTTTGCAATGTCCAAAATACACGGCCGCAGAGCGCTAACCGCGCTGGCGACCGGGGCCCTCACCCTGCTGCTGGCCGCGTGCATCTTCGCGCCCGGCAAGTTCACCTCGCAGCTCGACGTGCGCAAGGATCGCAGCTTTGCGTTTCGCTACACCGGCGAGATCCTGATGGTGCCGCTGATGGAGGCGTCGAAGAAGCAGAACTTCGAGCCGGAGACCTGCTACGAAGAAGACAGCTTCGACGAGCGCAAGTGCACCGACGACGAGATCGCGCAGCAGAAGCAGGAATGGGAAAAATCGCGCGAGGAAAGCAAGCAGAAGGACGCACAGGCCGCGCAGATGCTGCTGGGCGGCATCGACCCGAGCAACCCGGAATCCGGCAAGGCGATTGCAGAGAAACTGCGCCGGCAGGCCGGCTGGAACAAGGTCGAGTATATCGGCAAGGGCAAATTCGATGTCGACTTCGCCATCGAGGCCCGTCTCGACCATGACTTCACCTTCCCGACCTTCGAAGGCATGCCAATGACCAATGCCTTCGTGCAGCTATCGCTGCGCCAGGACGGCACAGTGCGAGTCGACGCCCCCGGGTTCGGTCCGGCCAACAGCCCGGGCGCGATGGCGGGCATGATGTCGGGCATGGCCAAGGGTGCGGCGGGAGGAGATGACGGACCGGCCACGCTGGCGGATGGTACCTTCACTATCCGTACCGATGCGCAGATACTTGCCAACAACACCGATGAAGGCCCCAAGGCCGCTGCTGGAAGCACGCAGACGCTGGCCTGGCAGGTCAACCCGCGAACGCCTGCAGCCCCCACGGCCCTGCTCAAGCTGGCGCCCTGAACGCGAAAGGGTCCGGTAACGCCGTGCGCTACCGGACCCTGCCTGAACCTGGCTTTGGACACTGCGCTATCGCGGCGTCGAAGAACCAATAAGAAACGCCGCGCTGACCCTGGGGTCGGCGCGGCGCAATCTTTTCAACCTGTGAGGCGAACAGGCTGGCCGTCTGGATTAGTTGACGGCGTCCTTGAGGCCCTTGCCAGCCTTGAACTTCGGCTGAGCCGAAGCCTTGATTTCCATGGGCTCGCCGGTGCGCGGGTTGCGGCCGGTCGAGGCCTTGCGCTTGGCAACCGAGAAGGTGCCGAAACCAACCAGGCGGACCTCGTCACCCTTCTTCAGCGCGCCGGTGATGGCGTCGAAAACGCCTTCGACGGCCTTGGTCGCATCGCTGCGGGTCAGACCGCTGGTGTCGGCAACTGCGCTGATGAGATCGTTCTTGTTCATTATGGGTACCCCCTAACCTTTCAGTGGAACCGGATGTGATGGGATAGTTGAATCGCCTCTTGAATGGCCCGGGAATTGAGCGGGTTTTCTCTGCCGTGTCAAAGACAAAACAGGCGAAAAACCCGCACTTAATCGCGTTTTTCCGCCATTCTTGTGTCGAATTGCGATTGTGCAGCGCAGCATCGGTGTTCTGGAGACATTCCGAATCGCTGCCCCTGTGCAAACCTGCCGAGGTCAAAACCGAAAGATCGCAACCGCGTCATTCGGCGTAACCCCGATTCGGGTGTTAACATCCTGTAATCTGGAGGCCTTGCCATAGACCAGGAGGATTGCAGGAGCGCGCAAAAAAGGCGGTCCGAACCGAACCGCCTCTCAAGCTGCCTGCCGCAAGACAGGCAATGTGCCGATGCTTACGCGTCGGCGCGAACGTCGCGGCGCTCGGCGATGCGGGCGCGCTTGCCGGTACGACCACGCAGGTAGTACAGCTTGGCACGACGCACGACGCCGCGGCGAACCACGGTGATCGAATCGATGTTCGGCGAGTACAGCGGGAAAACGCGTTCCACGCCTTCACCGAAGCTGATCTTGCGGACGGTGAAGTTCGAACCCATGCCACGGTTCGAACGCGCGATGCACACGCCTTCGAAGTTCTGGACGCGGGTACGGGTACCTTCGACGACCTTCACACCGACGCGGACGGTGTCGCCCGGACGGAACTCAGGGATATCCTTGCCGGCCTTGGCAATTTCCTCGGCCTCGATCTGCTGAATCAGGTTCATGAACCCAAATCCTCATCTTTGTGCCGCGCGCCAGAGGCAGACTGGTCCCGAGCGCCCCTATGACGCTCCCAAAGGTCCGGTCTGCGTAACCGTGTGTCTTCCTCCGCCTTTTGTTTCCGCCAGGCGGCGATCTTCGCATGATCCCCCGATCGCAGCACTTCAGGGATCGTGCGCCCTTCCCACTCGGTGGGTCGGGTATAGTGCGGATACTCGAGAAGACCGTCCTCAAACGATTCCTCGGCCCCGCTGGAAGCCGCGCCCATTACGCCGGGAAGCAGGCGAATGCAAGCGTCCAGCAGCATCAGGGCCGCAGGTTCTCCGCCAGACAGGACGATATCGCCGACCGACACCTGCTCCACGTTGCGTCCCTCGAAGATTCGCTCGTCAAAGCCCTCGAAACGGCCGCACAGGATGGTCACGCCCGGACCGGCCGCAAGCTCGCGCACCCGGGCCTGCGAAATCGGGCGGCCGCGCGGCGTCATCGCGATCACCGGGGCCTCGGGGCTGAGGCTGCGCGCATGGTCAATGGCGGCGGCCAGAACGTCGGCCTTGAGAACCATGCCCGCGCCACCGCCGGCAGGCGTATCGTCGACCGTGCGGTGCTTGTCCCTGGCGAAGTCGCGGATCTGCACCGTCTCGATCGACCACTTGGCTTCGGCCAGTCCGCGCCCGGCAAGCGAAATGCCGAGGGGGCCCGGAAACATGTCAGGATAAAGTGTGAGGACGGTGGCCGCGAATGTCATGGCCGCGGCAAAGCCCAAATCGGCAGCGCGGGCAAGAGGCCCGGACGCGAAAATGTCACAAGGGCTTGAAGATCCGGTCAGGCAAGACGCCGCGATAGGCTTCGAGTTCCTCCAGCAGCCATTCGCGCAGGCGCTCGATCTTGCGTACCCCGACGCGGTTGACCGGATGGACCAGCCAGTGTGCGCTTCCCGGCATATAGAGTGTCTCGAAGGGCTGGATCAGCCGCCCGCTCTCCAGCTCTGCCTGCCAGAACAGCGGGGACATCAGAGCCACGCCGTAACTTTCCTGGACGATGCTCGCTTCCTGGGACTGGTTGTCCATGACGATGCCGCGGCGCGGCGCGAGCTTCGCTTCCACCCCGGCAGCAGCGAACCACCCGGCCCACCCGGCATCGTTCGGCGCGAGCCGCTCCGCGCGCAGGAGATCCTCAGGCCTGGCGATCGCATTCGCCTCAAGGAATTCGCGCGTGCAGATCGGCGTGAAGTGCTGCCGGAACAGGAACGTGCTGCGCAGCCCCTCCCAGACGCCGGAACCGGCGCGGATCGCCACGTCGAAGGACGAATTGCCCAGATCGATCGTCTCGTTCGCCAGCGACAGGCGCACCGCCAGGTCCGGAAAACGCATCTGGAAGCGGCCGATGCGCCCGCTCAACCAGACGCTGCCGAGCGAGATCGCGGCATTGATCGCAAGGACCTCGTGATCCTCCTCCCTCAGCGCCGCGAAGGCGTCCGCCATGCCGGCAAAGGCTGCCGTGACGGCCGGGAGCAAACGGTGCCCCGCCTCGGACAGGCGCACCCTGCCCTTCTCGCGCACGAAAAGAGAGCGGCCAAGACGATCCTCCAACTGGCGCACCTGATAGCTGACCGCAGCCTGCGTCATCCCGAGTTCCTCTGCCGCGCGCGAGAAATTCTCGAGGCGACCCGCGGCTTCGAAGGCGCGCACGGCACTGAGCGGAGGAAGCGGTTCCATGCCGCAATCATAAGCCAGCCTTATACCCTTCGCCAGTGCTTTTGTTGGCTTGGCAGCGCTCCGGGGAGCATCAGGATCGGGTCAGAACCACCCTCCAGGCAAGGAGCAGAACCATGCAGGACGATCACTTCATCAGGGATTGGAACACCAGCCGCATCAGCTTCACCGGCGAGCGCACACTGGCACTGTCGCGGCTGGTACGCCGCTTTCATCGCCGCCCTCAAGCCAAGGATGCAATAGGCAAGGCTTATGGAGCCTGCAAGGAAACGGCGCTTGCCCGCAAGGCCCGCCTGACCGGCATCGCCCTAATCGGGGGCATGTCGGCCGGAACCAGCCTCGCCGTGCTTCTGCTTGGGCTTGCCGCGATGACTTACCCGGTGGCCGGTCATGCCGTCAGCGCTGCGCAGGCCAGTTGCGCAGGCACCCTGGCCTGAAACGGCGCACTGGGGCGCGCCAGGGCGTTGGTCAGTTCGGGAAAAACGAAGAAGGCCGCGCACGGTGCGCGGCCTTCCCCTGTTCATTCTTCCGCAAAAGCGGCGGCGATCACCAGCTTCTCGTGATCCCATTCGGGCACGGCTGCCTCGTTCATCGGCACCATGAAGCGGCGGCGCTTGCCATCCTCGCCCGGTGGTCGCTCGATCTCGACGACGTCGCCGGCTCCGAAGTTCTCCACCGCGACACAGGTACCCAGCGCTTCACCCGTATCGGAAACCGCGGCCAGACCGATGAGATCCGCAAAGTAGTACTCGCCATCCTCCAGCTCAGGCATCGCCGAGCGAGGCACGGTAAGTGCGGTACCGCGCAACTTCTCGGCGGCGTTGCGGTCAGCCACTTCCTCGAAGCGGGCGATGGCGCCGCCCTTTCCGTCATCGCGCAGCTTCTTGAGCGTAAGGGTCGAATCGTTGAAGGCGCGGTAGCGCTTGAGCGCCGCCACGCCTTCACCGAACAGCTTGAGGCGGACTTCGCCCGTCACGCCGTGGGCGCCGGAAACGGCAGCCAGCGTGACGGTGCGGTCGTTATCAGCCACAGGTCGGTCCTATGCGGACTCAGCCCTCGGTCTGTTCCTCGGTCGCTTCGGCAGCGGGAGCTTCCTCGGCAGCCGGTGCTTCCTCGGCGGGTGCTTCTGCAGCAGCCTTGGCAGCCTCTTCGGCCTCACGCAGCTTCTCGGCCTTCTCTTCGGCGCGATCCTTGGCCTTCTGGCCCGGCTCACCCTTCTGCGGGTTGCTGGTCGCGGCGCGTTCCTTGATGCCTGCCTTGTCGAGCATACGGGCAACGCGGTCGGTCGGCTGGGCGCCAACGCCAAGCCAGTAGCGCACGCGGTCTTCGTTCAGGCGAACGCGGTTCTCGTCGTCCTTGGCGAGCAGCGGGTTGTAGGTGCCAACCTGCTCGAGATACTTGCCGTCGCGCGGAGCGCGCGAGTTGGACACGACGACCTTGTAGTACGGGCGCTTCTTGGCACCACCGCGCGAAAGACGGATAGCTACGGACATTCTTCTACCTTTCTGTCAAATTCTGTAAAAATCACTTCTTCAAAAACTTGCTGAGATCGGGCTGACCGGCTCCGCCGAGCCCGGGCAACCCGCCCGCGCCGGGGCCGAGACCCTTGCCGCCGAGACCCGGCATGGCGCCGTCGAGGCCGCCCTTGCCGAACATCGCGGCAAGCCCCTTGAGGCCGCCCATCTTCTTGATCTGCTTCATGGCCTTGGACATCTCCATGTGCATTTTCAGCAGCTTGTTGACGTCCTGGACCTGGGTACCCGAACCATTGGCGACGCGGATCTTGCGCTTGGCGTTGAGCAGCGCGGGATTCGCCCGCTCCTTGGGCGTCATCGAACCGATGATCGCGTCCATGCGCAGCAGGACCTTGTCGTCCATGCCCGACTGCTGCATCGCCGCCTTGGCCTTCTTCATGCCCGGCATCATCCCGGCCAGCATGCCAAGACCGCCCATGTTCTGCATCTGGCGCAGCTGGGTGCGCAGGTCGTTCATGTCGAACTTGCCCTGCTCCATGCGCTTGGCCAGCGCTTCGGCTTCCTCGACCTTGACCGATTCGGCGGCCTTCTCGACGAGGCTGACGACATCGCCCATGCCAAGGATGCGGTTGGCAACGCGGCTCGGGTGGAACACCTCGATCGCATCGGCCTTTTCGCCGGTACCGGCGAACTTGATCGGCTTGCCGGTAACCGCGCGCATCGAAAGCGCGGCACCGCCGCGGGCATCGCCGTCCATGCGGGTCAGCACGACGCCGGTCAGATCCACTTCGCCCGAGAAGCTCTGCGCGACGTTGACAGCGTCCTGGCCGGTCAGCGAGTCGACGACGAGCAAGGTCTCGCGCGGGTTCGAGATGGCGGCAACCGCCTTCATCTCGTCCATCAGCTGCTGGTCGACGTGGAGACGGCCGGCAGTGTCGAGCAGGAGGACGTCGATCGCCTGCAGCTTCGCCGACTGCATCGCGCGGGTGGCGATCTCGGTGGGCTGCTGTCCGGCGATGATCGGCAGTGTGGCAACGCCGACCTGCTCGCCCAGAACCTTGAGCTGTTCCTGGGCAGCCGGACGGTTGACGTCGAGCGAGGCCATCATCGCCTTCTTGCCGTGCTTCTCCTTGAGCAGCTTGGCGATCTTGGCAGTGCTGGTGGTCTTGCCCGAGCCCTGGAGGCCGACCATCATGATGACGACCGGCGGAGAAGCGTTGAGGTCGAGCTCCGGCGTCGTATCGCCGCCGAGCATTTCCACCAGGGCGTCGTTGACGATCTTGACGACCTGCTGGCCCGGCGTGACCGAGCGCAGGACCGACTGGCCTACCGCCTTTTCAGTGACCTGATCGACGAATCGGCGAACGACCGGGAGGGCGACGTCGGCCTCGAGCAGCGCGATGCGCACTTCGCGCATGGCATCGCGAACGTCCTGCTCCTTGAGCGCGCCGCGACCGCGCAGCTTGTCGAACACGCCGCCGAGACGATCGGAAAGGCTGTCGAACATGGCCAAACTCCACTTTTGGCAAGCCATCGGCCTGCCAGAACGCCGAAAACGCCGGCAGGCGAAACCTCGCTGACCGGCGTGCCGTGACAATTACGCGAAAAACGCCGGCGGACGAAACCTCGTCGGCCAGCGTATCGCTATCACGCGAAACTCATATGTCGAAATGGTGGAGCCGAGGGGGATCGAACCCCTGACCTCTACAATGCCATTGTAGCGCTCTCCCAGCTGAGCTACGGCCCCGTCCATTTCAGCAGATCGAGCCTGGGAGGTTCGATCCGTTTCCCTTGCGTCAACCTTGGCTTCCGCTTGGGAGGCCGCCCTCTAGTGGGGGCATTCCCGGTTGGCAAGAGAGAAATTTGCGAGCGCGGAATTTTTTTTGTCCGCGCCCGCCAATTCCTTCACGCAGCGCGCTTACTCGTCGCGATCGTCGTCGTCACCGCCTGCGCCGATGCCGAGATCTTCGTCGCCGCCGAGGTCGACGTCGTTGTCGGGCGAATCGCCGTCATCATCGATGTCGAGATCGTCATCGGCCAGATCGGAGTCCTCCTGCTCGGGGGCTTCCTTCTTCTGGACTTCCTCATAGGGAATCGGCTGCTTCGACTTCAGCACCGGTTCCGGATGCCACTCGTTGCCGCACTCAATGCAGGTAACCGGGTCGTCCTTGCCCAGGTCATAAAAGCGCGTGCCGCATTTCGGGCAGCCGTGCTTGGCGCCCCACTCAGGCTTTGCCATGAAACGTCCTCATCTTTCCGGCCCGAAGGAGCCGGGCGTAAATTCCGTGTCTTGATGGTGGGACAGGCGCGCAAAATCAAGCATGCCGGCCGCATCAGGGCGCGCGCCTTGCCATAGGCGGCCCGCGCTGTCAAAAGCCGCGCGATTTTGCAGCCCCTGATAGTCCGAAAGAAGTTCCATCGTGAGCCACGCCGACGCCGCCGCCATGCGCCCCCGCCGCTTCCTGCCGACCGGCCCGCTCAAGGGCAGGATTCGCGTCCCGGGCGACAAGTCGATCAGCCACCGCTCCATCATGCTGGGTGCGCTGGCCGTGGGTGAAACCCGCGTGACCGGCCTGCTGGAGGGCGAAGACGTGCTGGCAACGGCTGCAGCGATGCGGGCGATGGGCGCCTCGGTCGAACGCGTCGGCGACAGCGAATCTGGCGGCGAATGGGTAGTGAACGGCGTGGGCGTAGGCGCCCTGCTCCAGCCCGAGGCCCCGCTGGACATGGGCAATTCGGGCACTTCGACCCGCCTGCTGATGGGCCTGATCGCCAGCCACCCGATCACCGCCACCTTCATCGGCGATGCCAGCCTGTCGAAGCGCCCGATGGGCCGCGTCATCACGCCGCTCTCGCAGATGGGCGCCAGCTTCGAAGCGAGCGAGGGCGGGCGCCTGCCGCTGATCCTCAAGGGGACGTCGCCCGCGGTGCCGATCACGTATCGCCTGCCGGTCGCCTCTGCGCAGGTGAAAAGCGCGGTCCTGCTCGCAGGCCTGAACACGCCGGGCAGGACGACGGTCATCGAACCCGTACCCACGCGCGACCATTCCGAACGCATGCTCAAGGGATTTGGCGCGCAGCTCGAGGTCGAAGTCGAACCGGACGGCACGCGCATCATCACCGTGACCGGCGAAGCGGAACTTCGGCCGCAAGTCATCGACGTGCCGGGAGACCCTTCCTCTGCCGCGTTCTTCATCGTGGCCGCCCTCCTCGTTCCCGGCAGCGAAGTGCTGATCGAGAATGTCGGCCTCAATCCCACGCGAGCAGGCCTCGTTTCGGTCCTGCGCCAGATGGGCGGCGACATCACCGAGGTTAACCCGCGCGAAGTGGGCGGCGAGCCGGTCGCCGACCTGCTCGTCAAGCACTCGGTCCTCAAGGGCATCGACGTCGATCCGGAGATCGCGCCCGCCATGATCGACGAGTTCCCCGTCCTTTTCGTTGCTGCCTCGCTGGCCGAGGGCAAGACGACCACGAGCGGCCTCGACGAATTGCGTGTCAAGGAATCGGACCGCCTCGCCGTCATGGCCGCCGCACTCACGGCAGCGGGCGCGCGCATCGAGGAGCGCGAGGACGGCCTCGTGATCGAAGGCACCGGCGGCGAAGCGCTCCCCGGCACGGAAGCGGCGATCGCCACGCACCTCGACCACCGAATTGCCATGTCGATGGCCGTGGCTGGCCTTGTCAGCCGTGGCGGCGTCGAAGTCGACGATACCCGTCCGATCGCCACCAGCTTCCCGGTTTTCGAATCGATGCTGGCCGGGCTGGTCGCATGATCCTGCCCATTTCCTCGCAACTGGCGAACGTCATCGGCTTCGCGGGGATGGCGTGCATCGTCTTCGCCTATGCCTACATCACCGGCCGCGAGAGGCCGAACCCGTTCGTGCAGCACGGCGTGAACCTGCTGGGGGCCTGCCTGCTGACGATTTCGCTGCTGGTAAACCTGAACCCTGCCTCGCTCGTGCTCGAGGGTTTCTGGGCCGCCATCGCAATCTGGGGCCTCGTCAAGGCCGTGCGCGATCGCACGTCCGGCACCCGGGCAAGGCAGAACTAAGCAATTCGGTAACCAGCCTCGCGTAGGGTCCCTTCAGAAGCAGGGGACTTTCGATGCGACTGGCGCGACCCGGCGACGGGGACATTGTCACGATGGCCGCTCACGCGGTCTGGCGCATGCGGCGCGCGATCGCCCAGGCCCCGCTACTTCTGCTTGTCCCCGCAACGCTGCTGATCGCTGCGCTCACCGCCCCGCTCGGCGTGCTTGTGCCGCTGCTCGCCTGGCTTGTCCGACACTCCTGGAACTACGAAGCCGAACTGACCGAGCTTTATGGACGCGACAGCCCGGAACTGGACGATATCGCGCGCTGACCTTGCCTAGCCTCGCGTGAAAGGCCAAAGGCAGCGCCATGATTATTGCCGTCGACGGACCAACCGCCTCGGGCAAGGGCACCATTGCCAGGGCCCTCGCCGCTCACTTCGGACTGCCGCATCTCGATACCGGCCTGCTCTACCGTGCGGTGGGCCGCCAGGTCATGCTGAACGGCGGCGACCCCGACGATGCCGAAGCCGCACTTGCCGCCTGCGCCTTCCCCGACAGCCTGCTCGACGATCCCGAACTGCGCTCCGAAGCGACCGGGGGCCTTGCAAGCCGCGTTTCGATCCACCCGCCGGTGCGCAGCGCGCTCTACGAACGCCAGCGCGCATTCGCCCTGCAGCAGGGCGGCGCCGTGCTCGACGGCCGCGACATCGGCACCGTCATCGCTCCCGAGGCGGACGCCAAGCTGTTCATCGACGCCTCGGTCGAAGCCCGCGCCCAGCGCCGCTTCCTCGAAATGCAGGACCAGGGACGCGAGGTCTCGCTGGAGGCCATTGCCACCGACCTTGCCGCGCGCGACGAGCGCGACCGCAATCGCGCGGATTCGCCGCTCGTAGCGGCGAATGACGCAGTGCTGATCGACACCTCCAGCCTGCGCCGCGAAGAGGCCATCGCCGCGGCCATCGCCGCCGTCGATGCGGCCATGGATCGCGCCCACGCCTGAAGGCCGCGCAAGGCCCCATTTCCCTTGCATTTTGCCCCCCCGGGGCGTAGTGGCCGCCGGTCCGATGGGTCCCTGCGGCCTTGAGGACGCCGTGACCGGCATTCGGCCGCCGCGGCAGTTCGGCCCTTTGGCCCGGTCATCGCATGGGGCGATGAGCGGAGAAAAGACCGGCGGATTCAACCGCCTGGCCGGAAAAATCGTTGAACAGGAAAGACCTGATAATGGCTACTTCTGCCAATCCGACTCGCGACGATTTCGCGAAAATGCTTGACGACCAGCTCGGCGGCGTCGCCGATGACGGCTTCGAAGGCCGCGTCGTCAAGGGTACCATCACCGCCATCGAAAACGACAAGGCCGTCATCGACGTCGGTCTCAAGAGCGAAGGCCGCGTGCCGCTGCGCGAATTCGCGCGCGGTGAAGCCGAGCACGGCCTGAAGGTCGGCGACGAAGTCGAAGTCTATGTCGACCGCGTCGAGAACGCCGAAGGCGAAGCGAT
Organism: Novosphingobium sp. PP1Y; assembly: GCF_000253255.1. Taxonomy (NCBI): domain Bacteria; kingdom Pseudomonadati; phylum Pseudomonadota; class Alphaproteobacteria; order Sphingomonadales; family Sphingomonadaceae; genus Novosphingobium; species Novosphingobium sp. PP1Y. Next base: position 1,483,716 of record NC_015580.1, on the reverse strand, counting down.
GCTGTCGCGCGACCGCGCCCGCCGCGAAGCCGCATGGGACAAGCTCGAAAACGAATTCGGCGAAGGCAAGCGCGTCGAAGGCGTGATCTTCGGCCGCGTCAAGGGCGGCTTCACCGTCGACCTCGACGGCGCCGTTGCGTTCCTCCCCGGCTCGCAGGTCGACATCCGCCCCGTGCGCGACGTCACCCCGCTCATGGATGTGCCGCAGCCCTTCCAGATCCTCAAGATGGACCGTCGCCGTGGCAACATCGTCGTGTCGCGCCGCGCCGTCCTCGAAGAAACCCGCGCCGAACAGCGCAGCGAGCTGATCGACAAGCTGAGCGAAGGCCAGGTCATCGACGGCGTCGTCAAGAACATCACCGACTACGGTGCGTTCGTTGACCTGGGCGGCATCGACGGCCTGCTCCATGTCACCGACATGAGCTACAAGCGCGTCAACCACCCGAGCGAAGTGATCAACATCGGCGACACCGTCACCGTCCAGATCATCCGCATCAACAGCGAAACGCAGCGCATCTCGCTGGGCATGAAGCAGCTCGAGAGCGATCCGTGGGAAGGCGCAGCCGCCAAGTACCCGGTCGGCGTGAAGCTGAGCGGCACCGTCACCAACATCACCGAATACGGCGCCTTCGTGGAACTGGAGCCGGGCATCGAGGGCCTCGTCCACGTGTCCGAAATGTCCTGGACCAAGAAGAACGTCCACCCGGGCAAGATCGTTTCGACCTCGCAGGAAGTCGAAGTCATGGTGCTCGAGGTCGACTCCGACAAGCGCCGCATCTCGCTCGGCCTCAAGCAGGCTCAGCAGAACCCCTGGGAAGCCTTCGCCGAGAAGCACCCGGTCGGCTCGCAGGTCGAGGGCGAAGTCAAGAACGCCACCGAATTCGGCCTGTTCATCGGCCTGGACGGCGACGTCGACGGCATGGTCCACATGTCGGACATCGCATGGGGCATCTCGGGCGAGGACGCCCTGGCCCTGCACCGCAAGGGCGAGCAGGTCTCGGCCGTGGTTCTCGACGTCGACGTCGAGAAGGAACGCATCAGCCTCGGCATGAAGCAGCTTGAGCGCGGTGCTCCGGCCGCCGGCATCGCCGCTGCTGGCAGCACCCTGCGCCGCGGTGAAACCTGCACCGTCACCGTTCTCGAAGTCCGCGACGGCGGCCTGGAAGTCCAGGCCGGCGAAGATGGCGCCACCGGCTTCATCAAGCGTTCGGACCTCGGCCGCGACCGCGACGAACAGCGTCCGGACCGTTTCCAGGTCGGCCAGAAGGTCGATGCCATGGTCACCGGTTTCGACCGCTCGAAGAAGCCGAACTTCTCGATCAAGGCCCGTCAGCTGGCCGAAGAGAAGGAAGCGGTCGAGCAGTACGGTTCGTCGGACTCGGGTGCGTCGCTCGGCGACATCCTTGGCGAAGCGCTCAAGAATCGTTGATTCTCGGGCGTCCCGTCCGGGACACCGTAACCACATCACCAAGGGCCCGTCCGGAGCGATCCGGGCGGGCCTTTGCTTTGTGCAGGGCTTCAGATTACGGACATCGTCGCTACATTGATCCGCAGGAGAGATCCCGATGCTCGAAGTCCACCAGTTTCCCTGCCTGTCCGACAACTACGGCTTCCTGCTGCACGATCACGATAGCGAGGAAACCGTCTGCATCGACACGCCCGATGCCGACGAGTACCTGCGCCAGGCCGGCAAGAAGGGCTGGCAGATCACGCAGATCTGGAACACCCACTGGCACCCCGACCACGCCGGCGGCAACGAGACGATCAAGCGCGTCACCAATTGCTCGGTCACTGGCCCCAAGGCGGAAGCCGACAAGATCACGGGGATCGACCGCATGGTCGGCCAGGGCGATGTCATCAGGATCGGGGACCGCAAGGCCTGCGTCATCGACGTCGGAGGCCACACGCTAGGCCACGTCGCATATCATCTGCCCGGTGCCCGGATGGCCTTCGTCGGCGATTCGGTGTTCGCCCTGGGATGCGGCCGCATGTTCGAAGGGACCCCGGAGCAGTTCTGGACCAGCCTCAAGCGGGTAAAGGCCCTGCCGGCGGAAACCATGCTCTACTGCGCACATGAGTACACTGCCGCCAACGCAAAGTTCGCGGTCCATGCCGATCCCGACAACGCAGAGCTTGCCGGCTATGTCGAAGAGATCCTGAAACACCGCGCCCACGATCAGCCCACTGTGCCGATGAAGCTGGAACGCGAGCTGGCGACCAATCCCTTCCTGCGCGCCGACAATCCCCGGGTGCAGGCCCGTTGGGGCGGCGGCGATGCCGTGGCCACCTTTGCGGCCCTCAGGCGCGCCAAGGATGATTTCAGGGGGTGATGCCGCCCCTTCGGGTTCGGCGCGCCTCTGGCAAGGCCAGGGGCATGTCAGCGCGCCGGGCCGCTTGCGGCAGCGATTAACGCTTCGCGCGGCCTGAATACCAATTTGAGACTACGCCATCTTGTCGCTTTCCTTGCTTTCGCTTGTTTGATCCAATCGGGAAACAAGAAACAGGGAGGCGTAAATGGCACGATCTTTACGCGTGTTGACCGATGAAGGAGAGCGGCTCCCCGAGCCCGCTACGTCGTTCGACGTGACCGCCGAGCTTGGCAAGCTGCTGGTAATGCTTCGCGAAGTCTGTCCGCCCAATGCCGATGTCAGCTTCGACTTCGACGGGCAGCTCCACGTTCGAATCGATGTGCGGCAGGTGGAGGAAGTCCGCCTGATCCAGTCGCTCCTGCCCAGCGTCGGCGTGGGCCTGTTCGACAACATCAGCCATGGCCGTACACCGCACAGGCCATTCTACCACCGCATCAGCGCCGTGGTGATCCACTAGGCTGGTGCGCGTATCCCGTTGCCTGTCGTCACCCCGATCTTGATCCGGAAGCCTGCCCGTTCTGGAAGAAGCAGCAAGAAAACAGAAGCCCCAACCAGTCCGGGGATAACGTGAGTGGGGCGCCGATCCCGCGGCGAAACGACCCGGGTACGGACAACAAAAAAGCCCCCGCGAAGGCAGGGGCTTTCTTGTTTTTAGATCGTGGAGCCGGGCTCAGATAGAGCCGATGGCCTGATCCACGAATGCCTTGTCGGCAGTGGCCGAATGGTTCGCCTTGATCAGTATTCGGGCCGAAGCGGCAGCAGCGGCAGCGGCCTGGTTCTGCAGGTCGGTCACGGCAGCACGCTCGGCAGCACCGATCTTGTCCTGCGCCATCTTCTCGCGGCGCACGATCACATCGGCGGAGTCCTTCTCAGCCTTGGCGACGATCGCCTCGGCTTCGTGACGGGCATGATCGATCATCGCCGCCGCGTCCTTTTCGGCGTTGGCGATCTTGTCAGCATATTCCTTGCGCAGGGCTTCCGCCTCTGCGCGAAGGACCTTGGCCTCTTCGAGCTGCGCCTTGATGTCGGCAATCCTGGAATCGAGGCCGCCGGCGATCATCCTGGGCAGTCCCTTCCACAGGGCGATCAGGATCAGCACGATCATTGCCGAGCTGACGACCGCTACCGGCGGGGCAACGCCCAGCAGCAGAGGTTCGGCATGGTGCTCCACGGCGGCGTGGGTGTCCTGGGCTCCGGTGACTTCAGCGGCCTCGTGGGCAAGGCCCTGCTCGACCGCGGGGGAGACGTTCTCAGCCATGGACCAGGTTCTCCTTCACGGTCGCACGAACCGCGGCATCGTCGAGAGACAGGCCGGCGATGCGGCTGACGATATCGCGGGTGGCGTCGGCAGCGACGTCCTCGATCTCGGCGGCAGCCGACTTGCGGGCCTCCGCGATACGGGCTTCGGCTTCGGCCAGCTTCGTGTCGATCACGGACTGGGCGGCGGCAAGACGCTGCTCGGTAGCGGCAGCGGCCTTGGTGCGGGCCTCGGCGATCAGGGCCTGAGCCTCGGCGCGATTGGTGTTCTCACGCACGCGCCATGCTTCCTCTTCCTCATTGGCCTGCTTGCGCGCGCGCTCTGCAGCGATGAGGTCGTCGGAAATCTGTTTGTCGCGCTGCGCAACCGTATCCATCACCTTCGGCACCATGCCCCGTCCGACGACGAAGAAGGTGAAACCGAAGAAGACCAGCAGCCAGAAGATCTGGCTGGAATAGGTCGCGGCTAGCTGTTCGATCTGAGGCATTGGTCAGCCCTGTCTCGAGGTGGCCGGTAAAAAACTTGCCTCCGCGAGCCGGCCGCTTCACCAAAGGGCGTTGGCGGCCGGTGCGGGGTTTGCGCGCGATCAGGCGAAGATCAGCAGCGCGGCAACAACGAACGAAAGCAGACCGAGAAGCTCGGCACCGGCGAAGCCGATGAAGAGACGGCCCTGCTGCGCGTCGGCAGCACCCGGGTTGCGCAGCGCGCCTTCGAGGAACTTGGCGAAAACGCTACCCACGCCGATCGAAGCGAGACCGCAACCGATAGCGGCGAGACCAGCACCAAGCAGCTTTGCAGCTTCTGCGTCCATTTCAAAAACTCCCTTTGGTAAACTTGAAGGATAAAATCAGTGAAGGTTCTCTGCGTCGTTCAGATAGACGCAGGTGAGAAGAGCGAACACGTAGGCCTGGATGCCGGCCACGAGCAGTTCCAGCGCGCAGATGCCGACCATCAGCACGAAGCTGGGCAGACCGGCAATGGCGAACAGGCCGATGTTGGCGTTGCCCGAGCTGATCACGAAGCTCGAAAGCACTTCGAGCAGGACGTGGCCGGCCATCATGGCGACGAAAAGTCGCAGACCAAGGCTGAACGGACGCACCAGGAACGAGATGAGTTCGACGAAGAAGATCGGAACAACCATCACCACGGGCGTGCCGTGCGGCACGAAGAGCGAGAAGAAGTGCAGCTTGTGCTTCACGAAGCCGACGATGAGCACGATCGAGAACGACAGGATCGAGAGCACGCCGGTGGCCGAGAAGTGGCTGGTGAACGTGAAGGGATGCAGGCCGATCACACCGAGCGGCAGCAGGCCAAGGAAGTTCGCGAAGAGAATGAACATGAACAGCGAGAAGATGTACGGAACGTACTTCTTGCCGTTGGGGCCGACGTTGGCGGCCAGCATTCCATCGACGAAACCGGTGAAGGTCTCGACCGCCATCTGCCAGCGACCCGGCACGAGCTGGCGCTTGGCGCCACCCGCAACGAAGACCAGCAGGGCGACGGTGGCGATAGCCATCCACAACGCACTGTTCGTAAAGGCGATGTTGTAACCCGCGATATTCCAGCCATCCGAGCCGAACAACGGCTGGATGCTGAACTGATGCATCGGATCGACCTTCGCTTCGGCTGCCACGCGAATTTCCCTGTCGCCAATGAACGACAGCGCCCTGTTCACCCCCCGTTGGGTCAATTCGGGCGCTGGTTCGAATTCCTTATAATATTTCTGAAGGCAACGAAGATTCCGAAGAACAACATCACCAACAGTCCCCAGGGCGAGGTCCCGGCAAAGTGATCAATCACCCAGCCAAGGAACAAGCCACCGGCAACACCTCCCAGCAAGTCGGCCAGGACGCGGTTTCCGGCGCGATAGCTCGCATCCGATTCCGCGCCTCCAACCGGCTTGTGACGCTGCTCTTCCCGCTCGCGAAGGGCCTTGAGCCTTTCGTCCAGCGAATCGATGCGGGCGTCCTCACCGACAGGGTCCCGTGCGTTTGGCTCGTCGCTCATGCCTTCCCCCTTCGTGTTTGCACTCTATCGTGCACTCAACCCGGTTCGATCGACACAATCAACGGCTGCCCGCCGAGGGCGCCGCCCCCTTAGGGTGGGGGATTTGCCGAGTCAACCGTACCGCGCGTGGCACTCTTCAGTTGCAGACGCAGTATCGAAGCGCATCTGCGGAAAGCGCGCAAGAAGCCTAGTACCAATTGCCGATGCCGGAACAATAGCGCATCGGCGATACACCGGGCATCGTGCAAATCGAAAGGGACTGCAAGGCGCGTTTACCTTGCAGTCCCTTCACCAATTCGAATCGCGAATTCCTGGCCGGACAGGCCACCCGGAAAAGAATTACGGGCAGCGCGGATCGCGTACCGGTGCACCGCCGTCGCGGACCTTCCAAGAGCCATCGGGCGCCTGATACTTTTCACCGGGCTTGGTTTCGAGAATCAGGCGGCACGCGGTCGCGAAGGCATATTCCTCGATCGTGCTCTTGCCTGCGGCCTTCTCGGTGTAGACGGCGCGGCGCTTGTTGTTGAGGTCCTTGACCATGGCGCGAACGTCCGGCGACGCATTGCCGACCACGCCGAGGTAACCATCGGTCTGCTCGCCCACCTGCCCCGCAGCGCGCGCGGCGGCGTAGGCCGGGTCGCGATTCTGGGCGAAAGCCGCGCTACCGGCGCCCAGCGCCAACATGGCACCGGCGATGCCGATTGCGGCGACAGACTTGCGGAACAGACTTGCCATCAGAAAATCTCCGGGTTCTCGTCGATCGTATTGGCTGCATCCGCCGCCAACTTGTAGATCACTTCCTGCCTGATGTTGATGTTCAGCTCGATCACGATCGGCTTGTCGGGCGCGGAAACATTGATGCACCCCCCAAGCGCCGGGACCGTGCCCAACACCACCATCGCGGCGCATGCGGCGCGCCAGCCGGACCGGGGCCTTCCCTGCTGCATCGTCAACTTCCCTCGGCCGAACATGGCGGGGTATGTTGCAGCTGGAACGCTTCCGGTCAATTCGCAGGATTTCATGGATTATTCTCGCTGACTGGAGGCTGAATGGCGATGGATGGAGGCCGCGGCCTCACTTTCCCGTCCCGGTCGATCAGACCGAGCGTTCGCGGATCGGTGAGATAAGTCGGATCGTAAAGCGAGCGCATCGAGCCGAACAAGCTGAAGAACGGCGCCTTGATGTTGAGAATGAAGCGAATCGGCAGCTTGGCAACCTGCCTGGTCAGGAAGTTGCTCTTGGCCCCTGCCCCCTGGCTCAATCCGTCGAAGCTGATACGGGTCACGATCTCGCCGGACAGGGATCCGCCGAGGCCGATCTCCATGCTCTTGTAGTCGACCGACCTGAGGGCATTGAAGGCGAAGTTGCCCATCGCCGAGAGGTCCTTGTAAGTCAGCGCGCCGATGTAGGAGACATTGCCGCCCGGCTCGCGCGACTTGAGGTAGCCGTTCTCGATCCGTCCGCCGTCCTCGTCGAAGACCAGCGGCAGTTCGCCGTCGAACACGCCGGATGCATTGATGTTCGAGAGATCGAGGTGCTGGACGAAAGTCGCCGCGTCTAGCCCGGTCACCTTGAGTGTGTAGTTGCGCGTCTCGGCAACGCCGATGCGCATGCGTGCAGGTTCCAGCGTCAGCGTGCCGTCCATAAACGGCCAGTGCGCACCGTTCACCACCAGCAGATAGTCGGGCTTCATCTCGAAGGAGAGGACGCCGTCGTTCACCTCTATGCCCGGGTTGATCGAGGCGATCCTGAGCTTCTGGTCAGGTGCCGTAACAAGGCCGAGCAGGTCGGTGAAGCGCACTTCGCCGGAAAGCCCCTTCACCGGGCCGAAGGCGGCGGCGAAGTCCACGCCATCGGTTGCAAAGCGACCGCGGCTGCTCACGCCCGCCTCGTTCCAGTCGATGCGACCGGTACCTTGCACCGATCCTTCGAGATTAGAGACCACACCCAGCGCGAGATGGGACAGTGTGTCCGCCTGCAGCGATTTGTCGAAAGTGATCCCCCTGACCGTCAGGTCCGCGTGACCGCTGGCATCCATGAGATTGTGAACAATGTCGGCTCGCACAACCTCGCGATCCGAGCGCGGCTCGCGCATCACCGCTTGGGCAGTGATCACATTGTCGGCAAGACGCAAGGTGGCATCGCGGGCGACAACCGGCTCGAAACGCGCCACCTTCTCGCGGTCGACCAGCGTGAAGCTCGCCTTGTCGATGGTCAGGACACCATCGGCGTAGCGCCAGTCCCCGGCCGTCTGATGAAGGTCGAGCGGCACGGCATAGAGCGCGACGTCCGCCTCATCGAACTTCCCGCCGATATCCTTGCCCACGAGCGCATCGAGGTGGGTCACCCTGAACCGGGAAGCGCTGTCAGCAGCCCCCAGTTCGACATCGAGTGCTTCGGCCGAGACGGCGCCGGGATTCGATCCCTTCTGGGCGTAGCCGATGGCTCCGCTGGAGAGGCGGATCGGGGTTTCGCCGAGGTGTCCGGCGAGATCGAGTGAAGGAACGCCGGCAGCCAGCTCGAATCGGCCGGACCGGCTACGCAAGATCGGGCCTCCCGCGGCAGGGCAGACTTGCAGGCTCCGCTTGTCGATCGTCAGGTTGGCAAAGGCGAGACGGTCGAAACCGATCGTCGTGCACCGCGGCCAGACGCTCAGATCCCCGTTCGCCGCCCAATCGCCATGGACCGGCAGGATCAGGTTTTCGGCGCTCCCGCCCGGCAAGGCGCCGGTCAATCGGGCGCTGCCGGTAAAGCCGAGACTGCCGCCCGGCGCCTGCACCAGATCGAGCGCGGGCAGGGCAAGGCGCGTGTCGCCCGCGCGGTATTCGGGCATCTCGACATGCATCGAAAGCCCGCCATTGTCGCTGGATTCCATGCGCCCGGCGATCCTCGGCAGGCCTTGCCCGCCAGTCGCGAAATTGCCGGTCAGGCGCGGCGCACTTCCGGAGAACATGGCCTGCACGCGCGAAAGCGTCAGCAAGGCCTTGCCGCTGCCGCCCCGCACGGAGCCGCGCGGGACGACGAGGCTGATACCCTCACGCGAGTGCCGCAGGATCAGGCTCGCTTCGAGAGTGCTCCCCCGCGTCTCGCGCTGGAGCGCCTTGCGGACCTGGCTTGCCACCGGCCCCAGAAAAGTGCCTTCGCCCGAACGCGCGGCATCGGCAAGGGTCCGGTCGAGCTGTGCGCCCAGCGCCAGCCCCTTGCCCGAAAGTTCGCTTTCGACATCGATCCGCGCAAGGCCGGCATTCGAACGCACCCGGCCGTCTATCCCCAGGCTGGCCATCCGCGCCTGCGGCGTCGCAAGACCGCGCGCGGTAAGATCGTAGCGGGCGTTGAGCGTCTGCTTGCGATAGCTGACCTGTGCCTTGCCCGAAGCCCCGTCGAAGCGGTTGCTGGCGTAGTGGCCCTTCCCGGCCGTCAGGCCGATGCTGCCTTCACCGCCGTCGAGCGCCTTGTCGAAAGTGAAGTCGATCTTCGCTGCGGAGTTGGCGAGCGCCAGATCCTGATCCGCGCAATCGAGGCTCGCGAGCCGCAAGGGCCCGGCGAAGCGCGGCCTTTGCGAGGCTATCGAAATCTTGCCGTAAAGACTGGCCTTGCCGGTCTCGCAGCCAGCCATGGTCAGGCCGGGCGCCACTGCTGCCAGTTCGCCTGCGAACCCACCGCGCAAAGGCCCTTGCCCTGCGATCCGAACCCCGATCCGGCCATGCTCGCTCTCGACCAGGCCGCGTCCGTCGACGATCTTCAGATCGTAGTCCGGCATCGCGAAAGGCTCCTTGCCTCCCGTGAACAGCATCTTGTCGAGCGCGCCGAAGCTGGGACGATTGCCATGCATCGTGCCGTAAAGGCGCGGCTTGACGATTGTGATCCGGCCGATCCCGGGAATGCCCCAGTTCAGGCGCGTCCGGACGCGAATTTCCTCGATGGTGAGATCCGGCCTGTCCGGATCGCCGATCGACAGGTTGCGGATCACCTGTTCCGAGGGACCGATGCTGACGACCTCGTAGCGTGCGGGCAGGCCCAGCGAATCGAGTTGGCTCGCAATGAAGTTGTCGGCAATGTCCTCACGCAGGAGCCAGACGGTACCGCCGGCCACCGCGGCAAGCGCCAGAACGCCTGCCAGCGGCGCGCGCCAGCGACGTCGCCGCCGGGCTTCTCCCGCTAGCGGTTCAGGTGTCTCGATTCCTTCGACAGGCTGGTCTTCGTCTTGCGCCATCCGCTCCATCACTTGCGCTGGCCGTGCCGGAAAGGCAATTGTTTGTGCAGGATATGCCAGACCAAGCCCCACTCTTCGATGAACGCGGCACCGATTCCGGCGAAGGAATGGCGCATGGCGAAGCCCCGCGCGAAAGCCGCAAGGCGGGCGGCAACGATCCGGCCGGTCATCGCGCGCGCCTTCGCAAGCGGCTGATCGAGGGCGGGGACGAGGCTCTGGCGGATCATGAGGTCATTGAACTCCTCCTGATGCAGGCCGTTCCCCGCCGCGACATGAAACCGCTGGCGCGCAGCCTGCTCCAGCGCTTCGGCTCTCTGGCGGGGGTTCTGCAGGCTGCGCCGCGCACGCTTGCCGCGCATCCGGGCATGGGCGAGGCGAGTGCCGTCGCCCTGCGTATCGCCACAGTCGCCGCCACGCGGCTGGCCCGGCAGAAAGTGCGCGAGGCGCCGGTCATAGGATCGTGGCAGGCCCTGATCGACTACCTGACCATCGACATGGCCCACCTCACCCTCGAACGCGTACGGGTGCTCTACCTCAATGCGAAGAACATGCTGATCCTCGACGATCTCGTCGGCGAAGGCTCGATCGACGAGGCCGCGATCCACCCGCGCGAAGTGATCCGGCGAGCGCTGGACCTGGGCGCGACGGCCTTGATCATCGTCCACAACCACCCGTCCGGCTCACCCGAGCCCAGCCGCGCCGACATCGATGTGACCAACCGCATCGCCGAGGCCGGCAGGCTGCTCGGCGTCACGGTCCACGATCATGTCGTCATCGGCCGCGAGGGCCACGTCAGCCTGCGCGCCAAAGGCCTGATCTGAGATGTGCGTCGCCGCCATCGCCTGGGACGCTCACCCCGACTGGCTCCTTGTCGCCATTGGCAACCGGGACGAATTTCACGCCCGTCCGGCCGCTCCGCTCGCGCGCTGGAACAATGGCAGCGGGGTCATTGCCGGCAAGGACCTGCTGGGGGGCGGGACCTGGCTCGGCCTAAGCGAAGCGGGCCGCTTTGCGCTGCTCACCAACTTCCGCGTGCCGGAAGGTTCCCGTCCCGGCAGGCCGAGCCGGGGGAAACTCGTCACCGACCTGCTCGAAGGCCGGGATCCGGAGGGCCTGGGGCAGATGAATGCCTTCAATCTGGTCGAGGCCGACCACGGCGAAGCTCGGTTCCACACCAATTACCCACGTCTGGAAAGCCGCCGCCTGACGCGCGGGATTCACGGCTTGTCGAACGGCGGCTTCGACGTTCCATGGCCCAAGACAGTCCAGTTGCAACAAGCCCTCGCGGCGTGGCTGAAGCAATCCGCTGCGGAGATCGCACCGCTGCTCTCCAGCCTGCGGTCGGATACGCCGCCCGCCGAAACGGCACCGATCGAGAACGGGCCCGAGCCGCAATTTGCACCGATTTTCATCCGAAACGAAACTTATGGCACCCGCTGCAGCACCGTGGTGACTATTGCGCGAAGCGGGCATGGCCTGATCCACGAACGCAGCTTTTCCGCCACCGGCGAGGTTACCGGGGACAGATCCCTCGCCTTCCGCTGGCCCCTCGATTGACCCCGCCCCGCGCGTGGACCAGCAATTGCGCATCACCTGTGAAAACTTTTCTTTTCTTGCGCATCGGCGGTTTGCCGGTAACTCCTCGCCCCGGGGAATGCATTCCCGGGTGCGGCGTGTAGAACAGGGATAACGATGATCTTCGGAATCGATGCGGGTTCGCCGGCCGTGATGGCCGTGCTCCTGCTGCTGCTGTTCCTGGCCTTCGCATTCGAGGTGGCCGCGCCCGAAGTCGTCGCTCTCGTGCTGGTCTCCGTCCTGCTCCTGCTGGGCGTTCTCTCGACCGACGACCTGCTCGATTCGATGGGCAATCCAGCGCCGCTGACCATCGCCTGCATGTTCATCGTCTCGTCCGCCATGGTGCGCACCGGCGCGCTGGACCTGATGGCCAGCAAGATCACCGGGCTGGGCAAGCGGCGGCCGACACTGGCCATCGCGGTTTTCCTCGCGACGATCGCGACGCTTTCGGCGTTCACCAACAATACCCCGCTGGTGATGATGATGATCCCGGTCGGCATGGCGCTGGCCAAGGAACTGCGGATCACACCATCGAAGATCCTGATGCCGATTTCCTTCGCGGCGGTCCTTGGCGGCACCGTGACGCTGCTGGGCACCTCGACCAACATTCTGGTGGACGGCGTCGCCCGCAAGGCGGGCCTTGCGCCCTTCTCGATCTTCGAGATCGCTCCGGTCGGCGCGGTCGTGGCTATTGCCGGCGTCATCTGGCTGGCAATCAGCCACCGCCTCCTGCCCGACCGCCAGACCGTTGCCGGGCTCACCACCCAAGGGGAGAACAAGCGCTTCATCGTCTCGATCTTCGTCGAGGCGGGATCCCCCTACATCGGACAGAACCCGCGAGAGATCGATCTTCTTTCGCGTTCCGAGCGCCGGCTGGTCGACGTCCTGCGCGAAGACGTCTCGCTTCGCCGCGACTTCGATCACTGCCTGCTGGAAGAAGGCGACATCCTTGTCGTGCGCACTTCGGCCGCAGATCTGATGACCATCAAGGAACGCGGCGACCACGCTCTGACCGATTCATCGGCCGACCCGCACGTCGTGCAGCTGTCTTCGCGCAATTCGGTCATGGTCGAGACGCTGCTTGCGCCGGGCGCGGGCATCATCGGCCATACCCTGGCCGACTTGCGCCTGCGCCGCCGCTACGGCGTCTATCCCATCGCGCTGCACCGCAAGGGCACCAATCTGCAGAAGCGCTACGAGGACGTGCCGCTGCAGGTAGGCGACACCCTGCTGCTCGAAGGCGCACAGGAGGACCTGCGCAGGCTCGTCGAGGACCAGCAGCTGGTCAACATCGCCGAGCCGACGATCCGCGGCTTCCGGCGCAACAAGGCCTGGATCGCGGTCGCTACGATGCTCGGCATCGTCGTAGCCGCCTCGTTCAATCTCATGCCCCTGGCAGGTCTTGCGGTGCTGGGCGTCGCAGTCGTGCTGGGCTGTCAGTGCGTCGAACCCGATGAGGCGTTCAAGTCCGTCGACTGGCGCATCATTGCCCTGATCATCGCCATGCTTTCGATCGGCACTGCGCTGGAAAAGACCGGACTGGTCGAATCGGTCGTGCATCTGGCCACCCCCTGGCTCGGAACGATGGGCCCGATGGTGGCGCTCGCGGCGATCTACCTGCTCAGCCTGGTCCTGACCGAACTGGTCACCAACAACGCGGTAGCCGTGGTGGTCACGCCCATCGGGATCCATCTTGCCCAGGCGCTGGGCGTCGATCCGCGCCCCTTCGCGGTCGCGGTGATGTTCGCCGCGTCGGCCAGCTTCCTCACCCCTATCGGCTACCAGACCAACACCCTTGTCTATGGCGCCGGCGGCTATCGCTTCTCCGACTTCTACAAATACGGCTTCCCGCTGACGGCGCTGGTCACGGTCACCACGCTGATCATGATTCCGCTGATCTGGCCGCTCTGACGCGACAGTCCGTCAGGTCAGGTTGAGCCGGAACGCCGCCAGCCGCGCTACGGCCTCGTCGAGAATCGCGTCAGGCTTGGTAAAGCAGAAGCGCACGATGTGCTCGGGCCTGCCCTCGCCTTCGTAGAGCGCGGAAACCGGGATCGTGGCGACGCCGGCCTCGCGGATCGCGCGCTCGGCGAAATCGCGGTCGCGAATGGGCAGTCCGGAAGCCGCCAGATCGACGCAAAGGAACCAGGTCGCCTGGTTGGGCAGAACGGCGAATCCCGCCCGGTCCAGTCCTGCCATGAGCCTTGCGCGCGAAGCGGCCCATGCAGCGCGCTGATCGTCCAGCATCGCGTCGGGCAGGGTAAGACCTTCGGCCACGGCCCATTGCAGCGGCGGTGCGCTGGCATAAGTCAGGAACTGGTGGGCCCTGGCCAGCCCAAGGCCGACATCGCCCCTGCCGATCATCCAGCCGATCTTCCATCCCGTCACGCCGAAGATCTTGCCCGCCGAGCCGATCTTCACGCAGCGCTCGGCCATGCCGTCGAACTGCCTCAGGGAACGATGGCGCTTCGCGTCGAAGCGCACCTCCTCCCAGACTTCGTCGCAGATCGCGATGAGATCGCGTTCGATGCAAAGGCGCGCAATCGCCCCCATTGCCTCCTCGCTCGCCACGGTCCCTGCCGGATTGAGCGGATCGTTGAGTATCAGCAGCCGTGTCCGCTCGGTCAGCACCGCCTCTATTGCCGAAATCTCGTAACGGAAATGAGGCGGCACCAGAGGCACCGAAACGGGCACGCCCCCGGCTCTGAGGACCATCGGCGCATAGGCATCGTAGGCCGGCTGGAACAGCACGACCTCGTCTCCGGGCTGGACGAGCGCCAGCAGCGATGCGGCAATTGCCTCTGTCGCTCCGGAAGTTACGGTCACATCCTGAGGATCGACCTCAAGCCCCTGACGCCGCGCGTAATAGCCGCAAACCGCCTCGCGCAGTTCAGGCAAGCCCGCGCCGGGAGGATACTGGTTCGACTTCTCGCGCAAGGCGCGCACCGCCGCCTCGATCACCGGTGCGGGACCGGGACCATCCGGGAAGCCCTGCCCCAGGTTGATCGCCCCGGTTTCGCGCGCGAGCGCCGACATCCGGTCGAACACGGTCCTTTCCATCTGTGCATAGACGGGATGGACCCGGCTGGACGACATCATGACTCAACTGCTCCTTTACCGGGGCGGGACGAATTGAAGACCGGAGCGATAGCCTTCAAGCTGCCCGAAAGCACCTGTCCCTGTCGCCCCCGGGCGCCTTACCTTCAAACCTTTTGCGCTGCGAGCCCGTCTCAGCCCCCTCAGTTAAATCCATGAAATCGAACAGGAAGCGCCGGTTTGCCCTCCTGCCAGCGTCGGGCTACGAACATGCCTTTCTGGAACTTGATCTGCGTTCAAGCGTCTATCGCCTTGAAGCTGGACGATTCGATGCAAGGGACCTCAATGCGAATCGCCCTGGCAATGACCGCAAGAGAGATAAGCAGCCCGGATCGGCAGGACCGTTCCCTGCCAACCCCATGGGGACTGACTTGAGCAAGATCAGCCGATTCACCGAACGCCTGCCGCTGCTGAGCGGCATGCCGCCGGTGCAATATGGCGTGACGCTTGCGCTGTGCCTGCTGGCCCTGCTGCTGCGCTGGGAACTCGATGGCGCTTTCCCTCCGGGCTACCCTTATCTGACGTTCTTCCCGGCTGTCATCATCACCTCGTTCCTGTTCGGCCCGCGCCCGGGCATCGTCGCGGCCGTGCTCTGCGGCCTGTTCGCGTGGTATTTCTTCATCCCTCCGCGTCTCTCCTTCCACGGCGACAGCGGAACCGTGACCGCGCTGCTGTTCTATGGCGGTGTGGTCGCAGTCGACATCGGCCTCGTCCACCTGATGCAGGCCGCGAACCGCAGGCTGCTCGATGCACGGGAGAACGTGCGTGAGCTGGCAGAAGAGCGTGGGCGGCTTGCCGATCGCAGCGAACTGCTGTTTCAGGAAATGCAGCACCGGGTCGGTAACAACCTGCAGATGATCGCGGCGGTCCTGTCCCTCCAGCTGCGCGGACTGAACGAACCGAGCGCACGCAACGCCCTGTCCGACGCCGTCTCGCGCCTGCAGGTGATCGGGCGAATCCAGCGCCAGCTCTACCGCCCCGATGGCGATCTCATGCCGCTCGACAGCTTCATCCGCGAAGTCATGGGCCAGTTGATGGCCTCGAACGGCAGGCCCGGGATCGCGTGCAACATCGAAGCGGACTCCGGTATCGTACTCAGGCCTGGAACTGCCGTTCCGCTTGCCCTGATTCTCTCGGAAGCGGTGGCCAATGCGCTGGAGCATGGGCTTTGCGAGCGCGAGAGCGGAACGATTCTCGTGAAGGTCCTCCAGCGGGACGACGACATCCTCCTCTCTGTCGAGGACAATGGCGCCGGTCTGCCCGACGGGTTCGACCTCGAAAAGGCGGACAGCGTGGGCCTGCGCATCTCGCGGCTGCTCAGCCAGCAGCTCGAGGGCCGGATGATCCTGGAAAACCACGGTTCTGCGCCCCATTTCGATGGCGCGCGGATGACGATGGTTCTACCTGCATCGCAGATGCGAGCGCCGGAGAATGGCCCTCTTTGACACGAGGCAGGCCAACTGCCTGCAACGACCTGTCGATTCGATCAGTCTATACAGCTTCGCTAACTTGCGATTCAGCCATGCGCGCTTACATTGGCGGACGAAAGGACGGTTTATCCGACAATGAACGACGACCAGCCCAACGGCAATCCCTGGGTCAAGAGCCTCCTCGTCTGGGGTGGCATCTTCCTTGCACTGCTCATGGTGGTTTCCATGTTCAGTTCGCGCAGCGACGCTGGCCCGATGATTCCCTATTCCGATTTCCGCGCCAAGGTTGCCGAAGGCAGCGTGATGGCGGTCGAGATCGGCGAGGAACGCATCGATGGCCAGATGAAGAACGGCGACACATTCTCCACCGTGCCAGTTCCTGGCGACACCACCCTGACGCAGCTGCTCCAGGCCAATGACGTCAAGTATGCCGGCAAGGCGCCCGAGGAAGGCAACCTGCTGGTCTACATCCTGGCCCAGACCTTGCCCTTCCTGTTGATCGTCGGCATTGCGTTCTTCGCGCTGCGCCAGGTCCAGAAAGGCGGTGGCTCGGGTGCGATGGGCTTCGGCAAGTCGAAGGCGAAGCTGCTCACCGAACGGTCGGGCCGCGTTACCTTTGCAGACGTCGCGGGCATCGACGAAGCGCGCGAGGAACTGGAGGAAATCGTCGAGTTCCTGCGCGATCCCTCGCGCTTCTCCAAGCTCGGCGGCCAGATCCCCAAGGGCGCGCTGCTGGTCGGCTCGCCCGGTACCGGCAAGACGCTGCTCGCCCGCGCCATCGCGGGTGAAGCGGGCGTTCCCTTCTTCACCATCTCCGGTTCGGACTTCGTCGAAATGTTCGTGGGCGTGGGCGCCAGCCGCGTACGCGACATGTTCGAGCAGGCGAAGAAGAACGCACCGTGCATCGTCTTCATCGACGAAATCGACGCCGTGGGCCGTCACCGCGGCCATGGCCTCGGCAATTCGAACGACGAGCGCGAGCAGACGCTGAACCAGCTGCTGGTCGAGATGGACGGCTTCGAGGCCAACGAAGGCATCATCATCATCGCCGCGACCAACCGTCCGGACGTGCTCGACCCCGCGCTGCTGCGCCCGGGCCGCTTCGACCGCCAGGTCGTCGTGCCGGTTCCGGACATCGAGGGCCGCGAGAAGATTCTCGAAGTGCACATGAAGAAGGTGCCGCTTGCCCCCGACGTCAATCCGCGCGTCATCGCCCGCGGTACGCCGGGCTTCTCGGGCGCGGACCTCGCCAACCTCGTCAACGAGGCCGCCCTGCTTGCCGCGCGTCGCAACAAGCGTCTCGTGGCCATGCAGGAATTTGAGGACGCCAAGGACAAGGTCATGATGGGCGCGGAACGCCGCTCGATGGTCATGACCGACGACGAGAAGAAGATGACCGCCTATCACGAGGCCGGCCACGCGATCGTCTCGCTGAACGAAGAAGCTTCGGACCCGATCCACAAGGCAACGATCATCCCGCGCGGCCGCGCGCTGGGCATGGTCATGCGCCTGCCGGAACGCGATTCCTACTCGTATCACCGTGACAAGATGCTCGCGAACCTCTCGGTCGCGATGGGCGGCCGCGTCGCCGAGGAAATCATCTTCGGACACGACAAGGTCTCCAGCGGCGCCTCGTCGGACATCCAGTATGCCACCAGCCTGGCCCGCAACATGGTCACCAAGTGGGGCATGTCCGACAAGCTCGGCCCGCTGCAGTACGAAGAGCAGCAGGAAGGCTACCTCGGCATGGGCGGCTCGCATCGACTGATGGCCTCGGACGAGACCAACAAGCTGATCGACAGCGAGATCCGCCTGCTGGTCGACACGGCCCATGCGCGCGCCACGCAGATCCTCAACGAGAAGAACGAGCAACTGCATCTGCTCGCCAACGCCATGCTCGAGTACGAGACGCTCTCTGGCGACGAGATCAAGCAGCTCATGGATACCGGCGAGATCGACCGGCCCAGCGAGCCGAGCGGCAAGGGCAAGCCCGCGCGCGTGGCCGGGTCCTCGATTCCCAAGGCCGGCAAGCGCTTCTCCGGAGGCACAGCGCCGCAAGGGGCCTGATCCAGCGGATCGCATACCGCGGTTTTCCCTCGGGAAAATGCAGGAGGGGGCGGCGAGCAGAGATGCTCACCGCCCCTTTTGCTTGCCTGCCCGCTTCGGCCCGACCGCCTATTTGCGGCGTTCAGCCAGCTTGCGCTCAATCGCATTCCACAAGAGCGCGAACTGCTTCGCAGCCGGACTCTGGGGCGCAAAAGCCCCGACGGGCCGCTGGCGAACCGCGCTTTGCTCCACTACGCTGGCATAGGGGATGGCAGGCCAGTTCGGATGCTCCTTGAGCACTTCGCGGTGCAGCCCGCGCCGCAGGTCGAGCATCGAGAGTACCGGCAGGATCGGCGGATGCTTGCGGGTATGGCCCGCGATCTCCCGAACCACGAGATCGAAGGCCCGCGACGAAAGCGGCGATGGCGGCAAAGGCACGATGACGAGATCCGCTGCGCGCACGACCTGCGCGCTCACCTCGTTCATCACCGGCGGGCAATCTAGGATGATACGATCGTAGTCAGTCGCCAACTGCGCGGTAAGCTTGGCGAGACGCTTGCGCTTGCCGATCTGGATGAGCTTGGTGTCGAGCGCGCGCAGACTCTCGTCGGCCGGCAGAACGTCGATGCCATCGATGGTGGTATGCTGGATCAGCCGCTCGGGAGATTCTTCTTTCGAGAACACATCCTCGGCATGACGCGATCCCCTGGGCTCAAGGTCGAACAGGAAGGCCGAGCCACCGGCTGCATCGAGATCCCACAGCAGGGTGCGATGCCCGGACAAGTTGGCCGCGCACCACGCAAGATTGGCGGCGAAGGTGGTCTTACCTACGCCGCCCTTGACACTGTATATGGCGATTGTCGCACCGGAGGGCTTCGCCCTCCCGGATGATCTGGCACTGGTGCTGCCGGCTATGCGGGGCAGTGTACGTTTCTTTCCACTCACCCCGCAGAGACTTGCCGGTCAACCTGTCCCAGTCAACCTTAGACCGTCAGCCGTCGTAATCGCCGCCGATCGAGGTGTTGCGGGTCGGCGCCGAAGCGGTGATCCGCAGGGCCTCGGCCGACTGGCTGAGCGAGCCGACATCGTCCATCTCGTCATCGTCGTCGGGCAGCACGCGCTGCATCGAGGTGATGAGCGTTTCCTTGAGCTCGGCGGGACGAACCGTCTGCTCGGCGATCTCGCGCAGGGCAACAACCGGATTCTTGTCACGGTCGCGGTCGACGGTCAGCTCCGCACCACCTGAGATCTCACGCGCACGCTGTGCGGCAAGCAGGACGAGATCGAAGCGGTTGGGAATCTTGTCGACGCAATCTTCGACAGTAACGCGCGCCATGGGCACTCCGTAAGAATCTGCTGGTTCGGAAAGGCCGGCCAATAGGCAGATGGGCCGGGAAAGTCAAGAAAACGCGGGGGAGGCGCATTTGCGCCCCTTCCCTGTCAGCCCAGTTCCCCGCGCGAGGCCTGCAGCGCGAGCCGGGCGAGCTCTGGAAAGGCCTCGGCGCGTTCCTTTGCCTGTGCGTTGGCTGCGGTGCCGCGGATCACGCGGCCCTTGATGCCGTGGAAGATCGCGGCGAGGCGGAAGAAGTTGAAGGCCATGCAGTAGCGGTAGCCCGGCATGTCCTTGCGCCCGGTGCGCCGGCAATAGGCCGCGACGTAGTCCTTTTCGCTGGGAATGCCCAGGGCGACGATGTCGGCTCCGGCCAGCCCGGCCACGATATGCGGCGGCATGTGGTACATCATCGCGTGATAGGCGAAGTCTGCCAGCGGATGGCCCAGCGTCGACAGTTCCCAGTCCAGCACGGCCATAACCCGCGGCTCGGTGGGATGGAAGATCATGTTGTCGATGCGAAAATCGCCGTGGATCACGCTCGATGCGCCGTCGTCCTCGGGCATGTTCGCCTCGAGCCAGTCGATCACCGCGTCCATGTTCCCGTCGCGGCCCGCAGCCTCGTCGTCGCGGTACTGCTTCGACCAGCGCCCCACCTGGCGCGCGAAGTAATTGCCCGGCCTGCCGTAGTCACCAAGGCCGATCGCCTCGGGATCGAAGGAATGCAGCTGCGCGAGCGTCGCGTTCATCGCATCGTAGAGCGCCGCGCGCTCCGCGTTGGAGACGCCCGGCACCCTCGCATCCCAGAAGATGCGCCCTTCGACCATCTCCATGACGTAGAACCAGGTCCCGATGACATCGTCATCGGTGCACAGGCCATAGACCCTGGCCACCGGGAAACCCGCACCGTGAAGCGCCGACAGCACCTTGGCCTCGCGCTCCACCGCATGGGCGCCCTTGAGCAGCTGGCCCGGCGGCTTGCGCCGCAGCACGTAGCTGCGCGAGGGCGTCACCAGCTTGTAGGTCGGGTTCGACTGTCCGCCCTTGAACTGTTCGACCGCCAGGGGGCCCTCGAAACCCTCCACATGGGTCTCCAGCCACGCGGTCAGCGCGGCTTCGTCGAAGGCATAGCCTGCGCGGACCGCAGTCGTGCCGGTATTGGCCTCTACAACGTCTGTCATGCCCCTGCCGCTTCCTTCGCTGCCTCCTGGGCCTTGCGCCAGTCGCGCTTGATCTTCTTGGCAAGCGACCACTTGTGGACTTCGGTGGGGCCGTCGTAGATGCGAAAGGCGCGCACTTCGCGGAAGACCTGCTCGACGATGGTGCGTTCGGTCACGCCGGTTCCGCCCATGACCTGGATGCAGTTGTCGGCGATCTTCATCAGGGCCTCGGACACCGAGACCTTGGCCATCGAGCTTTCCACCGTGCCCAGCGAGCCGGTGTCCAGCACGGAGGCGCACCAGTCGATCATCAGCTCGCACTGCTGGATGAGGATCTTGTTCTCGGCCAGCATGAAGCCCACGCCTTCGTGGTCGATCAGGGTCTTGCTGAATGCCTCGCGGCGGCAGGCGTAGTCGGTCGCGATCTCGTGCGCGCGGATGCAGCAGCCAAGCCAGCGCATGCAGTGCGACAGGCGGGCAGGCGAAAGGCGGATCTGCGCATACTTGAAGCCTTCGCCCGGAAGGCCGAGCATCTGGTCGGCCGGGATGCGCATGTCCTTGATGGTCAGCGTTGCATGACCGCCGGGCATCGAGGTGTCGATGGTATTGGGAACTTCGTCGATCACGATCGCCGGATCGGGCAGGTCGACGAGGAACATGCAGGCGCCGCCCTTGGTATCCTCTTCCGCCGAGGCCGCCATGACGATGCCGACCTTCGCGCCCTGCGCACCGGTGATGAAGGTCTTGCGGCCATTGACGACCCAGTGGTTGCCGTCCTTGCGGCAGGTCGTCTTCATCATCGAGGGATCGCTGCCCGCACCGCCCCATTCGGCCGGCTCGGTCATGAAGAAGGCCGAGCGCCCCGAACCGTCGACAAGCGGCTTGAGGAAGCGCTCCTTCAACTCGGGCGAACCGACGTGGCCGATGAGGTACATGTTGCCCTCGTCCGGGGCCATCGTGTTGCACGCCAGCGGGCCGAGCGGCGAAAGGCCGGACCTGATCAGGACAACGGCCGTCTCGCGCTGGGTCAAGTGCGAACCGTCAGCCTTGATGTGGGGCGTAAGTACCCCGGCATCGCGGGCCCTCCCGCGCATCTCCATCACCAGTTCGTCGGTCGGCGCACCGTGGTGGTCGCGGCGCGGGTCCTTCTCGTAAGGCACCACAACTTCGCGCACAAAGGCTTCCACCCGCTCGGCCATGTCCAGGGCGTATCGGGAAATCTCGGTCATTACTGCAGCACCCTGATCGGATCGGAACCGTCCCAGTCCCGGGCGGCATCCTTCATCATCTGGAACAGGCCTTCCGTACCCGACATCGGTTGAAGATACTCGATCACGTGGCCCGGACCCTTGCCCGGATCGACATAGATCACTTCACCGTCCTCGCCGACCTTGCCTTCGACGATGACCTGCGCTCCCGCCTCGGCGCAAGCCCGGCGCGCTTCCTGGATGTCGTCGACGAAGACGCAGATATGGTGAAGCCGGTCGCGAACGGCATATTCGCCCGCGTAGAGCGAAGGCGCATCGCTATCCGTCTTGATCAGTTCGATCTGGATATCGCCCCAGTACCCGATCGCCATGGAGAAGACGGCATCGGTGGGCTCACCCTTGTACTTCATTTCGCCAAGGCGCACGTCATTGAGGACAAAGAACGGGCCGACGCCGACGGTCTCGATCCAGTATTTCATCGCCTCGTCCCAGTCTGTCGGGAAATAGGCGAGCTGGATCACTTCGCCCAGCTTCTTCAGCGGTCCCGGAGTAGCGGAACTGGTCATTGTATGTCCTTTCAGGCGAAGATGCCTTCCGGCTCCTCGATGAGGCTCTTGAGCGTCTGCAGGAACTGAGCCCCTGCCGCGCCGTCGATGGCGCGATGGTCGACCGAGAGCGTGAAGGAAATGCGGTTCTCAAATGCGACGCCGCCTGCCTCCGTCTCGACCGGCTGGCGCTTAGCGGCACCTACTGCGAGGATCGCGCCCTGCGGCGGATTGATGATCGCATCGAAGTTCTCGATCCCGAACATGCCCAGGTTGGAGACGGAGAAAGTCCCGCCTTCCATGTCCTCGATGCCAAGGCGACCCGCCTGCGCCTTGTCGATCAGGCGGCGGGTTTCGGCCGCGAGCTGGTCGATGCGCATGAGGTTCGCCTGGCGCACGACCGGAGTGACGAGGCCCTTGGGGCTCGCCACCGCCATCGAGACGTCGGCGTGCGGGAAACGGTAGATCTCGGTGCCATGCACCTGGACGTTGACATCCGGGTGCCGGGCGAGCGCCATGGCCGAAGCCTTGACGATCCAGTCGTTGACCGAGGCCTTGCAACCCAGCACGAGGTTGGCCGTCTTGCGCATCTCGATGAGCCTGTCGGCACGGGCCGACATGCGCAGGTAGAAGTGAGGGATATCCTGCTTCGCGGCGGTGAGTCGCTGGGCAACCACCTTGCGGATGCGATCGAAGGGTACAACTTCGGGGCGGTTCTCACCGGCCACGAACTCGGGCGTTCCCACGCCGGCACCGGCAGTCGGCTTTGGCACCAGCGCCAGCACATCGGCCTTGGAGATGCGGCCGCGGGCACCCGAGCCGGACACGCCGGAAAGCGAAATGCCATGGAGCGCGGCAAGGCGGCGCGCAAGCGGCGAGGCGAAGACCTTGAGGTTGTCCTCCTGAACCGCCACCGGCCCCTTGAGCGTGGGCACCGCCGACCCGCGCAACGCCTTGACGACGTCCTGGTGGGTGATGCGTCCACCCCGGCCCGATCCTTCGATCACGGCTATGTCGACGCCTTCTTCCTCTGCAAGGCGCAAGGCCTCGGGGCTGATCGGCCGGTTGGTGTCGATCTTGATCCGCTGCTTCTCCGGTTCCGCCGGAGCCGACGCGGCAGCGGCCGGTGCGCTTGCAGCGGACTTTGCCTTCGACGCGCCTTCGGCCACGCCGCCCTCGGCCGGCTTGAAACCGGCGATGAAAGCCTCGATGTCGGCATCGGAATTGCTGCCGTCGTCGAAAACGGCCAGAAGCGCGCCGACGGGCTCCGCCTCACCGCCGCCCTCGACGACGATGCGCCGCACGGTGGCATCGTATTCGGCATCGACCTCGTTGGTGATCTTGGCGGTTTCGATCAGGCACAGCGTCTGGCCGCGCTTGAAGCTCTCGCCTTCCTTCACCATCCACTCGGCGATGGTTCCTTCGGTCATCTCGATACCCCACTTGGGCATCGTGAAGGCGCGAATTCTACTCATGGGTGCGCCCTCCTCAGCGATATTCCAGGGTCTTGCGCACAGCCGCCGCGACCTTTGCGGGGCTCGGCAGGTAAGCGCTTTCCAGTTCGCGGGCGAACGGGACAGGCGTGTGCGGCGGGGTAACCATCTCGATCGGTGCCTTCAGGCTGGCGAAGGCCTTCTGCGCAACGAGCGCGGAAATGTCGGTTGCCAGCGAGCAGCGCGGCGGCGCTTCGTCGACGATGACGAGACGGCCGGTCACCTCGACGGAGTCGAGGATCGCCTCCTCGTCGAGCGGCGAAGTCGTTCGCAAGTCGACGACGTCGCAGCCGATCCCGTCCTGGGCCAGATCGTCGGCTGCCGTCTCGGCATAGCCGACCATCATGCCGGACGCGACGATCGTAACGTCCTCGCCCGCTCGGGCAAGGCGCGCGTGACCGAATGGCACGACATAGTCCGGATCGTCCGGTACTTCGCCCGACAAGCCGTAGAGGAACTTGTGCTCGAGGAAGACCACCGGATCGTCATCGCGGATCGCCTGGCGCAACAGGCCGCAAGCGTCGGCCGGGGTGGCCGGCATGACAACCTTGATGCCCGGCATGTTGGTGACGAACTGGCTGATCATCTGACTGTGCTGGGCCGCCGCGTTGTAACCGGCGCCGCACGGCATGCGGATCACTGCCGGACAGACCGACTTGCCGCCGAACATGTAGCGGAACTTGGCAATCTGGTTCCAGAGCTGGTCCATGCAAACGCCGATGAAGTCGGCGAACATGATTTCTGCCACCGGCCGCTTGCCGGCCAGAGCCAGGCCACCCGCCGCGCCCATGATGGCGCTTTCCGAAATCGGCGTGTCGATCACCCGGTCCGGGCCGAAGGCGTCGTAAAGGCCGGTCGAGGTCGACCAGATGCCGCCGATGGCCTCGGGGCCGCCGGCCGTTCCCATGCCGCCCACGACATCCTCGCCAAGGACGACGACGCGCTCGTCACGCTGCATTTCCTGGAAGATCGTGTTGCGAATGGCGTCGCGATACATCATTTTTGCCATGGTTTCGCTCCCGCCGTTCAGTAGCTGATGTAGACGTTGTCGAGGACGTTTTCGGGCTTGGGCCGCGCCGCATTGCGCGAGGCCTGTACCGCATTCTCGATGGCTTCGAGCGCCTCGGCATCGAGCTTGTCGATGTCTTCGTCGGTGAGCAGCTTGGCGCCGGTCACGCTGGCGCGGAACTTCTTGAGACAGTCGCGCGTCTCGCGCAGGCGATCGAGTTCGCCCTCACCGCGATAGCGCTGCGGATCGCCTTCGAAGTGGCCGAAGAAGCGCTCGGTATCGAATTCGACTGCGGCCGGGCCATTGCCGGGCGTGCGCACGTAGTCGAGAACTTCGCGCATCGTGTCGTGAACCGAAAAGAAGTCGGTGCCGTCCCCGCGCCAGACCTTCATGCCGAAGGCTTCCGCGCGGCTGGCGATGTCGTTGTTCGTGCCCACCGCATAGTCTACGCCGGTGTGCTCGGAATAGTGGTTGTTCTCGAAGACGAAGATCGCCGGAGCCTTGGTGACGACAGCCAGGTTCATCGCCTCGAACGTGGTGCCCTGGTTGCAGGCACCGTCGCCCGAGAAGGTGATGGCGACGGCCAGCTTGCCGTCCTCGTCAGGCCCGTCGATCTTGTTGGAAAGCGCCGCGCCCACCGCGATCGGCGCACCGCCGCCGACGATGCCGTTTGCGCCGAGCATACCCTTGTCTATGTCGGCAATGTGCATCGAACCGCCCTTGCCGTTGCACAGACCTTCCTGGCTACCCCAGATTTCCTTCATCATCCCGTCGACATCGCAACCCTTGGCAAGGCAGTGGCCATGGCCGCGGTGGGTAGAGACGATCTTGTCGGCAGCTGTCAGATGCTCGCACACGCCCACGGCAACGGCTTCCTGACCGCAATAGAGGTGCGTGAAACCGGCGATTTCACCGGTCTGGATCTCCTCGTGGAGACGTTCCTCAAATTCGCGGATCAGCTTCATTTGCCGATAGGCGTGGGTCAACGCCTCGCGGTTCAGCTGCATGTGGGCTTCCTCTCTTGGTTCGAATTGCGGTGACCGGTTCCGTGATCGCTCACAGGCCCAGCACCGACTTGGCGATGATGGTACTTTGAACTTCGTTGGTGCCGCCGAAGATCGTCCAGGCGCGGCTGTTGAGATAGCGCGGCGAGGCGAGCTGGGCTTCCTTCGAATGAAGCGCAAGAGGGGCCTCGTTGCCGTAAAGCGGACGCGCCATGTCGAGTTGCAGCCCTGCCGGGCCGTAGAGGTCGACCGCCAGCAGATCGATCTCCTGCCGCAGGTTCGAGGCGAGCATCTTGGTCAGCGACGTCTGCGGTCCGGGCTTCTTGCCCTTGGCAATTTCCGAAATGATCTTCAGTTCGATCATCTCCAGCGCCTCGACGCTGAGGCGCGTCTGGGCAATGCGGCGGCGCCAGTCCACCTGGTCGATCAGCTTGCCGCCCCGGCCGTCGCTTTCCTCGCGCGATGCGGTTTCGATCTGGTCTAGATCATAACCGAGCTTGGGTGCATGGCACGATCCGCCGCGCTCATTCTCGAGCAGGAACTTGGCGATGGTCCAGCCCTGCCCTTCCTCGCCGACAAGATTCTTGGCCGGGACGACGACGTCCTCAAGGAAGACCTGGTTGACTTCATGGTCCCCGGCGACGGTCAGGATAGGGCGCACGGAGACGCCGGGCGTGTCGAGATCGATGAGCAGGAAGGAAATGCCGGCCTGCTTCTTCACCTCGGTATTCGTGCGGACCAGCGTGAACATGCGGTTCGCGTGATGGGCATGGGTCGTCCAGATCTTCGATCCGTTGACGATATAGTTATCGCCATCGCGCACCGCGCGGGTCTTGAGACTGGCAAGATCAGAGCCCGAACCGGGCTCGGAAAAACCCTGGCACCAATAATCCTCGCCCGACAGGACGCGCGGCAGATAATAGGCCTTCTGCTCTTCGGACCCGAAAGTCCAGACCACCGGAGCGAGCAGCTTGAGGCCGAGCACGGTGAGGTTCGGCGCACCGGCCAGAGCGCATTCCTTCTCGAAGAGATAGCGCTGCAGCGGCGTCCAGCCGGTGCCGCCATGTTTCTTGGGCCACTGGTAGCCGAGCCATCCCTGCTGGTGCAGGATCGCATTCCAGGCCTGCCCGATCTCGGGTTCCACGAAGACCGACGGCGTACCCGCCGCGCCGTCCTTTACGACATCCGGCAGGTTGTCGCGCAGGAATGCGCGCACCTCGGCGCGGAATTCGGCGTCTTCAGGCGAAAGTTCGATATCCATTCAACGTTCCAGAATTGTCACGGCCGAGACACCGGGCGCACCGTAGACGTGGCTGTAAGCCGTCCTGGGATTGCCCGGGACCTGCCGCCCCCCACCGTCACCACGCAATTGGACGACGTTCTCATAAACCTGACGAAGCCCCGACGCGCCGATCGGCTCACCGCAGGCAAGGCAGCCGCCATCGGTATTGACCGGCAGCCTGCCGCCGATCTCGGTAAGGCCTTCGGCGAGCCACTTTTCCTGCTCGCCATCGGCGCAAAAGCCGTTCTCGGCCATGTGCATGATCTCGGCGCCAGCCTCGGTATCCTGGAGCTGCGCCACGGAAATGTCCTGAGGGCCGATCCCGGCCAGCTTGAAGGCATCCGCCGAGGCAATGCGCGAAGCGGTGCCGCGCGGCACGCTGTCGTTTTCGACAACATCGAGCGACGGCGCGAAGACTTCGAAGGAATGCGCCGGACGGGTGCGCATGGTTGCCGCCTTGAGGCGAACCAGCGGCTTGCCCAGTTCGCGCGCCTTCTTCTCGCTTGCGAGCAGCAGCGCCACACCGCCTTCGGCGGGCGAGCAGAACATGTACTTGGTGTAGGGATCGCTCACCAGCGGCGCTTCGAGGATTTCCTCGAGCGACACCGGCTGTCGCCGCCAGGCGTGGGGCGCGTGAACGGCATTGCGAAAGGCCTTCTCAGCCACGCGGCCCAGCGTTTCATGCGAAATTCCGAACATGTGCATGTAGCGCATGATCTTCGCCGCAAAGAACTGCGTGGTAACCATCTGCCCGACTTCGCCGTACCAGTCCGGCAGGTTGTACTCGCTGGGCAAGGCGTTGAAGGCACCGCGCGGGTGCTTGTCGAAACCGACGGCAAGGCCAAGGTCGAACTCACCCGACTTGATCGCCATCTGCGCCGAGAACAGCGCCGAACCGCCGGCCGCGCAGCCGTTGCGCACGTTAATGAACTGGACCCCGGTCAGGCCGAGGCGATCGACCATGGTGTCGGGATTGCCGGCGGCATCCGAGCTACCGTAAGCGAACTGAACCTGCGGCCAGTCGACACCGGCATCGGCCAGTGCCTGCCGAACGGCGTAGACGCCCTGGTCGACGCCCGAAACGCCATCGGTACGGCCGAACTTGTGGATGCCGATGCCGACGATGCAAACGTCGCTCATGCTGCCCCTCCTGCTGGTGCGAAGGCCGGGATCATCACCGGATCGGCCGCATCGGGATCGAGCGGCGCCGGCGCCAGGCGCAGCGACATGCCGATCGTCACGTCTTCGAAATCGACATCGACCAGCCGCGCCTCGACAATCGTCTCACCCGGCAGCTCGACGTAGGCAACGATCCAGGGGAGGAATGCCTCGGGGCCGGCATAAGGCGGCGTCTTGGGACGAAAGCGCTGCACGGTGTAGGACCACAAGGTTCCGTCCCTGCCCAGAGGTACGGGCTCGTAGCCGTCGCCTTCGGGGCACGGAAAAACGATGCGTCCCGTCGCAAGGTCGCGTCCCCCCACCAGTCGTGGAGAGGTTTCGTCCGTGAAAAGGCCTTCGGCAATAGCGCGCATCATGCTCCCACCCCGGTATATATGAGTCCGGTCATGGTGTTGGTTTAAGCCTTCGCGGCGCGGCTTTCCGACTCACCAAAACGCTAGGGTAGTCATTACGCTAGTTCGTGCATCCCTACGTGCAGGGAGACGGACATGACCGAGACTTGGGACTACATCATCGTCGGCGCAGGATCTGCCGGCTGCGTCATGGCCGAGCGCCTGAGTGCCGACGGGCGTTCGCGCGTGCTAGTGCTGGAAGCCGGCGGCGAGAACGACAGCTTCTGGGTCACCCTGCCCAAGGGCGTCGCCAAACTGGTGCAGAAAAGCGAACACATGTGGGCCTATCCCGTCGCCCAGCCACGCGAGGAAGGCGGCCCCGGCGGCGAAGTGTGGATTCGCGGCAAGGGCCTGGGCGGTTCCTCCTCGATTAACGGAATGATCTGGAGCCGCGGCGAGCCGGCCGACTACGACGCCTGGGAAAGCGAGGCCGGGGCGACCGGGTGGAACGGTGCCTCGATGACCGAGGCTTTCCTCGAACTAGAAGACCACGCCGCGGGGCCATCGCCCATGCGCGGCTCAGGCGGCCTCGTTCACGTCGATCCCGCCTGCTACTCCTACCCACTCGCCGACCGCATGATCGAGGCGGGCGAAGCTATGGGACTGCAACATGTCGACGATCTCAATGCCGCCACCGGGCCGCGCGTAGGGTTGTTCAGCCACAACATCCGCAAGGGCAAGCGCGAATCCGCCGCGCGCACCTACCTCGCCGTCGCGAGAAAGCGCCCGAACGTCACGGTGATGACTGACGCTATGGCCGAGCGCATCGTCTTCGACGGCACCCGTGCCGTTGCCGTGGAGGCAACCGTCAAGGGCCAGCCGCGCCGGCTCGACTGTTCCGGCGAGATCGTCGTGTCCTGCGGCGCGATGGAAAGCCCGCTCCTGCTTCAGCGTTCGGGAATCGGCGATGCCGACCGACTGGCGGCAGCCGGCATCCCGGTCATCGCCCATTCGCCCGATGTCGGCGAGCGGATGATCGAGCACCTCTCGATCTCCATTCCCTATCGCCTCGAAAAGGGACGCGGCACGAACAGGAGCTTTTTCGGCATCGGCGCGGCGCTGGCGATGCTGCGCTATCTTGTCAGGCATGACGGCATCCTTGCCACCGGGCCCTTCGAAGTGGGCGCCTTTCTCAATGTTGCGCATCCCGACGGACGGACCGACGCGCAGTTCTATCTGGGCGGCTACACCTTCAGGATCGGCGATGACAACGACCCTGTCCCGCTCGACAAGATCGACCCCAAGCCGGGCGTCACGATCTACGGCCAGCTGCTGCGCCTCACCAGCGAAAGTTCAGTACGCGTCACCGGTCCCTCGCCCTCGGACGCCCCGGAAATACTGCACAATTTCCTTTCTACCGAGCATGACCGCAAGTCCGCCATTGCGCTGGTAAGAGCCATGCGCCGGTTCATCGCCTCGCCGCCGCTGGGCGAGATGGTCGGCCCCGAACTCATCCCGGGCCCACAAGTGGAAAGCGACGATGACCTGTTGGCCGCCTTCCGTCACCTGTCGACATGCGGACTGCACGCGATTCGTTCCTGCCGCATGGGCGGGGACCCGCAGGCGGTCGTCGATCCGCGCCTGCGCGTGAACGGCGTTCAGGGACTGCGCGTCGCGGATTGCTCCGTGATCCCGTGGCACGTCACCGGCAACACCAATGCTCCCGCGATGGCCCTCGGCCTGCGCGGCGCGAAGCTCATGCTGGAGGACAGGGGCTGACGCCCCCTCCCCTTCATCAGCGAATTCAGGTCTGGAGCGAGATGTAGCCGAGCTGGGCCGCCTTGAAGACGGTCTGGCTGCGGTTCACGGCGTTGAGCTTGGTCGCGGCATTGTGGATGTGAAAGCGCACGGTGGCGCGACTGCGCGACATGATCATGCTGATCTCGAGGTCGGTCTTGCCGATCGCGGCCCATCGCAGGCATTCGACTTCGCGCTTGGATAGCCGGGATTCCGGTGGCAGCGCCTGAACCGAGCCCATGATCTGGACATAAGTCGAGATGAACGTGCGCGAATAAAGCCCCAATGCATCCGAGTAGAGCTTGAACTCCTCGGACAGGTCCGTCTTTGCCTTGTCCAGCGGGTTGAAGCTGACGGCGCCGATCTGGCCGAATGGCAGATGCACGGGAACGCAGATCGCCGCCTGGGTCAGCGCGCGCTGCTCGAAATTGGCGATATTGATAGAATCCAGATAGGCATTGGGCTCGAAGGTGCGGAAACCTTCGGCATTTGCCCAGAACGGCTGACTCTCGAAACGGCAGGCCGACGTCAGCGGCGAATCCAGCGCAATGCGGGAATTGCGCCACCAGACCTTTTCGTCGTCGCTCCAGCCGAAAACTTCCGTTGCGAGAATATTGCCTTCCGCGTCAACCGGAGTTCGCTTGTCCGCGATATCGTGCGCGGGAGCAGCTCGAAACCCGCACTCAAGGGCAATGCGGTGCAATGCCTCAGCTGCGGGCTTGATGCCTTCCGGAGTCATGACCCGGACGGCATCGATATTTTCCTGTGACAACAAATTCATGAATTCCTCTCTCGCGAGCCCGTCTTACCCCGCCGTTCCCGCCGGCACAATCGTCCCAAGGCCGAATTTCCGCCCACAATGCCTAACCTTTTGCGCAGCGGAGGACCACCCATCGATAGTGGTAAAGCGGAATTACAGACGGGAGTGGAAAGTGAATTTCGAACTGAACGAAGACGAAGAAATGCTGAAGGCACTGACTGAGCGTTTCGTCGTCGACCATTATGACCATGACAGCCGCCGCGCCTTTCTGAGTGAACCCAATGGTTTTTCCCGGAAGAACTGGGACTTTCTGGGCGAACTCGGCCTGATCGCCGCACCCTTTCCCGAAGAACTGGGCGGCCTCGGCCTCGACGGCACCGCCATTGCCACGGTCTTCGAAGCGCTTGGCCACGGCCTCGTTGTCGAGCCCCTGGCGGAGAACGTGGTACTGGCCGGACGCCTCTTTGCACTCACCGCGCCGGAGGATCTCAAGGCCGAATGGATCGAGGACCTGCTGACCGGTACGCGCCGCCTTGCCCTCGCCCATGCCGAGGCAGGCACGCGCGATGGCCTGATCTGGGTTGAAACCAAGGCCAATGCCGATGGCGGCAGCTATCGCATCACCGGATCGAAGCCCTATTGCATCGCAGGCGGCGGGGCTGACGGCTACATAGTTTCGGCGCGCGTTTCCGGCGCGCCCGGCGACAGGGACGGGGCCGAACTTTTCTTCGTCCCGGCTGACGCCGAAGGTCTCAAGACGCGGGACTGGCCGCTTGCCGACGGCAGCGTCGCCACCGACATCACGCTCGACGATGTGGTTGCCACCAGACTCGAAGGCGGGCTCGGTGCCCTGGCAGAGGCCGAGCAGGTTGCCACGCTTGCCCGCAGCGCCGAAGCGCTGGGCATCATGGCGCGCATTTTCGAGGAAACGATCGAGTACCTGCGCACCCGCGACCAGTTCGGCGTGCCGCTCGGTTCCTTCCAGGCCATCCAGCACCGCATGGTCGCGCAATATGCCGCTATCGAACGCAGCCGGGCCCTGCTCAACCTCGCGCTCGTTTCGTGGGGAACGGACGACTTTGCCCGCAACGTCCAGGGGGCCCGCGCCTTCATCGCCGATGCCTCGGTAACGCTGGGGCACGAAATGATCCAGTTCCACGGCGGCATGGGTGTGACCGACGAACTGGCGGTGGGCGGCGGGCACAAACGCCTGCTGGTTCTTTCGCGCTGGCCCGAACCGGCCCAGTCCGCGCTCGACCGCTTCGCCGGACTGCTGCACTGATAGGACAAGTTCCTGCAAACTGAAAAAGGGGCGGACCGGTTTTCCCGGTCCGCCCCTCTTCTTTTAGGCCCGCGGAGGAAGTCAGGCCCGCTCGCGATCCTTTATCCAGGCAATGCCGCGGCGCAGCAGGTCGTAGAAGACCGGCAGCTCCCAGGCGCAGCGATCCACTGAAGGCCACCAGTCGAGCATTGGCTGAAGATCGTAGTGTCCGCGGCAATGCCCCAGCGTATTGTAGAGCACCGCGCCCTTGCCGTGGCGCTTGATATACATGACCGGATGGACTCCAGGCGCATCGGCCGCCTCGACGAACCCGGTGCCTTCCTCGGTGCACTCGGTCTCGAGAAGAACGTGCAGATCGCCGTGCTGTTCGAGGTGATACAGCTCGTCGTTAGTCTCGAAAGCCTCGATCCCCTCGACCAGCGGGTGCGTGGGATCGGCTACCGTGACCTTGTATGGGGCAATCGGCGGATGGGAGACGAACTGGCTACCCAGCATGTCCATCATCAGCGGCGCCCAGCGCGGCGCATCCCACAGTCCGTTCTGCAGCAGGCGCAGTACCGAATTGGTACCGTGCAGCGCGTACCAGCGACCGCCGGCGGCCAGCCAGTCGCGCAGGACTTCCTGCGCTGCCAGCGAAGGCGTGACGTCGCAGGTATACGTGATGATGATGTCGGCCTTGCGGATCGCATCGAGGTTTTCATAATCCTCGAACACGCGCGTGCGCACGCTCTGGTCCTCGGCCAGAAGCTTGAGCAGTTCGAGCCGGGCAAAGTCCATGTCGTGCCAGACGCCGCCGCAGATGAAGACGCAGTCTATCCGGGGCGGATGCTGGTCGACATGCGCGCCTTGCCCGCCATACGCGCCTTCGCCGCTCATGCCGCATTCTCCTTGCTGCCACCCAATTCGCCGCTGATGTACTTCATCATCGTGTCCTGGAACTGGCGAATGCGGATTTCCTGGTAATTGCCCAGCTGGACTTCGCCGTTCTTGGAGGCGTGAAGGCCGTCCTGAACGAAGGGCAGGTTGTCCATATCCTGCTCGAACACATCGCCAAGGATGCCCAGTTCCGGCGCTTCGGTCCATTTCTGGTCGAGCGTGAGGAACTTCAGCGGCGCGCCATGCGGCATCGGCTGGCCCTTGGGAATGCGCGAGAGGATGCGCACTTCCATGATGCAGGTGTCGGGCGTCTTGCCGGGTCGCCAGTTGTAGACGATATTCGGCATGTAACCGCCCCAGGGCGCGAAGTTCGGGAAGACGTTGTAAACCAGCGCATCGAGCAGCTCGGCGTCGGTCGCATCCTCATGGTCGTAGCCGGTCTGTTCGGTATAGGCCTTGCGCATTGCCGCACCCAGCGCCGCGCGCGCCGTCATCCCTTCCGGCACAGCGATCGCCATCGGGTTTTCGGTGGCGCCTTCCTCATAGTTGTCGGCCGAGCGTCCGTTGTACTTGATGAACTGGTCGACGATCCACTGCTCGCCCTTACCTTCCTTGATGTGCGGGCTCATCACGCCGAAGGGGGTAAGGTTGACATTCACATTGTCGCCCCAGGTCCAGTAGGCGGCATTGGAATCGCCGGTGAAAGGCAGCAGCTGCGGGTGGGTAACGATCGTGTGCCAGGCCTCCATGAAGGCCTCCATCACGACCTTCCAGTTCGCCGGTACTTCCTTGGCCACGCGCATGACGGTCGCGCATTCTTCGTGCCGCCAGCGCTTGAAGTGCTCGGGCAGCGGCGCGAGGTATTCCTCAAGGCTCGGCCCGCCCTTTTCCTCGCGAATGAAGATGTAGCCCGCCCAGCGGCCCACTTCGGCTTCGGGAAGCCCCATCTCCTTTTCCTTGAGATGCGGGAAGTCCCACTGGCACGGCATCGAGTTGAACGATCCATCCTTGTTCCAGGCAAAGCCATGGAAGGGGCAGACGAACTTGTCGGCGCTGCCGTCCTCGGTGCGCAGCTTGCGCCCACGGTGGAGGCAGACGTTATGCATCGCACGGATCGAGCCGTCGTCTTGACGCACGATCAGGTAAGTCCGCCCGACGTTCTCGTAGACGACATAGTCACCGGCTTCGAGCAGGTCCTCTTCGCGCGCAACGAACTGCCACACGTAAGGCCACATCTTCTCGCGCTCCAGCCGAGCGAATTCCTCGCTGGTGTAGCGCTCGGCGGGGATCGGGTCGGAGCCGCGATAGGTATAGCTCTCCTCGGTCAGGATCTTCGGCGGCGTTCGCGAATCCGTGGCCATCAGTTCGGCCCAGGTGATACCTTCGCTGCGGTCTTCGCCCAGTTTCACTTCGGGGTCCCGGTCAGCCATCTCTCTGCATTCTCCCAAGAACGGAATTTCCTGTTTGGTCCATGTCTGGACCAGCGTGAAGTCATAGTCACCTTGCCGAAATCATAGGTTGTTCCGCCGCCCGGATCGGCCATGTTGCGCTTGGAAAGCAATTTTTGGGAGAATGCCGTGAGCAAACGGCTTGAAGGCAAGGTCGCGCTGGTCACCGGAGGCACTTCGGGCATCGGCGCGGGCACGGTCGAGCGGCTTGCCGCCGAAGGTGCAAAGGTCATTTTCACCGGTTCGAACGAGGCCGCCGCGCAGAAACTCTGCGCTGCCACCGGCGCACGGTTCGAAAAGCACAACGTGACCGACGCTGCGGCCTGGGGACCTCTGATCGACCGCATCCTCGAAGAACATGGCAGACTGGATATCGCTTTTGCCAATGCCGGGATCGAGGCGGGCGACGGGAGCGTCGAGGACATCACCATCGAGGCATGGAACAACATCATGGGCGTGAACCTCACCGGGGTGATGCTCACGGTGCAGCACGCAATG
Organism: Novosphingobium sp. PP1Y; assembly: GCF_000253255.1. Classification (NCBI taxonomy): domain Bacteria; kingdom Pseudomonadati; phylum Pseudomonadota; class Alphaproteobacteria; order Sphingomonadales; family Sphingomonadaceae; genus Novosphingobium; species Novosphingobium sp. PP1Y. The sequence goes on along the minus strand of NC_015580.1, from coordinate 1,448,519 downwards.
CGCGCCATGGCCAGGAATCCCGATGGCCCGACCGGCTCGATCATCGTCAATTCCTCGATGAACGCGCACCGCGCGATGGGCAATTTCGTGGCCTATTCGGTTTCCAAGTCAGCAGTTCTCGCACTGGTAAAGTCCTCTGCCGTTCACGCCGGCAACCAGAAATACAAGATCCGCGTCAACGCCGTCCTGCCGGGCGTGGTCGAAACCGCGATGATCAAGAACCTGATCGACAAGTCGGGCGACCCCGAGGCCACGCGTGCCGCCTACGAGGGGCTATCGCCGATGGGTCGCATGGCCACGGTCGAGGAAATTGCCGGGCTCGTCGCCTGGCTGGCTTCTGACGAGGCCCGCTTCTCTTCGGGCAGCGAATTCACCATGGACGGTGCCAGCACCGCGGGGATGAACGGCGTATGAGCGATCTGGGTTCACAACGCCTGCAGGGGCGCGTCGCCCTCGTTTCCGGCGGTCTGCGCGGCATCGGCCTCGCCTGTGTCGAACGCTTCCTGGCCGAGGGCGCCGAAGTCGTGCTGACCGACCTCGATGCGCCCGACAGCGAGCTTGCAAGCACGACCGTTGAGCGGCTCGGACAGGCAGCCAGCTACCTGCAGGCCAACGTCACGAAGAGCGAGGACTGGGAGCGTGCTCGCGCCTCCGTTGCGGAACGGCACGGCAAGTTGCACATCCTGGTCAACAATGCCGGCACCGATCTGACCGGCCCGGTCGAAAGCCTGACAGACGAAGGCTGGCGGCGGATCATGGCAATCAACGTTGACGGCGTCTTCATGGGCACCCGCGCTTTCGTCCCGATGATGGCCGAGAGCGGCAAGGACTTCAAAGGCGGCGCCTCGATCATCAACGTCAGTTCGATTATGGGCCTTGTCGGCATGAACGAGGTCTCTGCCTACAATGCCAGCAAGGGCGCGGTGCGCATGTTCACCAAGGGCATCGCCGTCGAATTCGCGGAAAAGAAGATGCCGATCCGCGCCAATTCGCTCCACCCCGGATTCGTAACTACACCCCTGCTCGCACAGGGTTTCCAGCGCTGGGTCGAAAGCGGCGTCGCTGAAAAGGCACAGGACCTGGTCGACATGGTCGCGGGCAAGACGCCGATCGGTCGCCTCGCGGACCCTTCGGAGCTGGCAAGCGCGGTGTTCTTCCTCGCCAGCGAGGACAGCTCGTACATGACCGGCGCGGAACTCGTCGTCGACGGCGGCTGGACGGCCCAGTAACCACTACAAGGCCAACAACCACAACAAGGCCAGTAACCACAACAAGGGAAGACAAAAGACCATGACCATCGCCCTTCCCGGCGTCGTCGCCGTCGTCACCGGCGCGGCCGGTGGCATAGGCCGCGAAATCGTCAAGGCCATGAAGGCTGCCGGAGCCACCGTCATCGCCACCGACTTGCGCGACAGTGCAGACATCGAGGGCGCCGACCATTACCTCAGGCACGACGTAACCAGCGACGCCGACTGGCGCGCGGTGGAAGCACTGGTGCGCGAGAACTATGGCCGTCTCGACGCGCTGGTGAACAACGCGGGCTTCTCCATCGTGACGAAGTTCGAGGACACGCCGCTGTCCGAATTCCACAAGGTCAACGCGATCAACGTGGATTCCGCGATCATCGGCACGCAGATCATGCTCGACCTGCTCAAGGCTGGCGGCAAGGCCCGCAAGGCTGGCGCGTCGGTCATCAATTTCTCGAGCGTGGGCGGCCTGCGCGGCGCGCCGTTCAACGCCGCCTATTGCACCAGCAAGGCCGCGATCAAGATGCTGACCAAGTGCCTTGGCGCCGAGTTCGGCGCACTGGGCTATAACATCCGGGTCAACTCGGTGCACCCCGGCGGCATCGACACGCCGATGCTCGGTTCGATCATGGACCGCTACGTCGAAATGGGCGCCGTCCCCTCGCGCGAAGTCGCGATGCAGGGCATCCTCGCCAATCATCCGATCGGCAGGATGGGCCGGCCCGATGAAATGGCCGGCGGCGTGGTGTTCCTAGCCAGCGAGGCCTCCAGCTTCATGACCTGCGACGAACTCGTGATGGACGGAGGCTTCAGCCAGGTCTGATCCCGGATCGCGATACTACGGGAGCCGCCTGCACCATCGGCTCCCGCCCTGCAATGCCAAGTGAAGGAACCCGCGCAATGTCCCGCAAGCTGCCCGGTGTAATCGGCGTGCACCATATCGGCGTGTCGGTTCCCGACCTCGACAAGGCGCGCGAATTCTATCTCGATATCCTTGGCGCGGTGGAAGAAGTCGAACCGCTGAGCTGGGCCGACAATCCCTTCATCGACAGGATCGTGGGCCTCGAAGGTAGCGCCGCAAGGCAGTTCTTCTGCCGCCTCGGCAACGTCCAGATCGAAGTCTTCGAATACAGTGCCCCCAGGCAGGCCCCGCTCGCCCCCGGCCGCGGGGTCAACGAATATGGTTACACGCACTTCGCGATACAGGTGGAGGATTTGGAAGCCGTGCACGAACGCATCGTCGCGGCGGGCCTGCCGGTCCATGCGCCGCCCGACATGTCATCGATCACCGTCGATGCCGACGGGACCAAACACGGCTACTCCGGAACCTACTGCCGCGACTTCTTCGGCAACGTGTTCGAGATCCTGGAAATCCACGAGACCCCGGAAATCCTGCCGATCTAAAGCGACGAGCCCCCATCGATGACGAATTCCGCCCCCGTTGCAAAGGCGCTTTCGTCGCTGGCGAGATAGAGGCACAGGGCGGCCACTTCATCGGGCTGGCCGATACGGCCGATGGGATGGCCGGCCACCCACTCGGCGTAAAGGGCATCGGGATTGTCCGACTGAGCCAGAACCTTGTCGAGGATCGGAGTATGGATCACGCCCGGATGCACCGAATTGCACCGCATGCCGTACTTCTCGCGGGCATAGTGCAGCGCGATCGACTTGGTCATGTGCGTAACGCCCGCCTTCGCCGCATTGTAGGCGGCCAGATAATGCGCGGCACGAATGCTCGCCATCGACGCGATATTGATCACCGACCCGCCGGTGCGCTTCATCAGCGCGATGACGTGCTTGCAGCCCAGGAATACGCCGGCAAGATCCACGTCCAGCTCGTGCCGGAAGGCATCGAGCGCGAGGTCCTCGACCGAACCGATGGTGGTGATCCCCGCGCAATTGACCAGCACGTCGATCCGGCCATGAAGCGCCTCGACGCGTTCGAAGGCGTCGATCCACTGGGCTTCGCTGGTAACGTCGAGGCTCACGAACGCCGCCGCCTCGCCCAGTTCATCGGTCAGTACCTGCCCGCCTGCCTCGTCGATGTCGGCCAGCACGACATGCGCGCCTTCCTGAACGAAGCGGCGGACAATCGCCTCGCCAAGACCGGAGGCCGCCCCGGTGACCAGTGCGACCTTTCCCGCGATCCTGCCCGTCCCGGCCATGATCATGCCTCGATAGGAATGAGAAAATCCATCGTGTAGCGCGTGGCCTTCCAGCCCGCATCGGTGCGTTTGACGTCGAAGTAATAGCGACCGTTCACGGTAATCCCGCCGCCCGCCTTGTACTTGCCCATGCCGATCACGTAGGCGCGGATCGATGCGGTATCGCCGTCATAGGCGGTGATTGCAAAGTTGGTCAGGTAATGGCCATGGGCCGACATCACCTCGAAAGTGTCCTCGAAGAACTTGCGGATCTCACCGTGTCCATTGAGGCTGGGGAAATTGATGCCCGAAAGGTCGAACACCGCGTCCTCCACAAAGACGTCGAGAATGCCGTCGATGTCGTGCAGACTGTCCACCGCGTGAGCGTAGGAGATCAACAGGTCCTGAATGGCGAGGCGGTCCTCGATCGGGCAAGCGGTCATCTACGGTAATCCTCTCAGGTCTGACATCTTGGGAAATGGGGCCGGCAACCTGCCCGGCTGCCGGCCCCGAGGGGAATATCAGGCGATCAGCGGCGCCCTTCGAGATAGTCGTTGATGACCTCGTGGAAGCGGCTGATGCGGGTTTCCTGTTCGGCCAGATAGGCGCGGTCGAAGCCCATCGATTGCAGGCCCTTCTGCTGGGTCACAGCCAGCGACAGGTCCTGCGACAGGAAGTCGCCCTGCGCGATCGCGGCCTTCTTCTCACCGAACAGCGCGGTCTCGTGCTCAGCCTCCTCGTAGGGACGCATGCCATAGAGCGTGGCGACTTCGTCGGCGCCCTCGATCTCGGGAACCATGTACCAGTAGTCGAAGGTCGACCAGTTGGGGTCTTCCGGATCGGGTTCGGTCCGGAACATGTGCAGGCCCTCAGGGGTGCCGGTCAGCGTCAGGTTCGGAAAGCAGGTTTGATGGAACTGGTCGGTCAGTTCATCGTCGCTCATCGTCGCAAAGTGATGATGGCCCCGCTCAGGGCCCAGCCGGCGCCGTGCTTCCTGCAGGGCCTTGCGCGCTTCCTGCGCCTTGCCTTCGAATTCGGACGGGTCGAGATCCCATTCCTTCAGCACGTCGGCCCACAGCGGCATGACGTTGACCGAACTTTCGTAGCGGCTGGAGGGCTGTAGTTTCTCGATCATGCGGTTGTGCCCCTGCGGGTACATCTCGAAGATCGTCGTCGAGTAGTGATCGTCGATCATCGGCTGGAACTGCGGGTGCACGGCCGGGATGTGATAGGACTCGTTGAAGTTGTCCGAGGCGAACTTCCAGTTGGTGTTCACGCGCAGGGTCAGCCAGACGACGCGCTTCCAGTTCGCCAGATCGCGGTTGCCAAGCAGTTGCGGTACCGGGTCGAGATATTCCTGCAGCGGCAGCGCATTGGGATCGAAGCTGTAGAAGACGAAGCCGCCCCATGTTTCGCAGGGCACTTCCTTCATCCGCAGGTTATCGCAAGGGTTACCTTGCGGAAAGTCCTCGGGGTCCTGCACTTCGTCGAGAGCGCCGTCAATGTTCCACTTCCAGTTGTGGTACGGGCAGGTCAGATGCTTGGCGACGCCCCCCTCCTCGACGTTGACGAGGCGGTTCCCGCGATGCTGGCAGACATTGAAGAAAGCGCGGATCGAGCCGTCTTCCTGCCGGATCATGATCACCGATTCATGGCGGAAGTTGTGCGTGATGAAATCGCCCGGCTCTTCGAGCTGGCTTTCACGCCCGCCCACGTGCCACACGCGCTTCCACATGTGTTCCCATTCGCGCTCCGCGAATTCCCTGGAATAATAGCGGTCTCCGGTGACCGCATCACCGCGCGCCTTGGGAAACTGGGCCGAAGGGTGCGTGGGATAGGTCGCGGCTTTTTCTGGGACTTCGAGATATCTTGTCATGGCAGACTTTCCTTCTGTCCCGGCCTTCTCCGCGACGCACCGGGTCGGGTTTTTCTTGTATTTCCGTTCTGGTTATTGCGCCTCGGCAGGAAATCCGGGGCGGATAGGATCGGTCACGCCGTCCCAGCCCTCTGCGGCTGCGGCAACGCGCTCGAAGAAATCGGTCTGGATCGGATTTTCCTCGATCAGCTCGATCATGCAGCCGATCGATTTGCTGGTATCGATATAGCTGAAACGGAAGCCGCCGAACTCTCCATCGACCGCGGCGACGAAACCCTGATCGACATAGCTGGCGTAAACCGCATCGTAGTCGCCGGTATAGATGGCGAGGTGATGAAATCCCCCCTCACCCTTCGCGATGGTGTCGCGATAGGCGGAGGGGCTGTCGCAGTGCTGCTGCACGAGCTCGATCTGCACACCGCCCGACTGGGCGATGGCGACCGAGAAATCGAGGCCGGCAGCCTTCTTGCCGCGATAGGCGTATTCGGCGACCTCGATGTGCGGGACGACGAGGAACGGCCCGATCCCGGTGGTCTGGGTCCAGCGCGTGCAGGCGGTCTCGATATCGTCGACCATCAGCGCAACCTGCATGACATGGCGGCCCGGGACACCGGGAGCGGGAAGGTTCACCAAGATCAGTCCTTGCCCTGGACCATGTCATTCAGCAGTTCGTGGAAGCGCTGAACGCGCTTTTCCTGACCAGGCAGGATGCAGCCCTTGAAGCCGCGGGAGTTGAGGCCCTGCTGCTGGCTGGTACCGATCGAAAGGTCCTGGTCGGCAACGAAGCCCAGACTCACGCCGTCACCGTAGACCGAGTGGCGAGCCTCAGCGTCATGACGAAGCGGCAGGTTGCCGATCGGCGTGACGACTTCCTTCATGCCTTCCACCGGCGGGTAAAGGCACCAGTGCTGGAAAACGCACTTTTCCGGATCGGTGGGATGCGGTTCGGTGCGCAGGATCTGGCACTGCTCCGGGCTCATCGTGATCGTGAGGTTCGGGAACAGCGTGCAGTGGAAATAGTCCACCAGCTGCTGGTCGGTCATGTCGTCGTAGTTCTTGTAGCCGCGGCCCGGACCGAGCTTGCGCTTGGCCTCGATGATCGCCTGGCGCAGGTCGCCGGTATGACCGTTGTATTGCGCCGGATCGATGCCCCAGGCCGCCGCGATCTCGTCGAGCGGGGCGGGAACCTCGGTAGTGTGGAAGTCCTGGCGCGTGGTGGCCTGGTGGCCCTTCATCCACATCGAGTTGTGGCCCGACGGGTACATTTCGAACAGCGTATCGGGCAGCCCGTCGTTGATGAAGGTCGACAGTTCCGGATGGATCGTCGGCAGGTGGTAGGATTCGTTGAAGTTGTCGCGGATGATCTTCCAGTTGAACTCGCAGTCCGCCGACAGGTTGAGCACGCGCACCCAGTTGTCGAGGCCATAGCCCTTCAGGCGTTCGGGGAACGGCGAGAGCCATTCCAGCAGCGGCGGGACATCATCGTCCATGCACCAGAACACGAACGGGCCCCACGTCTCGCAGCGCAGCTCGGACAGGTGCACCTTGCCGCAGGGGCTACCGCCCTCGAAGTCGTCGGGATCCTGTACCCTGGCCAGTGTCCCGTCGAGGTCAAAGGTCCAGTTGTGGTAGCCGCAGACGATGCGCGGAACGCTGGTCGCATCGCCAAGGACGAGGCGGTTGCCGCGGTGCGGACAGGAATTGTAGAAGGCGCGGACCGAGCCGTCCTCCTGCTTCACCATGATTACCGATTCCTTGGCGAAGTTGTGGCGGATGATGTCGCCTGGCTCCTCCAGTTCGGCAAGGACACCGCCCAGGTGCCAGACCTTGGGCCAGAGATGCTTCATCTCCTTGTCCATCCACTCCTTGGAGATGTAGCGATCGGCGGTGATCGTATCGCCGCGCACCGGCTGATCGAACTCCTTCGAATAACGTGAGATATTGGCCTGAACGTTCATGGTCTGGTTCCTTCTCGACTTCCGGGGGCTGGCCGCCAGCATTGCGGGCTGAAATCGAATTTGCGGCGAGCGGCAAGGTCGCGGATCTCCGCGACGGGACCGAAACCCCGCGATTGCGTCCTATCGAGCAACCTTGCCTCTCCCATTGTCAGAAGCTGTAGCGGAAGGTCGCGCCGTATTCGCGCGGCGCCCCGAGCGAGGCCAACGTACCGATGCCGGCCAGGCTCAGCTTCTGGTTGAAATACTTCTCGTCGAACAGGTTGCGGCCGTAAATGCCGATCTTCCAGCCGGCATCGTCAGGCCCCCAGTTCAGGCTGGCATTGACCAGCTCTACCGGCCCGACACGTTCCACCGGAAGGTTCGTATAGCTGGTGAACTTGGAGCTGGTGTAGCTGTACAGTCCGTTCGCGGTCAGTGTACCATTTCCAAGCGCCATCTGCCAGTTGGCGCCGAACGAGGCGTTCCACTTCGGCGAGTTCATGAGGCTGTTTCCGGCATAGGAAGCCGGAACCAGGCCGCCCGTTGCCGGGTCCAGGATCTGGGTGTCGTATTCCTTGTACTTGGCATCGAGGTAGGCCAGCGCGCCGGTCAGGGTCAGCCCATTCACCGGCGCGGCGGTGATCTCCAGTTCGAAGCCCTTCGTTTCAGCCTTGCCCGCATTGGCGATCGATGCCGAGTTCGCGCCTGAGGGATAGGTGATGTTCTGCACCACCTGCATGTTCTTGTAGAAATTGTAGAATGCGGCGAGGTTCACGCGCAGGTGGCGGTCGAGCAGGTCTGCCTTGAACCCGGCTTCGATAGTGTCGAGCTTTTCGGGATCGAACGGACCGATGTCCTCGGCCAAGACGATGCGCCCGGTAAAGCCGCCCGACTTGAAGCCGCGCGCATAGTAGCTGTACAACATGACGTCAGGCGTGACCTTGTAGTCGAGCCCGACCTTCCAGCCGACGTTGTTCCATGCCTTCTTGCCACTCGCGACGATCAGCGAGCCCGGGATCAGAGGATCGTCGAAAGTCGCGACCCCGTCCGGATTGATGGTGTTGGCCGTCGTGGAAACCGCGTCGGTCTTTTCATGGCTATAGCGAATGCCGGCCTGCAGGCGCAGGTCGGGCGTTATGTCCTGGTAAAGCTGCGCGAAGCCGGAGATCGACCAGTTGGTCTGCTCCTGCGTCTGCGGCTGGCCGAGACCCGGCAGGAAGCCGTCGAGCTTGCCCTGCTGGTCCAGCGTGTAGTGCTGGCGGAAGTAGTAGCCGCCGACGATCAGGCGGGTGCTGTCGGTGATGTCGACCAGGTCGCGCAGTTCCTGGCTGAACTGGTGATGCTTGATCCGGCGGTGCGTCTGCAGAAGCACCAGCGTGGTCGCATCGTCGTCCGAATAGAGGTCGTTGTCATAGTCGCGATAGCTGGTGATCGAGGTCCAGTCGCCGATGCCGGTCGACAGGTTCTGCGTCAGCGTTATCGAATAGGAATCGCGATCGTTCGCGTCGGGTTGATCGTAGCTGAGACCGCGCTTGAAATCGAAGGCCTTTTCGGTCTCGCCGGGAACGTAGAACAGTTCGCCCGGGCCGGCGAGCAGGATGCCCGTCTGCGAACCGTTGCGGCTGCGCACATATTCGCCGATCACGGTCGCATCGTAGTTGCCCTGGGCGTACTTGAGGTAACCGCGCAGCGAGGTGATGTTGCGCTCGCCGATGCGGCGATTGTCCGCGTAGTTGCGGAAGTAGCCGTCCATCGAATTGTGCAGGACGCTGATCTTCCCCGAAAGGTTGTCGGTGATCGGGAAGTTCAGCGCGGCATTGAGCTCGACATGGTTGTAGTTGCCGTAAACCGCTTCGAATTCGCCGCCCAGTTCGCCGGTCGGCTGCTTGGTCACGACGTTGATGACGCCGCCTGTCGTATTGGCGCCGAACAGGGTGCCCTGCGGTCCGCGCAGCACCTCGACCCGGTCGATGTCGAACAGCGAAAGCAGCGCTGCGGTGTTGACGCCGACGACGACACCGTCGACGACCACCGAAACCGTCGTGCCGACATAGGGGTCGGCATCGTTGACACCGACGCCGCGAATGGTGAAAACGGCCGAATCCGGCGAGTTGGAGAACGTGTTGATCTGCACGTTCGGAATGGAGTTGGACAAGTCAGCGACATTGTTGACCTGCGCTGCGGCAAGACTTTCGCCAGTGACAGCGGTCACCGAAATCGGAACATCCTGCTGGCTCTGCGCCTGCTTCTGGGCGGTAACGACGATCTCTTTGAGTCCGCCGGTGGATTCCTCACTCTGCTGCGCATAGGCCGGCGCCTGCACGATGGCGGCGCAACAGGTCCCCAGCAACAGATACGATAGTGCCCTCTTCATGCCTCTCACTCCCCTCTTGTCGTTCCGTCCACATTTTTGATGCGTGGATTGGGAAAATCAGGGTGACCGAAAATAACCGGCTGCCCTGCCGGTTTTTATGCTATACCTTGCCGCGTCAGCCCACCTGCCACTTTGACTAGGTATTGCGCGCCAAGGAACCTCGGGCAATTTCTGGCGCATAACTCCGGGGGTATGAATGACGATCGAAGCATTGCAGGACCGTATGTTGAGCGCCCTGCGACCGGATCACGTGTCCGAGCCACCCGCGAAGTGGCAACAGCGCAAGAGCGCCAGGATGCGCGAGAAGCTGGTATCGACCGCCGTCGATTGCCTTCTCGAACAAGGCTATACCGGCCTCACCACCGCGGCCGTCGCCACACGCAGCGGCGTTTCGCGCGGGGCCATGCACCATCATTTCCCGACGCGCCTGGAGCTCGTCAGTGCGGTCGTCGAGCATGTCGTCTTCGAACGGATGCGCGCATACCTGTCGGACTATTTCGACATCCTCGCCAACCGGCAGGGCGAAGCGATCATCGAACTTGCCTGCGAGGCGCACTGGAGCTCGGCGCAGAGTCGGGAATATGCAGCCTATCTCGAACTGACGGTCGCCGCGCGCACCGACACCGAGCTGGCGGAGCTCTTCAATCCTGCTTCGCGCCGCCTCGACGAAGTCTGGACCGGCGAAATGATCGAGGCCTTTCCGCAATGGAAGGATCACTGGGACATGCTCAAGCTCTCGCACGACTTCATCAGCGCGATGCATATGGGCATGGTCCTGCACAAACCGATCTACAGCGGCACCGATCGCATGGAAGTGCTGCACCGCTTCGCGTCGCACACCATCCAGGAACTCTACGACCGGCGCTGAAATCCCGGGGGGGAAGCCCGGCTTTCAATCCACCCGCTTGAAAACCGGCAAGTCGACCTGCTTTCTCTCACATATGACAGGTGTCGCAGGCCTTCCTCCTCCACCAGACTTGAGGCGATAACGAATCAATTTGGGAGAGAGGTCCCATGAACAAGCCAGCCGACTTCGAAGCCCCGCTCGACGGGCGCGATCCATCCAACCTGCGCGGCGATCCCATCACCGGCGATCGCTACTTTTCGCGCGAATTCATGCAGCGCGAATGGGACATGCTCTGGACCCGCATATGGCACATCGCCGGACGCACTGCAGACATTCCCGAGGCAGGCGATTTCGTCGTGCATGACTTCATGAAGGAATCGGTGATCGCCGTGCGGCAGGAAGACGGCTCGGTCCGCGCCTTCTTCAACTCCTGCGCCCATCGCGGCATGCGCATGGTCAAGGGCATGTCGTCGGTCGATGCGATCTCCTGCCCCTATCATGGCTGGCGTTACGGCATCGACGGCAAGCTGATCCATGCCCAGGATAGCGACATCGACTTCCCGCAGGGCAACCCATGCGGAAAGCTCGGCCTCCAGGAACTGCGCTGCGAAATCTGGGGCGGTTTCGTGTGGTACACGATGGCCAAGGAAGGTCCCTCGCTCCAGGAATACCTCGCGCCGATGCCGGCGGTATACAAGAACTACCCGATGGACACCGCGGTGCGCGTGGCCTGGTACCGCATCGCGCTCAACGCGAACTGGAAGTTCGTAACCGACAATTTCTCCGAGAGCTACCACACCCGCACCGCGCATCCGCAAGTACCGCCATGGATCGACCAGGACGTCGACACCGCAAGGCATGAAATGTGGGCCAATGGCCATGGCCGCACGGTCCAGCCAATGCGCCCCTCCCTTTCGGACCGGCTGCCGCCGGACCAGCCGCATCCCTACAAGATGATCCTGCAGGCCTGGGGGATCGATCCCGAAGGCTACGCCTCCTACGAGGACATGGCGATGCAGGGCTGGCTCGACCTCAAGGCGGCCAAGCAACGCGACTGGAAGGAGCGCGGCTACGTCCACTACGAGAACATGAACGACGAGGAGATCACCGACAGTCCGCACACGGTGATCTTCCCCAATGTGACGATCAGCTTCCTGCCCGACAACCTCGTCTTTTTCCGAAGCGAACCGCATCCGGAAGACCCGGAGAAGTGCTACTTCGACCTGTGGTGCATGGCTTTCCCGGTCGAAGGGCAGGAAATGGTGGAATCGGTCATGGCCGGCCCGAAGCCGCTGCGCGAGGTTGCCGAGTGCGAGCATCGCGATTTCGACGACGGCAAGGGCATCCCCGAACTGGCGGGCCAGATCGTCTATCAGGACATGGAACTCGCCGAAGGCATGCAGGCCGGCATGCATTCTCGCGGCTATACCGACGCGTACCTGACAGCCCAGGAAACGCGCGTGCGCTTCTTTCACGAAGTGCTCAATGACTGGCTCGAAGGAAGGAAACCCTGATGGCAAATGTGGCAATTACCGGAGCGGGTCGAGGCATCGCCCTCGAACTCGTCAAGAAGCATCTTTCGCAAGGCGATCGTGTCTTCGCACTGGTGCGCAATCCGGGAGGCGCGAGCGAACTGAACGCACTTGCGGAAAGTTCCTCCGGCAAAGTGACCGTTCATGAAATGGACGTTGGCAATGACGCTTCGGTGGCAGCCGGCGCCGCCTCTACCGGGGACGCCCCCATCGATATCCTCTACAACGTCGCCGGCGTGATTGGCGAGACTGCCGCGCAGCTCGACAGCTTCGACTGGAAGGACTTCGACAATACCGTTGAAATCATGCTGAAGGGGCCGATGCGCGTCATGCTCGCCTTCCTGCCGCGCATGAGCGAAGGCTCGAAGGTCATGAACTTCTCGAGCCAGCTCGCTGCCTCTACCTGGCCTTATGGCGGCTACTATCCCTATGTCGCGACCAAGGCCGGGCTGAACCGGATGATGCGCTCGGTGGCCATCGACCTAAAGGACCGCGGCATCGTCATCGGCCTGATCCACCCCGGCTACGTCCAGACTGACATGGGCGGCCCCAATGCCGATATCAGCCCGGAAGAAAGCGCGCGCCAGATCGTCGCTCTCGCCGAAGGCTGGACGCTCGACAAGTCGGGTGACTTCTACAAGTGGAACGGCGAGGAACACGCCTGGTAAGGGAGATCGAAGCAATGGCCTTTACCGGCAATTTCGAAGACCGCGTGCTCATCCGCGAAACGATCGAGACATATGCCCACGGCGTGATGACCAAGAATGCAGAGACCTGGGCCGCGACCTGGGCCGACGATGCCTTCTGGGCCTTGCCCGAGTATCCGGACCTCGGCGGTTTCACCGGCAAGGAAGCCATCGTTTCTGGTTGGGTCGAGTCCATGAAGCACTATGGCCTCGACAACTGCACCAAGCCGATGATCTACGTCGCCCATCCCGGCGAGATCAACGTTGACGGCAATCGCGCCACGTCGATCTCCTACACCTCGGAAATCTTCGAGGACCCCGCGACGAAGAAGACGCTTCGCGTCCGGGGCCGCTATGTCGACGAACTGGCAAAGATCGACGGAAAGTGGCTGTTCACCCGCCGCGAATATACGACGATGCACACCGCCGAGGACTGATCGGCATCGCCCATCCGGGCTTTCAGCCGACGGGAGGCAGGTCCGAAACCGCTTCCGTTACGCTGAAGGTCCGGATGCGCGAACGATCGAAGAGCTTTTTCTCATCCTCGACGATCATCGCGATCGTTTCCGGATCGCCCATCGCGGCAAAACACGCATCGCGCGTGGCCTCGTCGGGGAAATCGATCTCCATGACCACATCCGCATCGCAGGTCTGGTCCACCCCGTCCGTGGGCGTAAGGAAGCGGCGGACATATCGGGTGGCATAGCCCGACAGCACCTTCTCGCCGATATGGCGATGGCTGGTCTCGTAATAGTCGCGAAAATCCTCGCGGCTCATGCCCTCGCGGCGCTTGAGCAGGGTGATGACGGTCACGGTCATGCCAGCGTCTCCAGGAAACTGCGGGTCGCATCGGCCACGGCTTTCGCCCGCAGCGCCGGGTGGGAAAACGCCTCGCGCAAGGCAGCAGAGCGCAGTTCGATCGACAGCGGGATCTGCGGCGGCAGCGCCTCCAGCATCGCCGCAAGCGGCAGCACGCCCTCCCCGCACTGTTCACGCAAGTCGATGGCGTCAATGATCACGGCATCGAAATCGTCTGGCGCGGGCCGCTCGGCGCGGGCGTCGCAGAGCTGCGCATAGGGCAGCAAGGCCCGGTCGAGCGCAGCGATCTCGGCCACCGTGGTTCCCGAGCGATCGACGTGGATCGGGTCAATGAGCAAGGCCCGCAAGGGATGTGCAACCCGGTCGAGGACGCCAATCGCCTGCGACAGATTCTTCACCTCGGTAAATATCCCGAATTCCAGCGCAACGCGCATTCCCGTGCCCTCGGCATGGCGGCACAGCGCTGCCAGCTGCTCTACCGTCACCCCCGCGTCGTGATGGGAAGAAACGCAAAGGACGTTCTTCGCACCCAGTTCCATACCAACATCCAGCACGCGCTTGTGAACGTCGAGCGAAGTCTCGGGCTTGATCCACACGACTTCGACATCGAGCACCGGTAGCCCCGTAGCCGCCAGCGCGGCCCGGGTTTCACGCGTGGTGCTCTCGGTCCATTCGCCCGGTTCGACCCAGATACCGACCTCGTCGAATCCGCCCGCGGCGGCGGCCTCGACGATGTCGACCGGACCGAACTCGGGAAGGACACCCGAGGCAAGTGAAATACGGTGCATGAAATCCTCTCCCCGGTGGCCTTGCGCCCGACTGTTTACATCTGCGGTTCGGGAAGCGTCTCGTCGTCCTCGAGATACCAGTTCAGCCATTCGTGGAAGAACTGGTTGCCGCGTTCGTTGCGACCGAACGTGATGTCGTCATGCGCCCCGCTCTCGAGTCCCTTCTGGATCTCGAGACCGATCACGTAGTCTTCCTCGTACGTCACATCGCGGAAGAAGTTCATCGCCGCCTCGACTTTCTCACGGTCGGCTTCGTCCTTCACCGGCTCGCGGCGCAGGTAGTTGAGGACGGTGCGGTTGCGATCCGGCGTCGGCCCGGGGAACAGCTGGGCAATCTGGGTGATTTCCGGTGCGACGAAGATCGAGACGTTGGGGAAGAAGATGCGCACGAAGTCGTAGCCGTTGTTCTCGCACTCGCCCCACTTCTCGCGCGGGACGTCCTTGAGCTGATCGGCGATCGAATGCTGCGGGAAGCCGATGCGCATGTTCGGGCCGAAGCCTTCGTAATGCATCGTGTTCGACGGGGTGCGCGGGAAAATCGTTTCCGGGTGCAAAGACTGGAAGTGATAGCCTTCAAGGTATCCGTCGAATGCGATCTTCCAGTTCGCACCCTCGATCGTGCGATTGCCCAGGTAGGTCCAGTTGGCGAAGTCGAGCGCTTCGAAATCTTCGAGGTAGCCGCGGAAATACCTGTCGAGGTCCATCGGCGCATTGGGCGTCAGGCACACGAAAATCATCCCGGCGCGCTCTTCGCAGGGCAGGACGCGCAGGCCCATCTGCGACTTGTCGACCTCGCCGAAGGTGCTCGCTTCGGAAATGCCGAGCAGGCGGCCGTCGGCGCCGTAAGTCCAGGCGTGGTACTTGCAGGTGAAGCGCGAGCAGTTGCCCTTGCCCTGATCGGCGACCGGCGCCCCGCGGTGCGAACAGACATTGAGGAAGGCACGCACCTGCCCCTGCTTGTCGCGATTGATCAGGACCGGCACGCCCATGGCGTCCATGGCCTTGTAATCGCCGGGATTGGGCAGTTCGGCCGTGAATGCCAGCAGCAACGGTACGCGCTTGAAGATCAGCTCGATTTCCGCATCGAACTGATCCTTGTCAGTGTAGCTGTTCGATGGGACCTTCAGCGTCTTGTCGGTCATGAAGGTCTTCTTGTTCTCGACGTAATCGAGCATGATTTCGGCGACGTCGCCAAGGCGCTGGACGCGGTCCAAAGCTGTTCTCCCAATTTGATTCAACGCGATCCTGTGCGAGACGCCGATCCCGAACAAGCTGCTAGAGTTGCTAGGCCATGGGAAATAGCGGCCCGATCGCTTGTCCAGCCCGGATCGCCGCTGCAGCAATCTTCTCTTGCTTCGTTCCCTTGCCTTTTGGACAGTTGGCCGCAAGGCGCAGCAAGGGCAGTCAGGTTTCATGGTTGAGAGGAAGAGCCCTCCCTGGGCATGGCTAGAGATCCCCCCACCCCACCTTGCCGCTTACGCCGGCACGGGGGCCTGGGACGAACGTACCATCGCGCAGCAGGCGGCGGCGCTGGCCGAAGCAGAACCCGACTTCGTCGCACTGCTCGACGGCGACGTCTCGATGACGCGGGCAGAAGCAGTCGCCGAAGCCGAGGCGCTCTCGGCCGCCATGCACGCGCGGGGCCTGAGGCCCGGAGACGTGATCGCCTTCCAGGTGCCGAACTGGCGCGAAGCCATGGTCATCAACCTCGCTGCCGCGATGTCCGGCCTCGTCATCAATCCCATCGTGCCGATCTACCGCGATCACGAAGTGTCGATCATGCTGGGGGATTGCGGGGCGCGCGCGTTCTTCGTCGCTTCCTCGTTCCGCAAGTACGACTTTGCCGAAATGGCGCGCCGCATCAAGGGCAGCCTGCCCGAGCTGCAGCACATCTTTACCGTGCGCGGAGAAGGCACGGACGACTACGCCTCGCTGGTCGAGGAAGGCCGCGCCTTGCGCTTTGCCCGGCCGCAAGTCGATCCGCTCGGCGTCAAGATGGTGCTCTATACCTCGGGCACCACCGGCCGTCCCAAGGGCGTGCTGCACAGCCATGTATCGATCGCCCGGATCTTGCGGGAAAGCGCCGCATACTGGGGCCTCGTCGAAGGCGAAGCGACGCTTATGCCTTCGCCCGTCACCCATGTCTCGGGCTACGCCAACGGCCTCGAGGCGCCGTTCATCTGCGGCACGCGAACCGTGCTGATGGAAGCCTGGAACGCGCAGGAAGCGCTTGCGCTGATCGACCGCCACCAATTGGTCGGAACAGTCGCGGCAACACCCTTCCTCGTCGAATTGGCTGCCGCGGCACGGGCCAGCGGCGACCGCCTGCCCAGCTTCCGCTTCTTCGCGTGCGGCGGCGCTGCCGTACCGAACGACCTGATCCCGGCCGCCAATGCCGCCTTCGCCAATTGCCGCGCCTTCCGCGTCTTCGGCGCTTCCGAGGTGCCGCTCGTCACCTTCGGCTGGCCCAACGTGGAAAGCCTTGCGGCAACCACCGACGGCGCCATCGTCGATTACGAAGTGCGGATCGTCGATCATGAGGACAAGGACCTGCCGGACGGCAGCGAAGGCGAAATCCTTGCCCGCGGCCCCGCCATGATGCTGGGCTATGCCGACGAAACCCAGACCCGCGAAGCGATCACCACCGACGGCTTTTTCCGCACCGGCGACCTCGGGGTGCGTTCCGATGAAGGGGCGATCACCATTACCGGGCGCAAGAAGGACCTGATCATCCGCGGCGGCGAGAACATCTCCGCCAAGGAGATCGAGGACGTGCTGCACGGCCATGCCCACGTCCGCGAGGCCGCCGTCGTGGCGATGCCGCACGACCGGCTCGGCGAAGGTGTGTGCGCCTACGTCATTGCCGAGGGCGCCGTCCCGACACCCGACGATCTGATTGCGCACGTGCTCGCCAGCGGGCTTGCCAAGCAGAAGATCCCCGAACGCTTCGAATTCCGGGAGGACTTCCCCCGCACGGCCTCGGGCAAGGTACGCAAGGACATCCTGCGCGCCGACGTGAAGGAACGCATCGCGGCACCTTCGGAAAGTTGATCCGGCCTGGCACGCGCGTGCACACGGATTGCTACGCCTGCCACCCTGCCGTTGAACTCAAGTTCTCCGTCACCCCCGATCAAGTCCGGGGTGACGGCAGGAACCTGAATGTCAGGCCCAGTTCGATCCCGCTGCATGGCGCCCGGCACGGCGCCCGAAGTAGCTGCCCGGACCGAGGCTCAAACCGCTGGCATAGGCCTTGCCCGTGCGCGGAATGTGCGCCGCGCTCGCGCCCACGACGTATAGCCCGGGGATGACGTTGGAGCGCAAGTCCAGCGCCCTTCCCTGCTCGTCGGTCTTGATCCCGCCCAGCGTGATGAACAGGTACGTCGACTTGTCGAAGCTGATATCGAACGCGGCATAGGGCCCGACATCGAGCGGCTTTAGCCAGTCGGCGTGCTTGTGGAAGCGAGGGTCTTCGCCCTTGGCAGCGCCTCTGTTGTATTCGCTCATGGTCCTGACCAGCGATCCGGTCGGCAGGTTCAGTCCCGCCTCCATCTCCTCGATCGTTTCCCAACCGTCGACCAGCTGATGCTTCGCGAAGGGGTTTTCAGGGTAAGCGAAGACCTCGCTGTCGAGGATCAGGTAGGCAGTCTGCCCCGGCTGCTCCATCACGAAGTTGCCGAGCCGGCCGTGATAAACGTCCTCGGCCACGAAGCGCTCGCCGTTGCGGTTGACGACGATGCCCTTGATCAGCTGGCCCGGCGGGTAGATCGAGCCGGTCGGGATCAGCCCGTCCATCGCAACCGCGTAGGCACCTGCCGACATCCCTAGCCTGACGCCCGCACCGTCATTGCTGGGGATCGCCAGCGGCTCGGACGTTTCGGTCAGGAGCGGCAGATGCTCGTCGAGGAGTTCCTTGCACAGGTTGTGGCTGCCGCATGCGATGATAACCCCGCGCCGGGCCTTGACGAAAGACGTGCCGGTAGACTGCTTCACCTGCACGCCGACGACGCGCTTTTCCGCGTCCTGCACCAGCGCGATAACGGCGCTGTCGTAGATCGCGGGAATCTCCTCGTCGATGCAGCGCTGCAGCAACGGCTTCATACCCTCCGAGCCGGCATTCTCGCCCTGCCCCACCACCTTGTGACCGCGCGGTGCGGGCTTGGCGGCCTCGCGATAGGGCCAGGCCTTCTCATTTCCGGTCCACATCAAACAGGTGGAATCGAGCAGGTAGACCGCCTTGCCCGGGAAATATGTGCGCTCGAAGGGAACGCCCTGTTCCTCCAGCCAGTCGAAATGGTCCTTGCTGTCGCGGCAGAACGCCAGGGTCGCATTGGGATCGAGCGGATCGCAGCTAGCCATGAGGAAACGCGCCATGTCCTCGGCGCTGTCCTCGTAGCCGGCGGCGCCCTGCACCGCCGTACCGCCGCCGAGATAGAAGATGCCCGAGGACATCGCACTGGCGCCCCCACCGCCCGAGGCGCGCTCGACGATCAGCACATCGGCACCTGCACGATGGGCCTCCAGTGCCGCGCAGGTTCCTGCAACGCCCTGTCCGACGACAACGACGTCGACCTCGCGCTCCCAGGCGTCCACCGCATCGGGAGCGATTGTCGCAGGAACCTGCGCCGCGCTCATTGAGCAGCTCCGGTTGCCGCCGCGACCGAGGCCTCGATCTCGCTCTTCATCGGATTGCGGCGCAAGGTAAGGCCGCCGTTCACCTGGAGGTTCTCGCCGGTCATGAAGCACTCGTCACTGGCTAGCCAGACAGCAGCCGCGGCGATGTCGTCCGAAGTGCCGATCCGGCCCAGCGGGTACCCTGCGAGGAAGGAATCGAACAGGCCGGGCACATCCTTCGCGTACGAAGTCATCGGCGTATCGGTGAGGCCAGGCGATATCGAATTGGCGCGCACGCCCTCGCTGCCGAATTCGTGGGCCACGCAGCGGATCACATGGTCTGCCCCGGCCTTGGTGCCCATGTAGGCGGCATGGTCGTTGAGCATGATCGTTGCCGTCGCCGAGCTGATCTGGATGATCGATCCGCCCCGGCCGCCATTGCTGCGCATCATCTTGCGCAGCATTGCCTGATAGAAATGGAAGGGGCCGATGTATTGCAGGTCGGTCATCGCCACAAGATCCTCGTGCGTCGTGTCGAGGAAGGGCTTGAGCAGGCCCCAGCCGGTCGCGTTCACGGCGATGTCGATGCCGCCAAGCCTCGCCTGCGCGGCATCGGCCAGGGCATTGACGCTGGCTTCGTCCGTGAGATCGCAGGCAGCCCATTCGCAGCCGGTTTCTTCCGCAAACTTCTTCAGAACATCGTCCTTGCGACCGGAAACGAGCACGCTCGCGCCTTCTTTCATGAAGCGGCGGGCGATATGCTGGCCCATGTTGTCGGGGCTACTTGCGCCCAGGATGACGGCCCTCTTGCCTTGCAGTCGTGCCATGGCTCTCTCCTTGATCGTCTTGTCTGGCAAAGAGCTAGCACGCGCGCCGGACCAGCATTCCTGATCAAAAGTGTAGTGGTCCCCATGGTCCTCAGCGGCGAAAGGAGACATTCGCACAGGAGCCGGATACCAAGGTCCGGCAATGGCAGAGGAGCTGATCACATGGATCTCGGACTGAAGGGCAAGAAGGCCATCCTGCTCGGCGCCAATGGCGGCATCGGCCGTGTTGTCGCCCGGGTACTGGCCGCCGAAGGATGCGACGTCGCCATCTGCGGTCGTTCCCAGGGCAAGGTCGACAACGTGATCGGCGAAATCAAGTCGCATGGCGTAAGCGCGTATGGCGAAGCGCTTGACGTGACCGATCCGGCCGCCGTGCCCGCATTCGTCGAGAAGGCCGCCGAAACACTGGGCGGCTGCGACATCTTCATCAGCTTCACCTCGGCCAATCCCGGCCAGGACACCGACGAAGCATGGCAGACCATACTGGCCGCCGACATCCTGCCGATGCGTCGCGGCATCGCCGCCGCGCGTCCGTTCCTTACGAAGTCCGAGGACGGCTCGATCGTGTGCATCAGCTCGACCGGCGCAGTCGAGGAATTCATGGGCGTACAGCCCTACAATTCGATCAAGGCCGCAGTGATGAACTATTGTTCGGCCATGGCGCAGTCCTTTGCGTCAGAGGGCATTCGCGCCAACTGCATCACTCCGGGCCCGGTCTGGACCGAAGACGGTCCCTGGGCCTACATCAAGGACAATATGCCGGAGTTCTACAACCAGATCCTCGGATCCATTCCCAATGGACGGATGACCACCGGCGAGGAATTGGCCAATGCCATCGCCTTCACCGCTTCACCGGCCTGCAAGGCGATGACCGGCGCCAACATCGTGATCGACGGCGGCTTCACCAAGCGCGTCCAGTTCTGACACTGGCCCTTCATACGGACAGCGATGACGGGCTCCTTTTCGGAGCCCGTTTTTTTTTGGCCCGAAAAATCCGGCAACCTTGCCGGTAACTTCATGAAAGCCCCCTGCTTGTGCGGTTTCCTAGCAAAAAGTACAGGCCCTGCCCGCGCCCGTTCTTGACCTGAATCAAGCGCGGTGCCGCGCAAATATGGGATCTGTCTCTCCAGAACATGCGGAGAGGCAACAATGGCTGATTTCGATTCTCGCGAAGGCTTCAACAAGGCGCGTTGCCCCGGCCCGGGCTGGGAAGACATCCTCGCCGCAGACGACGTGGCCCCGCCCGCGTTCGTCGCGCAGGACCAGTACCAGTATCTCGGCTCCGATGCCGTCGACGCCTCGCGCTATTACTACCCGGAATTCTTCCGCGCAGAAAATGAAAGGATGTGGCCGCGCGTATGGCAATTTGCCGCGCGCGAGGAAGACCTGCCCGAGCCGGGCGACTATGTGACCTATGAAAACGCCGGCCGCTCCTACCTGATCGTGCGTCAGGAAGACGGCAGCGTCAAAGCTCTCCACAACGTCTGCCTCCACCGCGGACGCAAGCTCAAGACCGACAGCGGCAGCGTCGAGCAGTTCGTCTGCCCGTTCCACGGCTTTTCATGGAACACCGACGGCAGCCTGCGCAACATTCCCTGCCGCTGGGACTTCGGGCACCTTACAGACGAGAAGATGCAACTACCCGAGGCTCATGTCGGTCAGTGGGGCGGCTACATCTTCGTGCGCGAAAGCGATGAGGGACCGAGCCTTGAGGAGTTCCTCGAGCCGCTACCCGAGTTCTTCAAGCGCTGGCGCCACGAGGAATGCGTGACGGTCGCCTGGGTGGGCAAGGTCGTGAAGGCGAACTGGAAGATCACCATGGAAGCCTTCATGGAAAGCTACCACGCCTACGTCACGCATCCCCAGCTCATGCCCTTCACCGGCGATGCCAACGCCGCCTATCACGTGCTCTCGCGCCACGTGAACGTGAACTACACGCCCTTCGGCGTCGTCAGCCCCCACGTCTCCGACGCGAAGCTCTCCGAGCAGTGGATCATCGACGAATTTCGCAAATACAACGGACGCTCTGCCGACAACTATGAGGCGAACAAGGACGATCACGCGATCGACGTAGCCGAAGGCAAGACCGCCAGGCAGGCACTGGGCGACGCAATGCGCAAAACCTCCCAGGAGATGTTCGGCGGCGATTACTCCCAGGTCTCGGAAAGCGAGCTGCTCGACGCGCTGGTCTACAATGTCTTTCCCAACTTCGCGCCATGGGGCGGGTTCATGCCGAACATCGTCTACCGCTGGCGCCCCTGGCCCGATCAGGACCATTGCCTGATGGAAGTGCGCGTGATCGCCCGGGTGCCCGAAGGCCAGCCGCGCCCGGTCGGAGTGCCGATGCACATGCTGGGCGAGGACGAGGACTGGTCCGATGCGCCTGAACTGGGCGTTCTGGGCGCGGTCGTCGATCAGGACATGACAAACATGGAACTGACTCACGAAGGGCTGAAGGCCTCGAAGAACCAGCGCGTAGAACTGGGCGACTACCAGGAAGTGCGCATCCGCCACTTCCACCAGACGCTCGATTCCTATCTCAAAGACTGAGGGAGCCCCCACGATGACCGACCTCATGGCCAAGTACGGCGATGCCGCAGAGCGCATGCTTCACTTCGTCGAAACCCGCACGACCGACCAGGCAAGCGGTGTCTTCCAAGTGCCCGTCGCCAACTACCTCGACGAAGACCGCTGGGAGCGCGAGAAGGAGCGGATCTTCAAGCGCCTGCCGCTCATGCTGGCGCTTTCGATCGAGCTGCCGCAGGTCAACGACTACAAGGCCATGGACGTCATGGGCCTGCCCGTCGTGATCACCCGCGCCCGGGACGGCAAGGCACGCACCTTCCTCAACGTCTGCAAGCACCGTGCCGCCAACCTCGCGCCGGAGGGCAAGGGCAATTGCCGGGCCTTTTCCTGTCCCTACCACGGCTGGACTTATGCCAACGACGGCAAGCTCATCGGAATTGCCGAAGCCTCGACATTCGGCGAGGTCGACCGCTCCACTCTCAACATGACGCAGCTACCTTGCGACGAGGTGGCCGGCATGATCTTCGTGATCCTGACGCCGGGTCTGGAGATAGATGCGCGCGCTTGGCTGGGGGACATGTACGAGCACTTCGCCGCGCTCAAGCTGGAGACCTGGTACTATCACAAGTCCAAGGTCATGCGCGGCGCAAACTGGAAAGTCGCCTACGACGGCTATCTCGAGGGATACCACTTCCAGGCCGCGCATACGAATACCGTCGCCACCCGTTCCCCCTCGAACCGCGCAATATACGCGGGGCACGGGCCGCACATCCTTATCGGCTTCCCGCAAAACACGATCACCGGCCTGCATGACCTGCCTCGCGACCAATGGGGCGCCCAGGAGAACAGGGGCTACGACTTCATTCGCATGCTCTTCCCCAATTTCGCACTCTTCCTCGCGCCCGAGATGTGCCAGTTCGCCCAGCTCTTCCCCGGCGCAAAGGCGAACGAAAACGTCACGGTGATGAACTACGTCTTCCCGATCCGGCCCGAAACCGAAGAAGGCATCAAGGCGCTGGACGAGATGTGCGACTTCTTCTTCGACGTGGTGGAAGAGGAGGACTACTTCCTCGGCCTGAAGGTCCAGAACGGGCTGGAGAGCGGCGCGATGACACATCAGGTCTTCGGTCGCAACGAACCGGGCAACCAGTTCTTCCACAAGTGGGTGGACTACTACCTCGACGAGACCGGTCAGACCCCCGCGCCGGTCATGAAAGCGTGAGGTAGGCTGGAGGGGCGGCCCGGAGGAGAGCCGCCCTTCCTTCGATCAGGCGATCTTGAGGACCAGCTTGCCAGTGTTCGCACCGCTGAACAGCCGCATGAAGGCATCGAAGGCATTCTCCAGGCCTTCCTGGACGTCCTCGTCGATGCGCATTCTGCCCTCGGCCAACCACCGCGCCATCATCGCCCCGCCTTCGGCAAAGCGATCCGCATAGTCGGCGATCAGGAAACCGTGCACCACCGCCCGGCGGGCAAGCACCTGCCACAGGTTGCGCATCCCGATCCTCTCCTCAGAATTGTATTCGCTGATCAGGCCGCACAGGACGATGCGCGCATGAAGCGCGAGGTTGAACAGTTCGGCCTCCATGACCGTGCCGCCGACATTCTCGAACACGACGTTCGCGCCATCCGGCGCCGCCTTGGCGATTTCCGCCGCAAGCGTCTCGACGTCCTTGCCCTTGTAGTCGATCGCGGCATCGAACCCGTAGTCCTCGATCAGGCGGCGGCACTTGTCCGGACCACCGGCAATGCCGACGACCCTGCAGCCCACGATCTTGCCGATCTGGCCGACTGCCGAACCGACCGCACCGGCCGCACCCGAAACGAGGATCGTCTCGCCCGGCTGCGGCTTGCCCGCTTCAAGCAGACCGAAGTAGGCGGTCAGCCCCACAGCGCCCAGCGCCGAGAGAAAGTTCGAAGGCGATGCCACGGCATCGACGTCAACGGGCATGGTAAAGCCCCCGGGCATCGCGACAGAGTAATCCTCGATCGCATTGAGACCCATGACCCATTGCCCCGGCGTGAAGTCGGGATTGTCGGACGCATGAACGACGCCCACGGTCGTCGCCCGAACCGGATCGCCAAGCGGGATCGGGGGCATGTAGCTGGGCGCATCGTCCATCCAGCCGCGCTGGGCCGGATCGAGCGAGATATAGTGGTTGCGTACCACGATCCCCCCCGGCGGCGGCGAAGGAATTTCCGCGCTGACCAGCTCGAAATCCTCGGGAACGGGTGTTCCTTGCGGCCTGCGTACAAGCAGGAAGCGCCGATTGACTGCCATGGCATCGATCTCCTTCAATTGGCCAATGGGTCGGCCTTCGCACCCCTGCGCGCACCTGTGCAAATTGGCAGGTCGGCAAGCGCTTGATTATCCGACATAGTAAAGGGGAATTTACGGCCAAGAAGAGATTGGTCCAAGGGAGGAAGTACTGATGGCATCCGCAACAATTCGCGGAGCGTGGTTTGCTGCGCTTTCGACAACTGCCCTTACCTGTATTGCGACCCCCGCTTGTGCGCAGGAGAGCATTGACCAGGGCGTGGAGACGACGAACCCCAATGAAATCATCGTTTCTGCCCGTCGCCGCTCCGAAACGCTGCAGGATACCCCGATCGCGATTACCGCGGTCAACACGGCGATGCTCGAAAACAAGGCGGCTGTAAACATCGGCGATCTGCAGGGCGCGGCCCCGGGCCTGCTCATAACCCAGCAGAATTCGGGCGCGCAGGCAGCCAACATCTCGATCCGCGGCCTGACTTACGCCGACATCGAGAAGTCGCAGACCCCGACCGTCGGCGTCGTCGTAGACGGCGTGACGATCGGCACCAACACCGGCCAGTTGCAGGATG
Source organism: Novosphingobium sp. PP1Y (assembly GCF_000253255.1). Taxonomy (NCBI): domain Bacteria; kingdom Pseudomonadati; phylum Pseudomonadota; class Alphaproteobacteria; order Sphingomonadales; family Sphingomonadaceae; genus Novosphingobium; species Novosphingobium sp. PP1Y. Next base: position 1,423,458 of record NC_015580.1, on the reverse strand, counting down.
CCTTCGACATCGCCCAGATCGAAGTCCTGCGCGGCCCGCAGGGTACCCTGTTCGGCGCGAACACCATCGGCGGTGTCATCAACATCACCCGCACCAAGCCGACCATGGAACCCGGCGTGAAGGCCGAATTCACCTATGGTCGCTGGAATACCTGGGCAGCCAAGGCGATCGCCAACTACGGCGACGGCGAGACCTGGGGCGTCAAGGCGTGGTACTTTCACAACGAGACCGACGGCTTTTACCATAACGCCACCCGCGACACGAGCGACGGCTGGAGCAAGGGCGACAGCTACGGCGCCAGCGTGCTGTTCCAGCCCACCGGCTCGGGCTTCGATGGGCAGTTCACCATCGAAAACGTCGTCCAGAAATTCAACCCGGTCGTCAGCAACCTGACCAACAGCTCGGAACTGTTCTGCGGCCTCATTCCCGCCGAGGAATGCAACCGCAACAACACGACCGACCTGTACACCACCTTCGGCGAAGCCGCGGTGAGCACCTATCACGCTCCCGACGCGACGCTGCAGATGAACTACGACGCCGGTGCCGTGAAGCTGACCTCGATCACCGGCTGGCGCCACAGCCGCGAGGCGCAGACCCAGGACTTCGACGGTTCCTCGGTTGACCTCTATTATGCAGACCGCCGCCAGCACTACACCCAGTGGAGCCAGGAACTGCGCGCTGCAGGCAACCTGTTCGACGGCTTCGACTACGTCGTGGGCGGATACTACTTCCACTCGAAATACGACCTGACCCAGTACACCCGCTTCTTCGGCTTCGATTCCTCGGTGCCGGCGGACGAGTTCGACAGCAACCCGCAGTTCGTCAACGGCAAGACGACTAGCTACGCGTTCTTCGGCGACTTCAACTGGGCCTTCGCCGACAAGTGGCGCCTGTCCTTCGGTGGTCGCTGGTCGCACGATAACAAGAAGCTGACCAACGCCTTCGAACAGTCGGGCCTGATCGGATCGGGCGATGCCAACTTCACCAAGTTCACGCCCAAGATCGGCATCGACTATCGCCCCAACTCGGACACCATGCTCTACGCAAGCTGGTCGCGCGGCTACCGTTCGGGCGGCTTCAGCCCCCGCGCCGCCACTGCGGAAACGGCCAGCACGCCGTTCCAGCCGGAAACCGTCGATGCATACGAGGTTGGCGCCAAGCTCTCGCTGTTCGACCGCATGCTGGACATCAACCTCGCCGGCTACGTGTCCGACTACAAGAACATGCAGCAGAACCTGACCGTCCCCGGCGGCCCGACGGGCAACCAGACGATTACCGGCAACGTTCCTGGCGGCGCGATCATCAAGGGCATCGAGCTTGACGGTTCATTGCGCGTCACTCCGGAATTCCGGATCACCGCTTCGGGCGCCTACATGAAGTCGCACTTCCGCAACTTCATCACCGACGGCGTCCTTGGCACCGACATCGTACCCTTCGACTACTCGGCCAACCGCCTGATCTACGCGCCGAAGTTCACGATGTCGCTCAACGCCGACTACGAAGTGCCGACCAGCTTCGGCAAGATCGTCGCCACGGCCGGCTGGCGCCACATCAGCCCCTACGACGAACAGATCTCGGCTGCCTCGCTGACCCCGGTCACCGACGGTTCGGGCAACGTCACCCAGGTCATCGTCAACGGCAACGATCCACGCGTGCGCACCACGACGCAGGATCTCGTCGACAGCAGCCTGACCTTCAACTTCGATCTCGGCGATACGGAAGCCTATTTCCGCGTCTTCGGCCGCAACCTGACCAATGAGAAGACCACGACGCACGCCTTTACCGTCGCCGGCCTGTTCTCGTTCGGCATGGCTCTCGAACCGCGTACCTACGGCGCGACGATCGGCATCAGATATTGAGTCCGCGACTCGCCCTTACAGGCGCAAGCTCCTAGGGTAAGTACATAGGGGGGACGCGGGGAAGCCATGGGGTTTCTCCGCGTCCTACCACGATAGAGGAGAGTAGTACGATGGGCCGCCTTGAAGGAAAGATCACGCTGGTAACCGGAGCGGGCTCCGACCGCGGGCTCGGCGGGGCAACCGCCAAACGCTTCGCCGAGGAAGGGGCCTTCGTCTATCTTACCGACCTTGACATCGCAGGAGCCGAAGCCGTCGCCGCAGCTATCCGCGAAAGCGGTGGCCAGGCCGAGGCGCTCGCGCAGGATGTCACCAGCGAAGCGGACTGGGACCGCGTTTTCACGACGATCGAGACCGGCCACGGCCGCCTCGACGTACTCGTAAACAACGCCGGCATCGCCGTGCTCAAGCCGATCGCCGAACTGACGGCCGCGGACTGGGAAAAACAAAACCGGGTCAATCTCGACAGCGTCTTTTACGGCACCCAGCGCGCCGTGGCGCTGATGCGCAAGATCGGCCACGGCGGCTCGATCATCAACCTGTCGTCGATTGCCGGCCTGGTCGGCGTGCAGATGTGCGGCGCCTATGCTGCGGCCAAGGGCGGCGTGCGCTTGTTCTCTAAGGTCATCGCGCAGGAATGCGCGGCCCAGAACATCCGCTGCAATTCGGTGCACCCGGGCATGATCGAAACCGCCATGCAGGACGTTGCGCGCAAGGACAATCCGGAAGGCTTCAAGCAGATCGTCGCGGGCATTCCGATGCAGCGCATGGGCGAGCCGCTCGACATTGCCAACATGAACCTGTTCCTCGCTTCGGACGAGAGCCGCTATATCACCGGTTGCGAATTCGTGGTCGACGGCGGCGTTACCGCAATGTGACCGCACGGGTGCCCGGGGCCGGCCATTCGGCCCTGCCCCAGGCATCCAGTCTCCGTCAGAGCCTGACGATGGCCTTGCCGATGTTCTTTCCAGTCAGCATCCGCTCATAGGCGACAAGGACGTTTTCCAGACCTTGCGTCTCGTCGAAGCGGGTCGACAGCTTGCCCTCGTCCATCCACTGGCGCAGTTGCGGCAGAAACTCGGCTCCTCGCTCCAAGAAATCGGGGATGAAGAAACCCTCGATGCGCAGGCGCCGCATGAGGATCTGGTCGAAGCGCGCAGGCCCCGGCATCGGCGCGTCATTGTCGTAGCCGGCCACCAGACCGCAAATCGCCACGCGTCCGTAATGGGCCATGTTCGGCAGGACCGCATCGAGGATCGGCCCGCCGACATTGTCGAAGAAGGCATTGATCCCGCCATCGACGGTCGCCAGCCGCGCCTCGACATCCTCGCCTCGATAGTCGATCGCCATGTCGCATCCCAGCTCTTCCAGCAGATAGCGGCACTTGTCCGGCCCGCCGGCTATGCCGACGACCTTGGCACCCAGGTTCTTGCCGACCTGGCAGGCAAGGCTCCCGGTCGCGCCGGCAGCAGCGGAAACCGCCAGCCACTCGCCAGATTTGACTGCAGCCACTTCCTTGACGCCGACATAGGCGGTCCAGGCATTCATCCCCAGAGCGCCGAAATGCTGACGTGGATCGGCAATCGTGTCGTCGACGATCTCCAGCCCGGCCAGCGCAGGCGTAAGCGTGGCATAGTCGGACCATTGTCCGAAGCCGCGCACCAGAGAGCCTGCGGGAAAGGCGGGATCGCGCGTTTCGCTTACGCGGCCAAGGCAAAGTCCGACCATTTTCGAGCCCAGCGGCAGCGGCGGCTGATAGCCGTCCGTGCGCGGGCTCATCCACATGCGGGTGCCCGCGTCCATCGAGAGGTAATCGACGGCGATCCGCACTTCACCATCGCCAATCGGAGAAAGCTCTTCTTCACAAAGTGTAAGATACTGGGAAAAATCAGTATTCCCCTGGGGATGGCGATCAAGACGCCAGTAATGGAAAGTTGTCATTCAGGTCTCCTCATGCCCCGCACGGTGACCGTTGCAAGAAAGGCACGGAACCTCACCAAATTAATAGGCCTATCCGTTTGCATAGGACTGCCCATCCGTTTCTAGGAGATACATACCCCTCAAACGATTTAAGAATAATGGGAGGTACCTGATATGCAATTCCCCAAGTCCATTCTGCTTGCGTCAACGGCATTTGCCGCCGTGTCCATTGCCGGGCCCGCCCTGGCCCAGGATACGACCGGCAGCGAAGAGGCGACCAGGAACACCGGCCTGAGCGAAATCGTCGTGACCGCCCGTAAGCGCGTTGAAAGTGCGCAGGACATTCCTGTCGTCGTCACTGCGATCTCGGCCCAGACGCTCGAGCAGCGCGACATCACCAGCATCGAAAAGATCGCAGCCGCTACGCCGAGCCTGACCGTCGGCCACGCCTCGAACGGCTCGGCCGCGCAAGTCACGCTGCGCGGAATTGGCTCGTCTTCGACCTCGATCGGCATCGAACAATCGGTCGCCACGGTCGTCGACGGCGTTTATTACGGCCAGGGCCGCATTCTGGAGGAAGGCTTCTTCGACCTTGCCGGCGTCGAAGTGCTCAAGGGCCCGCAGGTCCTGTTCTTCGGCAAGAACGCCACTGCCGGCGTTATCTCGATCAAGACGGCCGATCCCACCCCCGAATGGGAATTCAAGGCCCGCGCCAGCTACGAATTCAAGGCTCAGGAAGCCGAGCTCGAAGGCGTCGCCTCCGGCCCGCTGGCCGACGATCTGGGTATTCGCGTCGCCGTACGCGGCAGCAAGGCCTGGGGCGGGTATTACAAGAACGTCTCGCGCGACTATGACCTTGCGCTGCTGCCGTTCACCTCGACCCCGACCAGTTCGGACCAGCCGGGCAACCGCCAGTTCCTGGGCCGCGTTACGCTGAAGTACGAACCGACCAGCGAAATCACCAATACGCTCAAGGTCTCGTACAACTACAACAAGGCGAACAACTCGAGCTACAACTACGTCGCCTATAACTGCCCGACCGGCTTCACCGCGCTGTCGGGCGATGCCTGCGGCCTGAACTTCCAGACCCATCAGAACGACATGCCGGCAGAGGAAGCGACCAACTTCCCCTATGCGGGCGACGGCAGCCTCTACAACAAGTACCGTTCCGCAGCGATCACCAACACGTTCAACTACGAGCTTGGCACGGTCACGCTGACAAACGTCACCAATTACAACTGGAACAACAACCGCTGGCTGTGCGCCTGCGAATTCCAGGCCAATCCGCTCTCCGTGTGGGCCACCGAAAACTCGAGCTGGAAGGCCTTCTCTAACGAAGCGCGCGCACTTACGCACTTCGACGGTCCGCTCAACGTGATGGTCGGCCTGCTTTACCAGAAGACCAAGCGCGACTTCGAACAGTTCGTCAGCTTCAGCCTCTCGGACATTCCGGCCGCGGGCAGGTTCCAGTACATCGACGCCTACAAGACCAGCTACACCAAGGGTGAGACGATCTCGGGCTTCGGCCAGGTAACCTGGAAGCTGACCGACAATCTCGAACTCGACGGCGGCGTGCGCTACACCCACGAGACCAAGAAGAGCGCCTTCACCCAGCCTTACGTCAGCCCCGCCTTCACTGGCGCTTGGGTACAGGGCCGCACGACGCTGGGCGACCAGACCTTCACCAACTGGTCCCCGGAAGTCTCGCTGACCTACAAGCCGATTCAGGACGTCATGTTCTATGCGTCGTACAAGACCGGCTACAAGTCGGGCGGCTTCTCGAACGGCGGCATCGACTCCGCCTTCGGCAATCCGGCGGTCGACCTGCTGTTCGATCCGGAGACGGCAAAGGGCTTCGAAGCAGGTGTGAAGTCCACCATCCTCGACAACCAGCTGCGCCTGAACCTGGGTGCCTACAGCTACAAGTACAAGAACCTGCAGATCGACTTCTTCAACTCGTCGATCATCGCGTTCCAGACCCTGACCGCCGACGCGCGAACCAAGGGCGTAGAGCTCGATTTCGAATTTGCGCCTTACGCGGTTCCGGGCCTGAACGTGCACGGCAGCCTCAACTACAACGACGCCAAGTACGACAGCTTCCCCGACGCCCCCTGCTATGCGGGCCAGACGCCGGACGAGGGCTGTAACCTCACCGCTGACGGTGCAGGCGGCTATCGCGTCCTCACGGCGGCCGAGATCACGGGCGGCACGCCAGGCGTCCGCCAGAACCTGAATGGCATGGTGCTGGGCATGGCCCCGCACTGGACCGGTTCGCTGGGCGTCAACTACGACACCCCGGTGGGCGGCGGCTTGAAGGCAGGCGTTGGCGGCAACATGCGCTACAGCTCCTCCTACCTGGTCCAGGGCTTCGGCGTCCCCCATTCGCGCAACAGCTCCTATGCCACGCTCGATGCCGGCCTTCGCTTGGGCGCAGAGGATGACAGCTGGCAACTGGCGGTCATCGGCAAGAACCTGACCAACAAGCAGTACATCAACGGCGGCGTCGACGGTCCGAACACCGGTTCGGGCACTGGCACGCCCGGCGGCGTGCATGCCGACCAGCTCGGCTTCGGTGCCGAACCGCGCACGGTCACCGTCCAGGTCACCACGCGCTTCTGATCGCAGCGCCTGGGGCAGACCGGTTGCGGCCGGTCCTGCCGGCCGGAACAGTCAAGGAAGGCGGGGGCCATTGGCTCCCGCCTTTTTCGTTTCATCACGGTCGCTTGCATGCGGAACAAGAAGAATTGTCCGCAATGCACGAAACCCGGCGGGGTCTGGCTGGTTGTCGAAGGGAAACACGGAGATTTCCCGCATGCCCAGCATCAAGTCCGCCAAGGTCGCCGACGTCATCGTCGAAACTCTCGAACAGGCCGGCGTCAGAAGATGGTATGGCGTGCCCGGCGACAGCCTGAACCACGTGACCGACGCGATCCGGCGCAGCGACATGCGCTGGATTCATGTCCGCCACGAGGAAGCCGGTGGCTTTGCCGCAGGCGCCGACGCCCTGCTGACGGGCGAACTGGCTGCCTGCGCGGGATCGTGCGGGCCCGGTAGCCTGCACTTCATCAATGGCCTGTTCGAAAGTCACCGCAACCGTGCGCCGGTCGTGCTCATCGCCAGCCAGATCGTACGCGACGAACTGGGCTTCGAGTTCCCACAGGAGGTGGACTTCACGCAGGTCTATGCCTCGTGCAGCGTCTTCTGCGATGAGATCCGCACGCCCGCGCAGGCCCGCCGCAAGACGGCCATGGCGGCTCAGGCCGCGCTCGCGAAGAAGGGCGTCGCCGTCCTTATCGTACCAGCCGACGTATCGCAGGCCGATGCTCCCGACGAGCCTCCCTTTCTGGTCCATCGATCCCAACCGCGGACCCTGCCCTCGCAGGCCGAGTTGCAGACCTTCGCCGATGCCCTCAACGACGGCGGACGCATCGCGATCTACGGAGGCTCCGGCTGCGAGGCAGCACATGCACAGGTCCTGGCCCTTGCTGCGAAACTCAAGGCCCCGGTGGCCCACACTTCGCGCGCCAAGGACTTCCTGGAACACGACAATCCCAACCTCGTGGGCATGACCGGCATATTCGGGTCCGAGGCCGGCTATCACGCGCTTATGGACTGCGACACGCTGCTGCTGCTCGGCTGCGATTTCGCCTGGCGCCAGTACTACCCGGACAAGGCGACGATCCTGCAGATCGATATCGACGGCACCCACCTCGGCAGGCGCCACCCGGTCGACCATGCCGCCGTAGGCGATGTGCGCGATACGCTGGAAGCACTGCTCCCGCTGGTCGACGAATGCACGGACCGCGAGTTTCTCGACGAATGCCTCAAGCATCGGGCGCGCGCGGTCAGGGAGCAGGAACGGCATGTGAAGGCCGACGACAATCACGCCATTCATCCCCAGTACCTGACCGAGACGATTGCCCGCCACGCCGACGCCGATGCGATCTGGACTGCCGACGGCGGATCACCAATGGTCTGGTGCCTGCGTCACGTCCCCTCCACAGGCCGCAACCGCACCGTCGTCTCGCTGACCCACGGCACGATGGCCAATGCCATGCCGCAGGCGCTGGGCGCGAAGGCGGCGTTTCCCGACCGGCAGGTCATCTCGTTGTCGGGAGACGGCGGATTGTCGATGCTGCTGGGAGACCTGCTAACGGCGATTCAGGAGGACCTGCCGATCAAGGTCTGCGTCTTCGACAATTCCTCGCTGGGGTTCGTAGAGCTGGAGCAGAAGGTCGAAGGTCTGCTCGATGCCTATACGAACCTCAAGAACCCGGACTTCGCCCGCCTTGCCGAGGTGATCGGCTTCTGGGGGCGCCGCGTCGAGAGGGCCAGCGACCTCGATACCGCGGTCGGGCAATGGCTCGCCCATCAGGGCCCTGCCCTGCTCGATGTCGTCACCGACCGCTACGAACTGGTCATGCCTCCCAAGGTCGAGGCGAAGCAGGTCTTTGGCACGGCGCTCTATTCGGCCAAGGCGGTCCTGTCCGGCCGCACCGGCGATGTCGTCGATCTGGTCAAGGGCGCACTATCCTGACTTGCGCAACGCACGCTCCCCATGCGTGCCGAAACGAAAAAGGCCCGGGATCATCCCGGGCCTTCTGCTTAATGCGATGGATCGTCCGCCTCAGCAGCCCTTGGGCGCGTGCTGGCGATGAATGTTGCGGAACGAGCGGCTCTTGAACAACCACTTGCCGTCGATCTTCACGCAGGTGTCTTCGTAGAGGCCGCGATCGCGCATGGTCGTGCCGTCCTGATCGTAGACCTCGGAAGTATAGCTGCGCATGACCGCCGTATCCCCGTCGATCTCGATCGAACCGGGCCATGCCTCGAACATGATGCCGGGGTAGGACTTCATCGCCTCCACCCACATTGCAACGATGGCCGGGCGCCCTTTGGTCGTGCCGAGTTCGGGATAGTCCGGCAAGGACCATTGCGCATCCTCGGCCCAGGTCGCCCCCCAGGCTTCGGCGTCGCAGCGCGTCACCGCATCGGCATACGTCTCCAGCAGTTCGCGAATGGCGAGGCGGTCCTCGAAGGGGCCTGTATAGGGCATATCCTGTTCTCCCGATTGATGCTCTGTTCGAAACGCGAGCCTAACGGGTCAGCCCCGCATTCCTACTATGGCTAATGCGAGGGCGCGGACAGGACCGATCAGGTCACGACCGGGCGTTCGTCCGGTCCCGGCGCGTGATCCGGCAGGGAGACCTCGATCATGCCATTCTCGACGCGCAGGGGAAAGCGGCGCAGGTCAGCATAGGCACCGCCGATGCAGCGGCCGGTAGCCACTTCAAAGCGCGCACCGTGCAGCGGACACATGATCGCCCCGCGCCGCACGCGGCCGGGCGAGAGCATCGCCGCCTGATGGGTGCAGCGGTCGTTGACGGCATTGAAGCCGTCGTCTGTCTTCACGACCAGGACGCTCCAGCCATCGACCTGTGCCGACAGCTTGCCTTCTTCGGGAAACTCAGCTTCGGCCACGATGCCGTGCCACAGTTCGTGTTCGCGGGTATCACTCATGCAATTCAAATCCTCACCATGGTCTTGCCGATCGTGCGGCCAGACATCAGGTCGATAAAGGCTTCCGGCAGCTTTTCAAATCCATCGCGTAGATTGGCCAGCGGCTTGAGCTTGCCCTGGGCCACCCATTCGTCGAGTTCGGCCTGAGCCTGCTCGATTACGTCGAGGTGGTCGTAAGTCAGAAAGCCCTGCATCCTGATGCGGTTCACCACAAGCTGCCAGAGGGTTTTGACGCCATAGGGATGGTCGGCATCGTTGTACTGACCGATCATCCCGCACACCGGCACGCGGCCGTGGGTGCGCATGAGCGGCAGCATGGCTTCCAGCGTCTCGCCGCCAACATTGTCGAAATAGACGTCCACGCCCTCGGGAGCCGCCTTGCGCACTTCCCCGGCAATGTCGGGCCTCGCGCGGTAATTGATCGCGAAATCGAAGCCCAGGTCGCGGATGACCTGCGCCTTCTCGTCGGAGCCGACAAGACCCACGACCTTGCAGCCCTTGGCCTTTGCGATCTGGCCCACGGTCGACCCGGTGGCCCCCGCGGCCGCACTGATGACGACGGTCTCTCCCGGCTTGGCCTCGCCCACCGCAAACAGACCGATCCAGGCCGTCAGGCCTACGGGACCCAGCGCCCCCATGTAATGATGCAGTTCGGTCCCGGGCTTCTGGTGCACAACTTCCAGGCCCAGCGCATTATCGTCGAGCACGAAGTATTCCGACCACGTGCCTAGCGCCCGCACCATGGTGCCGACAGGATATTTCGGATTGTTGGATTGCACCACCTCGCCCAGCGACATGCCGTTGACCGGCGCGCCCAGCGCGACCGGCGGCAGATAGCTCGGCCGATCGTCGAGGAAGCCGCGGATCGCCGGGTCGAGCGAGGCGACCCGCATGGCGACGAGGAACTGACCTTCCCCCGGAACCGGCATGTCGGTTTCCGCCATTTCGAAATCTTCAGGCGCCGGCATGCCTTCCGGCCGCCGCGCGAGCAATATGTGCCTAACCTTTCCCATTGCTCCTGCTTAGCCGCCCGAAGCCCCGCCGGAAGGCTAGCGGAATCGCTAGGTCGACCCGGTCTTCCATCTGCAGCAGATTTTCCGCCAGCCAGACCGGGACCCGTGGCTATTCCTAAGGCTAGGTTCGCAGCCCCAGGTTTCTACGCAGTCTGTCCCATGGAAGAGGAGACCAAGGCCATGAGCATGACCCCACAGGAAATGATCCAGTTCGTCGACGACCTTTACACGGCAACCGGCGCGGGCGACTGGGATAAAGCCGCCTCGATGCTTACCGACGACTTCGCGGTACATGAAGCCGACAGCCTGCCCATGGCCGGGACATATCGCGGCAAGAACGCCCTGCAGGAACTCTTCGTCAAGGTTATGGGGATGTGCGACGTCGCCAGCCTCGACCGGATCGAGACGACCGCAGGCAAAGACCACGCCGTGACCCTCCTTTCCTTTCGCTTTGCCGACCCGGACCTGGCACCGGCGGAGCTGTGCGAAGTATTCAAGTTTCGCGACGGCAAATGCTGCGAGATCAAACCCTACTACTTCGATCCGTCGGTCTTCCATGCCGCAACCAGGGCCAAGGCTGCCGCAAGCGCGGCCTGACCTGAAAGCCCCTGCAGTCGATCGGCGAGGGAGATCATGAAGGCAGTCTATTACTTCGAGAACGGCGGGCCGGAGGTCATGCAATATGGCGACCTGCCCGACCCGGAAGTCGGCCCGAAAACTGTGCTTGTCGCGGTCGAATGGATTTCGATCGAAGGCGGCGACCTGCTCAACAGGTTGGTTTCGCCGCCATCGAAGACGCCGTTCGTGCCCGGATACCAGGCCTCCGGAAAGGTTCTCGCGGTGGGCTCTGAGGTTACGCGCTTCAAGGAAGGCGACAAGGTCATCGGCTTTGACTGGCACGGCAGCCATGCCGAGCTATTCGCCGTGCCCGAACACTATGCCTATCCCGTGCCCGAAGGTCTCGACTTGCAGCAGGCGGCGACGATCCCTGTTGCTTTTGGAACCGCGCATGACTCGCTGTTCCAGTTCGGCCAGGTGAAGCCGGGCGAATTCGTTCTTGTCCAGGGCGCGGCGGGCGGCGTCGGCCTTGCAGCCGTGCAACTTGCCAGTCAGGCAGGCGCGGTCGTGATCGGCACGGCATCCAGCCGCGAAAGGCTGGAGCGGATCGTGCCTTTTGGCCTTCACCATGGCATCGACTACCGCACGGAGGACATCGCTGCGCGGTGCAAGGAGATCACCGGAGGCAATGGCGTCGACCTCATTCTCGACCTTGCCGGCGGTCAGGGCAAGGACGCCCTGATCAGCGCGATCCGTCCGCACGGCCGCTACGCCGTCATCGGTGCTGCCACGGGCAACCTGCCCAGCTTCGGGTTCTTCGAACTGATCCGCAAGGCGATGCACGTCTATGGCATTTCCTTCGGCCGCGAGATGAATACCGAGCGCGCGCATGCGCTTCTGGCCGACATCGCCCGGCGCATGGCGTCGGGCAATCTACAGATGCCGATCGACGCCGAGTTCGACCTTTCCGATGCCGTCGCCGCGCATCGTCACGTCGCCGAGGGCCATCCCTTCGGGCGCGTTCTGATGAAAGTCAGCCGCTAGCGCCGGTCCATCGCTGTTTCCGGGCTTCCCGGCACAAGCGCCTGCCACGAAAGACGAAATGGCTGCCGCGGGCAGAACGCGGCTTCCTTGCTTGCCTTAAATCGAGCGAGGTCGCCTTAGCGGCAGCCACCTTCGTTTCGCCGCACGTCGACGGCGGCCTCAAGCATGCGGCATTGCCAAGTTCGCGATGAGAACATATTAAGAACATATGCAAAATGCCGCGATTCTCGAGCGTCTCGAAATCCTCGCCGATGCGGCCAAGTACGATGCCTCGTGTGCCTCGTCGGGAACAGTCGACCGGAGCAGCAGGAACGGACGCGGCGTGGGCTCGACGTCAGGGGGCATGGGCATCTGCCACGCCTATGCCCCTGACGGTCGCTGCATTTCCCTGCTCAAGCTGCTGCTGACCAACCACTGCATCTTCGATTGCCATTACTGCGTGAACCGCAAGAGCTCGAACGTCGCACGCGCACGCTTCACACCCGAGGAAGTGGTCGACCTCACCCTCACGTTCTATCGCCGCAACTACATTGAAGGCCTGTTCCTCAGTTCGGGTATCGTGCGCAGCCCGGATCACACAATGGAGCAGATCGTGCGCGTGGCGCGTACGCTTCGCGAGGTCCACGATTTTCGGGGCTACATCCACCTCAAGACGATTCCCGAGGCCGATCCCGAGATCGTCGCCGAGGCCGGCCTGTGGGCGGACCGCGTCTCGATCAACGTCGAACTGCCCACCGCGGCAAGCCTCGCCCGGCTGGCGCCCGACAAGAACGCGCCGCGTATCGAAGGCGCCATGGACGATTTGCACAGCCGCATCGTCGATGCCCGGGACGCCCGCCGCAAGTACCGCGCTGCCCCGCGGTTCGCCCCGGCCGGGCAGTCCACGCAGATGATCGTCGGCGCCGATGGCACTTCGGACACGCAGATCATCGACAAGGCGAGCAGGCTCTATGGCCGGTTCGGCCTGCGCCGCGTCTATTACTCGGCCTTCAGCCCCATTCCCGATGCGAGCGCGGTACTACCCCTGCAGCGGCCGCCCCTGATGCGCGAACATCGCCTCTACCAGTCCGACTGGCTCACGCGCTTCTACGGTTTCGCACCGCACGAAGTCGGTCAGGCTGCCGATGCGAATGGAATGCTGCCTCTCGACATCGATCCCAAGCTCGCCTGGGCGCTAAAGTTCCGAGACCGTTTCCCCGTCGATCTCAACCGCGCACCGCGCGAGGCGATGCTGCGGGTGCCGGGCTTGGGCGTAAAGGCGGTGGATGCGCTGCTTCGTGCGCGCCGCCATCGCTCGATCAGGCTCGAAGATCTGGCCCGCGTCACGAATTCCCTGCGCAAGCTGCGCCCCTTCGTGGTTACAAGCGACTGGCGCCCCGTCGCCATGCTCGACCTGGCGGACCTGCGCGCCCGCCTCGCGCCCCGGCCGCGCCAGATGGAACTCTTCGCATGATCGGCGCCAGGCTGGGCGATCCTGACGATTTCGACGCCTGGCGCGACATGGCCCGCTCCTTCATTACGCGCGGTATCCCCCCAGAGAAGATCGCCTGGAGCGAAGGCGAGGACAACGCCGACCTGTTTTCCTTCACCGAAGATGCCGCGCCGCATCCTTCCAGCCTTCCCGAACCATCGCCAACTCCGGTGCGCGCATCGACTGCCTTTCTCAGCCTGGCGACCAGTGTCTTCAGGCACAGCGATCCGGCGCGGCTCGATCTGCTCTATCGCACGCTATGGCGGTTGCAGAAGCACCCACGGCTGATCGAGGACACCACCGATGCCGACGTTGCGAACCTGCGCCGTCTTGCCCAGCAGGTCCGCCGTGACATCCACAAGATGCGCGCTTTCCTGCGTTTTCGCCAAATCGAGGGCAATGCGGGCACAGAGCGCTATATCGCGTGGTTCGAGCCGGAGTATCGCATCGAACTTGCCAACGCGCGCTTCTTCGTCGAGCGGTTCGCCAATCAGCGTTGGTCCATCCTCACCCCGCGACTGAGCTTGCATTGGGACGGTACGACACTGGCACGAGGCCCTGCAGCCTCGCGCGCGCAGGCTCCTGCCGACGATGCCGCGGAGGACCTATGGCGCGGTTACTACCGGTCGATCTTCAACCCGGCGCGCCTCAAGACCAAGGCCATGATCAAGGAGATGCCGCGCCGTTACTGGCACAACCTGCCCGAGGCCCGCGAAATTGCCGCACTGATCTCCAGTGCGCAAAGACGCGAGACTTCCATGCTTGCGCAAGGTCGCGAACTCTTTGCCGAATTGCGCCCCGTCGACCTCCCTTCGCTTGCCGAGGGGATCGCGCACTGTCGGCGTTGCCAGATCGGCTGCAACGGCACTGCGGCAGTTCCCGGCGAAGGCTTCACCGGCGCCCGACTGATGATCGTGGGCGAACAGCCCGGCGACAACGAGGAATTGGCCGGGCGCCCGTTCGTCGGTCCTGCCGGAAAGCTACTGAACGCCCATCTTGCCGCCGCCGGAATTGACAGGCAGGGGGCCTACGTCACCAATGCAGTCAAGCATTTCAAATTTGCCGCGCGGGGGAAACAGCGTCTGCACCAGAACCCGACCGCGCGGGAAATCGACACCTGCCGCTGGTGGCTGGATACGGAGCGCGCACTGGTTCAGCCGCGCATCGTCCTCGCGCTTGGTGCCAGTGCCGCCCGCGCCCTGACCGGACGCACGCCGTCGATCGGCCGCGAACGTGGGCGCATGCTGCAGCTGCCCGACGGCGTCCCCCTCCTGCTGACGGTACACCCCAGCTACCTGCTGCGGCTCGACGGCCCGGCGCGCGAACGCGAGGAAGCACGCTTTGCATCGGACCTCGCAGCGCTAGCCATACACCTTCGCGATCCGGCAGTTCGCGACAGCCAATCAGCCTAGCGCGGACAAGCCGCCAGCATCTGCGGGCTAATTCGCCTGTTTGCCGGCGTACCGATCCGTCGCGCGGATGAGCTGGTCGAGTATCCCCGGTTCGGAATAGGCGTGTCCCGCCCCTTCGATGAGGTGAAAGTCGGCCTCCGGCCACGCCTTGTGCAGCGCCCATGCATAGTGGGCCGGACACGGCATGTCGTAGCGACCGTGGACGATGGTGCCCGGTGTGTGCCGGAGCTTGTGCGCATCGCGCAGCAACTGGCCCGGTTCGAGCCAGCACGCATTGACGAAGTAATGCGTCTCCAGCCG
This sequence comes from Novosphingobium sp. PP1Y, assembly GCF_000253255.1. Taxonomy (NCBI): domain Bacteria; kingdom Pseudomonadati; phylum Pseudomonadota; class Alphaproteobacteria; order Sphingomonadales; family Sphingomonadaceae; genus Novosphingobium; species Novosphingobium sp. PP1Y. Next base: position 1,408,364 of record NC_015580.1, on the reverse strand, counting down.
GGCGAATGCCAGGGCGAAATGGCCGTCGTCGTGCTGCGCGGAAATCGCGGATTCGGGCAACAGCGTGATCGTTTCGCCTTCAAACATGCTCCATGTCCGGGCGGCGGCGATCCGATCCTCCATCGGCCCCGTCGTCAGGCGACGATGATAGGCCCGCAGGATGTCGCCGCGCTCGGTCTCGGGGATGGGCGCGATCAGGCGCTCGTACTTGTCGGGGAACATCTGCGAGACACCGAACTGGTAGAACCAGTCGAGTTCCGGCTTCGAACACAGGTAAATGCCGCGCAAAACCAGTTCGCTTACCCGTTCGTGATGGGTCTGCGCATAGGCCAACCCGAGGGTCGATCCCCAGGACCCGCCGAAGACCAGCCACTTCTCTGCGCCGACAAGCGTGCGCAGCCTCTCGATGTCGGCCACCAGGTGCCATGTCGTGTTGTCTTCAAGCCCGGCATGCGGGGTCGACCTGCCGCAGCCGCGCTGGTCGAAGAGCAGCACGTCATAAAGTTCGGGGTCGAACAGGCAGCGGTGCGCCGGAGCGATACCGCCACCTGGACCTCCGTGCACGAACACGGCGGGCTTGGCACCCGGTGTGCCGCATCTTTCATAATAGATGCCATGGCCTTCGCCCGTGTCGAGCATGCCGGTTTCGTAAGGTTCGATGGGGGCATAGAGAGTTCGTAGCATCGCCCCATCCTGCGCGATCGCAACCCAAAAGGATAGATCGCGAACCTCTCATTGCGCCCGCGGTCCACGACGTGAATGCGCCTACCCGGCCCGGCGTGCCGTCTTGCCTGCGGACCCGCGGTCGACCGGCCGCTCCAACGGCAGGCCGAGGATCGCAAACGCCGCGATGACCGAACCAAGGCCCATGGCAGCCGCCACCAGCGCAAGGCCGAAACCGTTTGCGAACAGGTACCCGGCCACGACCGGCCCCATCGCCGCCCCGCCGCGGCCGATACCGATAACGAAGCCGGTTCCCCCTGCCCGCAGCTGCGCAGGATAGGCCGCCGCGATCAGTGCATAGAGACCGACGACAGCGGCGTTGGAGAAGAACCCCGCAATCGCCGCCGCCCGCTTCAGGGGATCGAGTCCGCCCGAGGTAAAGCCGAATGCCGCAATCATCAGGAAGCTGAGCACGAGGATCGCGATCATCAGCTTGCGCAGCGGCATGCGCGTTGCCAGCACGCTGAACAGGAGCGAACCGGTCATGCCGCCAACGTTTGCCCAGACGAGGACGCCGCCAGCAGCGGAAGGCTCGAAGCCCAGGTCCACCACGATCTTGGGAATCCATTTCAGGATGAAATAGAACGCGGTCATGTGAAAGAAATAGGCCACGGTCAGCAGGATCGTGACGCGGCGCATGTCTCCCTTGAAAAGCCCGGCCCGGTCCGCCTTGGCCACCACTTCGACCGGCGGCAACATCTCGACGACGCGGTGGCCAAGGCGCTGCAGCGACTTGTTCACCTTGCCAAGCGCTCCTTCCGGGCCGAACCGGCGCATGGAAAGATCGATCGATTCCGGCAGGACCAGCAGGACGATCGGCAGGAAGACGACGGTCATGCCCGCGCCCAGCCAGAAGATGTCGCGCCAGGTTCCGTCGACGAGCAGGCTTGAGGCAATGGCACCGCCCACGATCGCACCCAGGGGATAGCCCGCCGCCATGATCGCGACGGCAGCCGAACGATAGCGCGCATTCGACGCTTCAGCGACGATGGCATTGGTGCAAGCCAACATGCCCCCGATCCCCAGGCCGGTGATCAGACGGATCACCGCCAGTTCGACGATGCCGCCGGACAGGGCCGCGGCCGTCATCCCTGCAGCCATGACCAGCAGGCTGACGACCACGACGGGAATGCGGCCCACGCGGTCGGCCACCATGCCCAGCAGGATCGAGCCGACCGACATGCCGATCAGTTCCATCGAGAGGATGACCCCAAGGGCCGCCCGGTCCACTCCCCAGTCCGAAGCGATCCCGGGCGCGGCAAAACTGATCGAAAGGACGTCGAAGCCGTCCAGTCCGTTCAACAGCACGCACAGGGCCACAACGACGATCTGCCGCCATGTCATCCGCCCGGAATCGACGATCTCGCGCGGATCGATTACGCCTGATGCCATCTAAGTCTCTCTCCCGCCGGGGGGCTGGTCTTGTTCTTCGTCTCGATCGGCCGCCCCGTAAGGGGCAGAGGCTCAGATCGGGTAGTGGCCGTCCTGGGTATCCACCGTGATCCAGCGGGTTTCGGTGAAACTGTCAATTCCCTGCCTGCCGCCAAACCGGCCGTAGCCCGATGCACCGACGCCGCCGAAGGGCATTTGCGGTTCGTCATGCACGGTCGGTCCGTTGACGTGGCAGATCCCTGCCCGGACCTGCCGTGCCAACTGTAATCCACGCGCGATGTCGCGCGTGAATATCGCAGAGGACAGGCCATATTCGCTGTCATTGGCAAGCGCGACGGCATGTTCGGCATCACGTGCCCGCGCAATCCCGACGACCGGCCCGAAGCTCTCGTCGCGGAACAGCTTCATGTCAGTCGTGACCCCGTCGATCACGTGGGCCGGCATCAGCACGCCTTGGGCTTCGCCGCCGACGACCTGCCGGGCCCCCTTGGCTACGGCATCCTCGATCAGTCCGAGGCAATGGTCGACCGTCTTGCGATCGACCACGGCACCGAGCGGGGTCGTTCCCTCGCGCGGGTCGCCCACGGTCATCGAGGCGGCCTTGGCCGCGAAGCGCTGCGCGAATTCATCGGCCACGGCATCGACGACGATGATACGTTCGGTCGACATGCAGATCTGGCCCTGGTTCATGAATGCGCCGAAGGCCGCGGCCTTCACCGCCTCGTCAAGATCGGCATCCTCCAGGACGATGAAAGGGGCCTTCCCGCCCAGTTCCAGCAGACACGGTTTGAGGTGATCGGCCGCCCGCCTGGCGATGATCCGGCCAACCGCAGTCGATCCGGTGAAATTGATGCGCCGCACTTCGGGCGCATCGATGAGCGCACCCACGACATCTCCGGCATCGGCCGGCGCATTGGTCACGCACTGAACGAGGCCTTCGGGAAATCCGGCTTCGGCAAAGGCTTCGACGATCAACCGGTGCGTTTCCGGGCAGACCTCGCTCGCCTTCAGGATGACGGCATTGCCGCAGGCGAGCGGGACCGCAATTGCGCGCACACCGAGGATCACCGGGGCATTCCACGGGGCGATGCCGAGGATGACGCCGACCGGCTCCTTGACGGCCATGGCGAGGCATCCCGGCTTGTCCGACGGGATGATCTCACCAGAGATCTGTGTGGTCAGTGCAGCGGCTTCGCGCACCATGCCCGCAGCCAGCATGACGTTGAACCGGGCCCAGCCCTCGGTCGCACCGATTTCGCCCATCATGGCGTCCACGAACCGGTCCGCCCGGGCTTCGAGCGCGTCCGCGGCGCAGTTGAGAACCTTACGCCGTGCGCCGGGACCCATCTGCCCCCACTGCGGCTGCGCACTGGCCGCGCTGGCCGCGATTGCGGCCATCTCGTCTGCCTGCATTGCCCTGGCTGTGGAAGCGACCTCACCGGTCATGGGATTGATGCGCTGAAATTCCATCGGACTTATCCTCGAAGCAAAAAAGGAAGGCCCGGCCCTGCCTAGCCGACAGGATACCGGGCCGCGGCGATCAAGCGAGATCGCCAGTCAGGTGATGATCAGAATTCATAGCCGACCTGCATGTACCACGCGCGCGGCCGGGCATAGATCACTTCGGCATAGCCCAGCGTCGCAAGCGAGGCATTGCCCTGAACCTTGTAGTGTTCATTGAACAGGTTCTGGACTCCAGCCTGGACCGTGAGCCCCTTGCCGTCCTGCGCCAGCGTGATCGACGCATTGGTGACCGCATAGTCGCCCTGTTCGATCTCGGGCACGCTGCCGGTGATGAAGGTCGTCTTGGTCTGGTAGCTGACGTCCACGCGCGGGGTCAGGGTCCAGTTGCCCAGCATGACTTCATAACCGATGCCCAGGTTACCCTGGAACGAGGGCGTGAGCGGCAGTTCGTCACCCGGCGCGATCGTCGCGGTTGCGCCAGGGATTGCGGTAACCGAACGGATCTGGTCATCGAGGTGGCTCAGCCCCGCATCGATCTGCAGGCCCCAGGCCGTGTGATAGCTGAATTCAGCTTCGAAGCCCTGCATGCGCGCCTTGCCCGCATTGAACAGCAGCGGCACCGGGCCCTGGCGGAAGATGAGCTGGATGTCCTTGTAGTCGGCGCGGAAGGCAGCAAGATTCAACCGGACATCGCCCAGGTCAAACTTCGCACCCACTTCATAGCTGGTCACCTTCTCCTCGTCGAAGGGTACCGGCACGAAGCCCGGCGGCGGTGCGTTGTAGCGGGTATTGAAGCCGCCCGACTTGAAGCTGTTGGCATAAGACACATAAGTGCTCAGCCAAGGCGCCACGTTGTAGCGGATGCTCGCCGACCCGGTGAGCGCGGAGAAGCTCTTGCGATAGGGACGATAGTATATGTACAGCGGCCCGCCATCGGGGATTGCCTCGGTCGGGATCGGATCGGGGTCCGGCAGCGTCGCGGGGAACAGACTGCTGACGTTGCCGATGTAGGACTTCTTGTCCTTGGTGTAGCGCGCGCCGACCGACACTTCGAGATCGTCGGTCAGCTCGTAGGAAACTTCACCGAACCCGGCGACCGAATCCGTCTTGAGATCCGAGAGCTGAAGGTCGCGGCTGCCCGGACCGCCAGTGAGGACAGAGGAAATGACAGGCGGCGACGGCGGGAAAGCCAGCAGCACCGTGGCCCGCTCGAAGCTCTTCTCGTTGTAGTAGAACCCGCCCACGATCATGTTCAGCCGATCGAAATCGAACTGGAACTGGAACTCCTGGCTGAACTGCTCGGAACTGGTGGTGAGATCGGTGGTCAGGATGTCGAACGGCGTGTTGTCGGCATCGCGCACACCGCGCGACTTCGTCTTGCGATAGGATGTGATCGTCTTGAAGCTCAGCCAGTCGGACAGGGTTGCCCGAGCGGTCGCGGCAAGGCCCCAGGTCTCGGAAGTGCTGGTGACCGGCGCGGTGCCGCCATTGGTGAACTTGCCCAGCGCCTGATAGTCGTTGGCGCAGCGCGCATCGTCGATCGAAGGCACGAAAGGCGCGCCAAACCGGGGATCGCCGGGTGTGAGCGGCGCGAACGGAATGGTCGCGCCCGGACAGCCCGCCCCAACGCTGACAATAGCCGGAACCGGCGCATTCTCGTTGATGCCAGCGAATACGAACGGCGCGCCGTTCTCGTCGCGCTTGTTGTAGTCGCCGCGAATGAACAGGTCGAAGTCGCTCGACGGCTCCCACTTGATCGAACCGCCAAGGCTCCAGGAATTGTCATTGCCCAGATCGAGTCCGTCATAGACACGCGTGACATAGCCGTCGCGCTTGCGAAAACCGCCTGATACGCGCGCCGCAACCGTTTCGCCGAACGGCAGGTTCAGCGCCGCGAAGCCTTCGCGCAGGTCGTCGTTGCCGATGCGCACCCGCCCCTTGCCGCTGAACTCACCGAGTACCGGCTGCTTGGTGCGCACAAGGATGGCGCCGCCGATCGTGTTGCGACCGAAAAGCGTACCCTGCGGCCCGCGCAGAACTTCAACGCCGGCGATATCGCCGAAGTCGATTGCCCCGCCTACGGCCCGGCCCACATAGACTTCGTCGATATAGATGCCCACGCCCGGATCGACCGCAGCGGTCGGGTCCAGCTGACCGATGCCGCGAATGAACACGACGGTCGCCGCGCTGTTGCCCGACAGCTGCCCGGCAGACTTGAACTGAAGACTGGGGGTTACCCGCTCAAGGTCCTGGGTCTGCTGGATCTGCCGGCTTTCCAGCATCTCTGCAGACAGTGCCGTTATCGCGACAGGCGTTTCCTGAAGGCTTTCCTCACGCCGTCTTGCGGTGACGACGATAATGTTCCCCGCGGCCTGATCGCGTCTGGCCTGCGTGTCTGCGTCGCCTTCCTGGGCCAACGCGGGCGCGGCCAGCCCGACCGCTGCCAGCGACAAGCAAGTCGATGCTGCATAGAATGCCCGAATGAATTTAGAATGCTTTTGCATGCCCACCTCCCTTGAATTCGGGCATTTTGCCCGATGATGCGCTTTTATGGCCTTTGGCCACTGTTCTTATTTATAGCTATTGGCTATAGCAATATCCTGCTAAGCGCAAGGATAAAACATGGCCACCCAGCTTGACAGTCTTCGCTTCGTTGTGAACGAGCTTTAACACCGCAACTTGGCGCCATGCGCAGGGAGATACCGAAAACGTGGCAGACGACGTGACCGACCCGCTGGAAGAACGGCCGGGTTACCAGCTGAAGCGCGCTGCAGCAGCTGCAATGAGCGATCTCAACGATCGGCTTTCGATGCTCGACCTGCGCCAGGTCGACGCGTCGGTCTTGATGATGATCGATGCCGAACCCAACGTGATCGCCAGCCATATCGGCCGTGTCCTCGACATCAAGAGCGCGAACATGGTGCCCCTGCTGCGGAGGCTCGAGGAACGTGGGCTGATCGAGAAGGTCCCGCTCGACGGAAAGTCGCACGGGCTGCACCTGACTGTGGACGGCGAGACCATCATGGCCGATGCCCGCGCGATTCTGGACCAGTTCGAATTCGACCTGCTGGAACGTATTCCCGCCGAACATCGCGAACACCTGGCTCCGGCGCTACGGGCGATCTGGCACACCGAGGACTGATCGCGCTCGCCGCCTCAGGCGACGAGCATCAACGCATCGAGCACCGACAGCCCCTGCCCTTCATCGTAGAGCATCACGGGATTGAGATCGATCTCGAGGATGCGATCGTTGCCCTCCATGACCCTGCCCACCGTCTCGGCGAGGCGTGCCAGCGCCGCAACATCGCGCGGCGGGGTGCCGCGAAATCCTCGCAGCAGGGGCGCCTGGGCCAGGCCGTGAATGGCAGCGGCGATCGCGTCGACACTCTCGCCCGGGGTGATCAGCGTGACATCGCCAAGGATTTCCGCGGTAACGCCGCCGAAGCCGACCAGAACCACGGGCCCCCATTCGGGATCGCGCTTGGCGCCGACGATCATCTCCGTTCCGGGCTCCCCCATGGCTTCGATCAGCACGCCGTCCAACGCGATCGTGGGATCGTAGGCCGCCACGGCCTCGTACATGGTCGCCCATGCCTCGCGAACGACCGTCTCGCCCGCGAGCCCCAGCCGGACTCCGCCGGCATCGCTCTTGTGCCCCAATGCCGAAGCCTGCGCCTTCATCGCCACACGCCCGCCAAGCGCGGCAGCGGCAGTCACTGCCTCATCAGCACTGGCGGCGAAGCGGCCTTCCGGAAAGGCAATTCCCGCCCCTGCCAAGATCTGCTTGGCACGATATTCCGGGATCGTGCCGGCCTCGAGACCGGCAAGCGGCAAGGGGGCGGCCAGTGTCGCGCCAACCCTGGCCTTGCGATGGGTGAGACGCGCAATCGCCCGCAAGGCACGCTCCGTGCTCGGAAAGCAGGCGATGCCCGCAGAACGCAGACGCTCCAGCCATTCGCGCGGCACCTCGGCACCTTCGTCAAGCCCGGCGAACACGACAGCTTTGCTGCTTTCGCGCCCTTCGAGGGCCTTGAGCAAGGCGGGAAACTTCAAGGCACAAGTCGTCGCATCGGTCTGGATAAGCCCGACGAGGATGGCGCCGACGCGATCGTCGACCAGCAGCGCCTCAATGGTCTCGGTGTAGATCTGCGGCTGCGACAATCCCATCGCCGTTATGTCGAGCGGATTGGAGACCGGGACGAATTCGGGCAAGGCCGCCCGGAGCGCGGGACTGTCGGCATTGCCAAGCGGAGCCAGGGCAAGGCCCAATTCTTCCGAGAGGTCTAGCGTCAACGCCTTGAAGGCACCGGACTCGCCCAACACCGCAGCGCCCGCTTCCGGCAGGCCCGGCGAGCGGACCGCGATTTCGGATACATCGGCCAGTTCCTCCAAAGTCTCCGCCATGACGACCCCGGCCTGCTCGACCATCGCGCGCATGACCTTGTAGTCGCCCGCCATGGCCCCGGTATGGGTCGCTGCGCTTTCCCGCGCGGCGCTGGACCGCCCCGGATGCAGCAGGACAACTTCCTTGCCTGCCGCACGCAACCGTTGGACCGCCTGCAGAAAGGCGCGCGGCTGGCGGAAATGCTCGACGATCATGGCGATGACGTGAGTGTGTGCATCGTCGACGAGCCAGTCGAGATAGTCCTCAACCCCGCTCGCCGCCTCGTTACCGGTCGAGACCGTATAACTGATACCCAGCTCGCGCGACTGCAGCATCGTGGCCAGCACGGCAGCCATCGCCCCGCTCTGCGACACGACTGCGATCCCGGGGCCCTGCGGCGGTTGGCAGCGCGTTTCCACGAAGGTCAGCGGCACCTTGTCGACGTGATTGACACAACCGAGGCAGTTGGGCCCTTCGACGACAATGCCATGCCGTTCCGCAATCGCCGCGATCTCGCGCTGTTCGGCAAGACCTTCCTCGCCATCTTCGGCAAACCCGGCAGAAAAGATGACGGCCGCGCCAACACCGCGGTCGGCCAGCCCCTTCAGCGCCGGAAGAATGCCCGCGCGCGGAATGGCGAGGACAGCGCAGTCGACGCCCTCGGGCAAGTCCTCGATCCCTGCATAGCACTTGCGCCCACCGATCTCGTTGCGCTTGGGATTGATGGGGTAGATCGCCCCATCAAACCCGTTGCGCTCGAGGTTTGCCAACATCGAGGCTCCCAGCGCACCGGGCTTGTCCGATGCGCCAACGACGGCGACGGATCGCGGCCTGAGCAACCTGTCGATGATCTTCGGGCGCTTCATGTCTCGCACCTCTCCCGGATATGATTTCTTAGTCCAACTTGCTCTTGTCGAAGGCGCCCAGCCCCGGCTTGTACGACTTTTCGTCGAGGAACTGGCGGGTCGCCTCCTTGCGGCTCTGCTTGCCGCCGAAATCGTTCAGAGCTTCCTGCGTCCGCACGAGGTAGTCCTCGGCGTTGTCGTAAGTCATTTCTCGCACCCGGCGGATCGCCCACTTCGTGGCGCGAAGGGCGTTGGTGTCCTTCTTCTTCAGGCTGTCGCAGACTTCCTGCACGCGCGCCTTGAGCTTGTCGTCCGGCAGGCACTCGTTGACGAGACCCCATTCGGCTGCCTGTTCACCGGTCAGGTTCTCACCCATCATCGCATGGTACATCGCCCTGCGGAAGCTCAGCAGCTCGGCAGCAACCTTGCTTGCCCCGCCGCCGGGCAGGATCGCCCAGTTGATCTCGGACAGGCCGAATTGCGCAGTCTGTGCGCAGAAAGCAAGGTCGCAGGCGAAGAGCGGGCCATAGCCACCGCCGAAACACCAGCCGTTAACCATCGCGACCGTGGGCTTCTCGTACCAGCGCAGCCGTTCCCACCAGCCATAGGCTTCCCGCTGGGATTGGCGAATGGCACCGATGCCCTTTTCCTCGTTCATGCGGAAATATTCGAGCAGGTCCATGCCCGCAGACCAAGCCACGCCCTCACCGGCGAGGACGAGAACCTGAACGTCGTCACGAAACTCGAGTTCCTCGATCACGCGCATCATCTGGCGGTTGAGCTTGGGGCTCATGCAATTGCGTTTGTCGGGGCGATTGAAATAGACCCACGCAACACCGTCCTCGATGTCGTAGCGGACGGTTTCCTCTTCAGGACGCGGATCTGGTTGTGATGGCTTAGCCATGGATCATCTCCCTAAAATGCCGAACGCATCGGCCCCTATAGCACAAGTACTAGCCAAAGTTTTTGCTATGATCAATAGCTATTTTGCATATCAATTTTCCAGCCACGACAATTCCCGGCGCAAAGGCGAAGGCTGTGGTGGACCGAAGGTGCTCTCCGGCCATGAATGGGAGGATTGAACCACGCTTGCTCCGCTGAGGTGCCCTTAGCCCGGGCCGGCCGGGCTTTGCGCCCCAACCTGCGCCACGAGAGGCAGTCGTGATCGTTCAGGGAACTTCCGCAGGGCCTGAAGCTTTGTCCGAACAAGGAGAGCGTCATGGCCATCACCATCAATTCGCAAAGCCACGACTTGCCGGGCGATCCACGCATCACCCTGCTCGACTTTCTCCGTGACCACCTGGGCCTGACGGGAACCAAGAAGGGTTGCGATCACGGGCAGTGCGGGGCCTGCACGGTCATCGTGAACGGGCTGCGGATCAACAGTTGCCTCTCCCTGGCGGCGCTGCACGATGGCGACAGCGTAACGACGATCGAAGGCATCGGAACCTTGCAGGCCCCTTCCGCGCTGCAACGCGCCTTCGTTGAGCATGACGGTTTCCAGTGCGGTTACTGCACTCCCGGGCAGATCTGTTCGGCGACGGCGCTCCTCGACGAAATCACGATCGGCTGGCCAAGCGATGCGAGCGATGACCTGAATGGCCCGGTCACCCTCACCCACGAAGAAATTCGCGAACGCATGAGCGGCAATCTGTGCCGCTGCGGCGCCTATGCCAACATCGTCGAGGCCATTCTCGCAGCTTCGTCGGCGGAACCGGCATGAAGCCTTTCGATTTCCAGCGCGCCGAAAGCCTCTCCCACGCCGCGCAACTTTGTGCAGCGGACACCGCCTCGCCGATTGCGGGCGGTACCAATCTGGTCGATCTGCTCAAGCTCGAAGTGACCGCGCCGGACACGCTGGTGGACGTCAATCGCCTGCCGATGAGCGATATTGCCGGGCTCGACGGTGGCGGCCTGCGCATCGGTGCACTCGCGACGAATACGGCCGTGGCGGTGGATGAACGCGTCCGCTCGGACTGGCCTGTGCTGTCCCGGGCGATACTGGCCGGTGCGACGCAACAGCTTCGCAACCGCGCAACCACCGGTGGCAATCTGTGCCAGCGCACGCGCTGCTATTACTTCACCGACACCAGCCAGCCCTGCAACAAGCGCGCCCCCGGATCGGGCTGCGGCGCCATCCCCGGCATCGCGAGGCTCCATGCGGTACTCGGCTCCAGCAACCAGTGCATCGCCACTTATCCCGGAGACATGGCCGTGGCGCTTGCGGCGCTCGGCGCCACTGTCGAGATCGCGAACGGCGACCATGAGTTCAGAACGGTACCGGTGCGTGAATTCCATCGTCTGCCTGGCGACACGCCCTGGAAGGACAATGTATTGGAAGCTGGCGAAATCATCACCGCGATAACCCTGCCGCCCCCGGTTCCCGGCAAGCAACTCTACCGCAAGGTTCGCGAGCGTTCCTCCTACGCTTTCGCGCTAGTCTCGGTTGCCGCCATCGTCGACATGGCCGAGGGACGCATCGCCCGCGCCGAACTTGCCTTCGGCGGCCTTGCCCACAAGCCCTGGCACGATCCGCGCCTGTCCGAACTGCTGATGGGAAAGACGCCCGACGAAGCTCTTTTCGAACAAGCCGCCGACCTGCTGCTCGAAGAGGCTAAGGGTTTTGGCGAGAACGATTTCAAGATTCCTCTCGCGCGCCGGACCCTCAAGGCCGTGCTGGGCGATGCCACGGGAGTTGCACTGTGACCGTTCATTTCCGTCAGGACGAACCCGACAACCGCAACCTGCTCGACAGTTTCGGGCAGAAGATCATCGGCAAACCGCTGTCGCGGCCGGAGGGTCTGGCCAAGGTCACCGGCACGGCGCCCTATTCGGCTGAATATGTCGTCCCCGGGTGCCTGCACGGTGTGCTGGTCACCGCACCTTTCACCAAGGGCCGCATCTCGCGGATCGACAAGGAGGCAGCCCTGGCGATGGATGGCGTCGTCGCAGTCATCGACGATGAGCGCATGACCGTGCGCCCTGCCCAGGGCACGGCCGGAAAAGCGCCGAAGCAAGACCCGCGAGAGATCGCCTACCATGGCCAGCCGATCGCTCTCGTCGTCGCCGAGACTTTCGAACAGGCGAGCCACGCGGCAAAGCGCCTGCGGTTCGACTTCGAGGCGCAGGACCCAGCCGAGTTGCCGCTCGATCCCGCCGCAGTCGACGCCAAACTAAAGAAAGGTGGGACACAGACAGGCGATCTCGCACACGCCATGGCCACGGCTGCGCACAGCGTCGACCTGACATACACGACCGAGGGCCACGCCAGCGCTGCCATGGAACCGCACGCCGCCATCGCCAAATGGGACGGCCAGAAGCTGACGGTTTATGCCTCCCTGCAAATGCCCAATTACAACATCGCCGAACTCGCCGATGCGCTGGGACTGGATGAGGACGCCATCCGCCTTGTGGCGCGTTACGTGGGCGGGGGCTTCGGCTCAAAGCTTGGCATCAGTCAGGAAACCCTGGCCGCCTCGCTTGCGGCGATGGAACTGCAGCGGCCGGTCCGGGTTATCATGACCCGCAGGCAGGTGTTCCAGACAATCATGCGCCGCTCCGAGACGCAGCAACGCCTGCAACTGGCTGCCGATGCTGAAGGCAGGCTGACAGGCTTCGGTCACGAGGCGCGCGTTTCCAACCTTCCCGCAGAACCCTTTGCCGAACCGGTGCTGCAGTCCAGCGCCTTTCTCTATGGCGGCGAAAACCGTCTGCTCCAGCTCGAAGTCGCGCGCGTCCATCGCATGACCGCCGGATCGGTTCGCGCGCCGGGCGAGGCGGTCGGCATGCCGACGCTCGAAGCGGCCATGGATTGCCTTGCCGAAAAGGCGGGGATCGACCCTGTGGAACTGCGTCTTCGCAACATACCGGACAAGCACCCAACCCAAGACCTTCCGTTCACCGCCCACGGCCTCGCCGAGTGTCTCACGAAAGGTGCAGAAGCCTTCGGGTGGGACCATGGACCGCGCAAGCCCCGTCATCGGCGGGAGAGCGAATGGTGGATCGGCACCGGCATGGCCAGTGCAGCGCGGGTCCACAATGTCGCCGAGGCCAAGGCAAGCGTCACGCTCAATCCCGACGGCACTGCCACGGTCCAGAGCGATATGACCGACATCGGCACCGGCACTTACGCCATCCTTGCCCAAATCGCGGGAGAAATGCTGGGTCTGCCCGGCGAGAAGGTGCTCGTCGAACTGGGCGACACTGCCTTTCCCCGCGGTCCCGGGTCGGGCGGAAGCTGGGGCGCCGCCTCGGTAGGATCGGCGGTGTCGGTTGCCTGCGAGGAGATCCGCAACCGGCTTGCCGGAAAGGCAGGCGTTTCGCCGAAGGATCTGAAGCTGGAGGACGGAAGGATCGCAGGAAGTTCCGGCCGACCGATCGGCGATCTGCTTGAGGGGCAGCCGCTTTCGGTAGTCGGTCATTACGAGCCAGGCGCGATCTCCGAAGACTTCGCGGCATCAAGTTTCGGCGCGTTCTTCACCGAAGTGCGCGTCAATCGACATACCGGCGAAGCGAGAGTCTCACGAATGCTGGGAGCCTTCGGCATCGGCCGCGTGCTGAACGCCAAGACCGCGCGCTCCCAGTGCATCGGCGGCATGACCTGGAGTATCGGCGCCGCTCTGACCGAGGCGCTGCTGTTCGACCCGCGCAACGGCCACCTCGTCAATTGCGACCTCGCCGAATATCATGTGCCCGTCCACCGCGACGTTCCCGACCTCGAGGTGCTGATGCTGGAGGAGCGCGATCCCGCCGCCAGCGCCATCCAGGCAAAAGGCGTGGGCGAACTGGCCATGTGCGGGGGAGCCGGCGCGATTGCCAACGCAATTTACAACGCCTGCGGCGCACGCCTGTTCGACTTTCCGATGACCCCCGACAGGGTACTGGCGGCGCTGCCCGATTGACCGTCAGCTGCAGGCACCCATTCAGTATCTGCGCGCCCGTTACCGGTCAGCCCATGCCTCGCGGTGGGCCGAATGCTACCTCTCCCCGGCCAAGAATCATGGCACCATCGCGCGCGGGATCACGCGCGGGACAAGTCGTCGTAGTACAACGCCCGAAGCGCCGCATGAACGGGGCGCTTCGGGCAGAAGGGATCACGGCTTCGCGGGAAATTGCTTTCGCTTCACAGTCCAGCCAGGCGTCTTGCAAAGCCCGCAGTCTTGCCCGGTAAACATCAGTCCGGCCTGCCTGTCGCCCTTCAACTGCCAGTTCAGCCATGTGGCACCCACGCGCGCCCATTCGCCACCATCGGCCAGCGCAAGCGTCCCGCCATGGCCGACCGGCAGATTTGCCAGCATCACCGGGACATGTGCAATCCGCGCGAAGTCGTCGGTGCCGTTGGGATAGGCAATGTCGGTCGGACCGCCCAGGATATAGGCGACGGGCGTGTGCAGCCGCTTGAGGTCGTCCTTGACGATCTTCACCCCGCTCAGGCCCGACCCGGTTCGATTGTAAACCCCGCTGCCGAAGGCGATCACCGTGTCGACGCGCGGATCGGCGCCCGCGGCCAGCGCCTGCAAGCCACCGCAGCTATGCCCCGTGGCGGCGATCCGCGTCGTATCGATATGACCGTATAGCGGATCGGCTGGATCGGCATTGACGCGTTCGGCCCAGTCGATCGCGTCAAGCATTTGCGCGGCCGAGGTTTCGTCGGCCTTGCGCTCGGCCTCGGTCGGCATGCGCATGGGCCCCTCACCCGGCTGCGGCAGGGCGGCAAGCACCGGGCGCTCCTGGCGCGGGGCGCCGTTGGCGATAACGAGATAGCCGTGGCTGGCGAATTCCTTGAGCGCATGTCCGGCGCTCAACCCGTCGTCGCGGCAGCCGCCATTGCCCCACAGGACGAGCGGCAGTTTTCCTTCCGGCAGAACTTGCGGACGATAGATCGTATAGCCCGGCGCATCGGCGCGTGCCTGCGCCACCGCCGGATAGGTGCCGCGCCCACCCGGCCCGCCGATCTGGCCGGAAATGGCAGCGTCGTGCGGTTCGCGCAGCGGCAGGTCTATGCGCGAGCCGGACTGCCAGCCGCGCTCGATTTCCAGCACCGGCGGCGGGTCCTGCCGCACCTCGGCCAGGTTGCGCTGACGCGGATCTGCTCCGGTCATCACGAAGCGCAGCCGATAACCCGGCTCGATGCGGTGAGAGAGCGGCATCATGGCGATTTCCATGCGAGCGGTCTCGCCCTTGCCCAGCGGCGAGACGTCCTTGCGCAGTCCGCTATGCCAGGGCAGTCCGAGGTTGTCCCATGGCGCCGGAGCGATCGCGCGGTGCGACAGCTTAAGCCGCCCGAACGAAAGCACTTGCGCCGCCCCGCCCGGAGATACTTCCTCCAAATAGACGAAGACATCGGCATCGGGACGGTCCGACTGCAACTGCAGATGCGCCAGCGGATAGCCGAGCAGGTCCACCGGATGCTCGAGCGGGGCACTGGTATAAGTAATCCCATGGGCGTCGAGCGGTTCGGGCCAGAACGCGAAATAAGCGTCATTGGCTACATCATAATCGACCGTGAACCGGTCCGTACCGCTTTCACCGGGGCGGGAAGAAAGCGCGCGCGCGCCATCCATGTCGCCCCCATTCAGATACCACGACCAGGTGGTCGAACCGGCGCCAGGCAAGGCGTCCTGTCGCACGTAGTGACCCTCGGCATTGCCGTCGGCCGACCAGAATGTCACCGGCGGCTGCGCGGAAAATCCGTTGTCAGCGCCCTTCAGGTAGTAATCGAAATAGCGCGTGATCTCCCCGGTGAAATCGAAGCCCGGCGGCGGCACGCAGTGGCTCCCGGGGCCCACCAAGAGCCGACTGCCAAGGTTCTTCGCGGCAACCAGGACCTGGCTCGTCGGTTCGTCCTTCCAGTTCCCCCACATGTAGGTCGCAATGCCCGACTTGCGGATCGCATCGGCGTAGCGCCAGATCGCCACTTCGTTCCAGAAGTCGTTGCCCGTCAGCGGCGACACGCTGTCACGATAGGGCATGGAGTACCACAGACCGCCCATCGAAGTGTTCGCGGCATGCTCCGCCACGGCCTTGCGCAGCATCGCACCGTCGGGATCGGCGTCGACCGGCACGCTGGCAAGATCGACCGTCGGCGGCTCGTCAGGCCGGGTATTGAACTGCGCGGTCAGGCCGCCCCGGCGCACGAAGGCATATTTGTCCCAATCGGTCGCGCCAATGAACGCGGCCTTGAGCGAGGGCGGCGCGGTACTGACCGTGTGCATCGTCGTGCCGCCCAGATAGGAACAGCCGATCATTCCGACCTTGCCGCTGGAAAATGGCTGGTGCGCCAGCCACTCGACGAGGTCGTATCCGTCGCGCGCCTCGGTACGGTCCTGGAAGCCGCGGCGATGGCCGAAGGAGGCCCCTTTGCCGCGGATGTCGGCCACGGCGACGACATAGCCTGCCCGCAGCAGCGAGCGCAGGGCCAACTGGTCGCCCAGTGCGGCCTCGACGATCTTGCCGTCCTTGTCCTTGTAGCGTGCGCGATAGGGCGTGAAGGCGAAGATCACCGGCAGTTTCTCGTCTGTGACGCCGTCTGCATTGGCGGGACGATAGACGTTCATGGCCAGTTTCGTGCCGTCCCTGACCGGCACATAGAAGGAACTGCGCGTGTAATCGGGATAGTCTTCGGCCCGCACGCCCGAAGCGACAACAAGGGAGCCGGCGGCCAAAGCGGAGAGAAACACGGTCGTCCTGCGCCAAAGCCGATGCGCACGGCCCACCCGGAATTCACCTGTCATTGCCCGGATGCCAGCCATTGCAGTATCTCCTCCCGGTGTTGATCAATTGTCGGCGGAGCCTCGTTCGTACCCGGTTGCCCCGGCCGCATGCGGAAACCCGCGTTGGGTACCGAGACCCGGTCGCCTCCCGGCAAACCCGCGATCGACATCTCCATCAGCGCGTCGGGGGTGGCGAGGCTCGCCGCTTCACCGACCCGGCGGATCTTGCCGCAAGGGATGCCTGCATTGCTAAGGTCCCGTTCCCAATCGCCGGAATCGCGAGTCAGGAAGATCGCTGCCAGTTCCCCGTGCATCGCATCGAAGTTGGTCCGGCGCGCATCGGCCGTGGCGTAGCGCGGATCGCTGAGCCAGTCCTGCCGCCCGAGTTCGCGTGCGAGCGCGGCGAACTGGTTCTCCTGCACTACGCCAAGCGAGACGTGCCGCCCGTCGCGCGTTTCGTAGAGCGCAGCGGTCGGCAATTCGCTGTAGCCGGTGTTGCCGAGCCGCCGCAGCGGGCTACCGGTCACGAGATAAGGCGTAAGTGCGGAAGTCATGAAGGCCAGGCTCGCGTCGAGCATCGATACGTCGATATAGGCACCCTCGCCGGTCCGCTCTCGCTGCAACAGCGCGCCCAGGATCGCGACAGCCGCGGTCTGGCCAGTCAGCGTATCGACGATGGGGAAGCCCACGCGCACTGGCGGATCGCCCTCCGCGCCGCTCAGCATCATCATACCGCTCGTCGCCTGAACGATATTATCGATGGCGGGCCAGTCGCGTTGCGGGCTGTCCTGGCCATATCCCGAGACGGAACAGAAGACGATACCGGGCCGAATGGCCCGCACCGCTTCGTATCCGAAGCCGAGGCGGGCGATCACGCCGGGTCTGAAGTTCTCCAGTAGTACGTCGCTGCGCGCGACGATTTCCCGCGCAATTTCAATGTCCTTCGGGTCCTTCAGGTCAAGCGCAATGCTCTTCTTGCCAACATTGGCCGCGATAAAGGCCGGGCTCATTCCATCGTACTGGCGGTTCGAGCCGTAGTTGCGAAACTGATCCCCATTGGGAGATTCGATCTTGATCACTTCCGCGCCCATCAGGCGCAGCAGGTGGCTGGCGAAGGGGCCCGCCATGACATGGCTGAAATCGGCCACCCTCATCCCGGCTAGCGGCTGCGTCATGAGCGACCTCCACACTTGACCCGATTGCGGGCGACAAGACTTTCGCGAGCCACGCGATAGGCTTTCATTCCATTGATTCCGTATTGTTCGAGCGAGCGCGCGGTCTGTTTTGCCTCGCGCAGATAAAGGGCCTCGAACCGCGCCTGTTCAGCTGGTTCGGCCGGACTGTCGACAATGATCCCGCGCCCCGCCGCCTTGCCTGCCGCTGCAGCAGCGCGGTTCTCCTGGGCAAGCGCCTGCTCCCAGACACCAATGCCTTCTTCCAGGATTTCCCGCTGCGAAGGATCAAGCGCGTTCCAGGCATCGAGGTCCATGGCGCGCCCGGGATAGGCACCGCGCGGGATGCGCAGTTCGAAGAAATAACGCGTCACTTCCGCGAAATGAAGCGAACGCAAGGTATCGGGTGGAGCGACGACGCCGTCTATCACCCCCTTGGCAAGGGCGCTGTAAACCTCGCCCATCGGCAAGTCGACCGGATCGGCACCGAGTGCCTGCAGAATCGGCAGCAGTTCGGTCGGCGCCCTTATGCGCAGGCCCTTGAGGTCTGCGAGATGCTCGACCTTGCGGTTGCGCGTCAGGATGCCGGGCAGCACCCCGCCCTGCACGGCCAGCACTTTCAGCCCGGTCAGCTCGCGCGAGAACTCGGGCACTGCACTCGCCATGCAATGATAAAGCGAGAGCTGCGATTCAATCGTATCCGCCCCGCTGTAGAAGCCCGTCTGCGTGCGAAGCAGATGCGTGCCGCCGCGCGAATAGATCGGGGTGATCAGGCCTATGTCGGCCACCCCATGACGGATCTCCTCCATCGACATGTCGGAAGACAACAAGGCCCCCGACCAGATCGGGCGGATCACCAGCTTGCCACCCGAGCGCTTCTCGACAAAGTCGATCCAGCGCTGGTCGGCCCGGCTAAAGGGATGCGAAGGCGGATAAGGGGAGGCATAGACCAGCTCGGTCACGCCCTGGGGCAAGGGCCGGGAACAGGACGCCAGCAAGGCCAGCGCCAGCAAGGCGGCCAACCGCTTCATGCCAGCCCCTTGTCCCGCAGAAAGTCCTCGACCATCGCGACCATCCGGTCATGATCCCAGATCTTGGCGTCGACCATGTCGGCATCAATCATCAGTACAGGTACGCCGGCCTTCTCCAGCGCCAGCGCGGTCAGCTTCGTGCCCGATTGCGAGAGGCGGTTGTCAGGCGGGAGCAGGATCACCGCCGCATCGATCCCGCAGCGCTCGGCTTCCGCGGTCATCCAGCCGCTCATCCACGGCGGCAGGTGCAGCGTTTCATTCATCGAGGCAACGCGGCTGGCGAGGGCCTCCATCGGCCGCCCCTTGATATCGCGGATATAAGCGGGCCCGGCAAAGGGCATGTACATCGACCAGACGAATACCGCGCCGAGATTTTCCTCAAGCGCCTGGTAGAACCCGGGATCGTGCCATACCCCCGCGCCGATCCACATCAGGCGCAGACGCTCCTGCGCAGCGGCGCCCTGCCCCTTCGCAATCCGCTCCAGAACCTCGTCCCGGAATTCGCGGGCATGGGCAACTGCCCAATCCGATCCGCGATGCCACTGCGGGATCATCGTATTGGGCATCTGCTCGGCAATGGAGACCGGACACGGCCGCGCCTCGCCGATGGCGCGGGCGGCTTCCCAGATATAGCCCTCCTGTTCGTTGATCCGCTCCATCAGCGTCTCGAACCTGGCGGCGTCGAACTTACGGCCCGTGCGTTCTTCCAGCAGGGCGATCAGGTCTTCCATCTCCCGCACCATCTGCGCGATCCGATCGGGCTGGTAGATGCGTTCCCAGTCGGCCTTGGCGTTTGCGTACCAATCCTCTTCCTTATGCTCCCAGGCGGGCGCTTCCATGGGGAAGAACTCGCTGCCCAGTTCCTTCGCCCAAAGGCCGAAGACATGCTGGATGCAATCGCAGGTCAACCGCGCGACCAGCACCGTCGGGGTCGGCAGCCCACCCCAGGGCGCTGTCTCCGGTTCGTTGGCGAGCGTGCAGGCAAGGCCGAGCGAGCAATACTTGCAGCTATTGGCGGGAAAGCCCTTGTCCACCATGGCATCGAAATAGCGGCCGGAAAGCTGCTTGGCGGAAATGTAGGCGGACCACCACTGGTTCGTGACGATGGGAATGCCCATCGCGTGAAACAGCTCGTGCGGTGTGTCGGCCTGGACGATGGCGTAGGGTTCCTGATCGTCGACGACGCGGCGGCGCAGGTCCTGGCCGAAAGCCTTCTGGTAGGCCGTTGCCTTTTCGGTACAGGCAAGAACCTTGCGGCTGCGCTGGTTGGCGGATTGGCTCAATGGAATACTCCGTCGTCATCGAGGCGGGCGATATCCGCCACCGAGAGGCCCGAGAGACTGCGGGCGATTTCATGACTGTGCTCGCCCATCGACGGCGCGCGGAAAGGCTGCATCCGGTCTCGCGAAAAACGCATCGGCGTCGCCACGTGCCCGAACCTGCCGAGCAACGGATGATCGAGGTCCCACAAGACCTCGCGGGTCGCGATCTGAGGATCGCGCTCGATCAGGTCCTCGCAGTCCTGCAATGCGCCGGCGGCTATGCCCGCGGCCTGCAGCTGCGCGGCGATGGCGTGGTCCTCGCGAATGCAGGTCCAGGCGGCGATGTCGGGGCCGGCAATCTCCAACAGGCGGCTGTGCTCCTCAGGCGTAAAGGCGCTGATTGCCACCCAACGGTCTTGCCCCGCGGCGGGGAAGACATCCTGGAACGGTACTGCGGGATCGGCGTTTCCCAGCCGCCGAGGATGCTGCCCCGCTCGCGCCATCGCCAGGAAATCGCGCATCTGCTGGACGCAGATTTCATACATGGAAGCATCGATGTGACCCCCCTGCCCGGTCTCGCGGCGGCGTTGCAGCGCCGCGGCCACATGGCCTGCCATGACGTAGGGAACGATCACGTCACCGTAGGGCACCGCGCCCGGTATGACCGGTTCACCGTCCGGATAGCCGGTCAGGAAGGTACGGCCGGACAAGGCTCCACCGGTTCCGTCGACACCCCATTCCTGCGCCAGCGGACCGGTCTGGCCGAAGACGCTCCCCGAAACCATGACGATACCCGGATTGCGCGACGCCAGCCGGTCGTAGTCCAGCCCGAGCTTGGCCATCGTCCCGGGCGAGAAGTTCTCGACCACCACGTCCGCCCAGTCCACCAGGGGATCGAGCACTTCGCGCGATGCAGGTTGCTTGAGATCGAGTGTCAGACTGCGCTTGGAGGTATTGAGGTTCGCGAACCACGGCTTGTCGTCGAGACTGGTGGCCGAAGATGCCGCCACCTGCACGTCCATGCGCGCAAGATCGGGCCGGTTACGGGTCTCGATCTTGACCACTTCCGCACCAAGATCGCCCAGCGTCTTGGTGGTGATCGAGCCGACCAGCGCCCAAGCGAAATCGAGTATCCTGACGCCGGAAAGCGGCCCGGACCGCGTGCCCGCATGGATTGCCGGAGCCGCAACGGCGGCACCGTCCCGCACGAGCGCAAAGCGCTCGGGCAAGCCGCTCGGCGTATCGAGGAAGCCGCGGGCGGCGAGATGCGCATCATGCAGGACATCGGACGGTTCGTTCACGACGCAGGCGTTGATGCCCCTGCGGCGGCCCTCCTCGGCAATCTCCGCCTTGGTGCGCGCGGCGAAGAAGCGGGCCATTGCCGCTTCCCACTGGGCGCGCGTCTCGGCCGGAAGGGTCGAGCGGTTGTATGCCAGCCAGTCGACCTCGCGCATGGGATTGTCGCAACCGGTCTCGTCCATCCATTGCGACAGTGCGCGGTTCGCAGGCGCGCCCAGCCGCCCGGTCATCAACGCGTGGAAACACCAGCCGTCGGCGAGCTTCCAGATCACCCGCACTTTTGCGCGGCCATAAGCGATGCACCCGCCGGCCCGATCGAGCTTGCGCTTGTCAAACTGCCATACGAGGATGCCGTTGACGTTGCGGCTCATCGCCACTTGCTGGATCGATACGTCGACGTGCTGGCCCTGCCCATGTGTGCCACGCGCGAAGTGCGCCGCCATGGCTCCGGCCGCCGCGACCATGTCGGCGTGAAAGGTACAGGCATCGCCCGCTTCCTTCACCGGCTTCTCGCCTAGCTCGCCGGTCAGGCGCAGCGCGCCGCCCATGGCTGAGGCCACGAGTTCCCCGCCGCGCCATGCCGAACGCGGACCACCCGAGCCGAAGGCAGTTACCGAGACGTGGACGGCATCGGCAGGGATTCCCAAAGCCGCGGTCGCCTCAAGACCAAGATCGTCGATCACGAACGATGCGTCTTCCACCGATCCGCCCAATTCGGCGCCAAGCGAGGCGAGATAGCGCGCAAGCGGACGATCGTGCATTGAGCCCAGCACGGCCACGCGATGTCCGGCCAGCAGGCTCATGCGTTCACCTCCATGAGAAAGGCCTCGATTTCCGCGGCGGCTCCGTCGCGCCCCAGCCAATCGCGGCGAGTGAGGATGAGGGAGGGCAAGCCCGAGGCTTCGATCGCAGCGCGCTCGTGCGGCAGGTGCCAGCACTGCGCCTCGTCTTCCTCGATGCGCCAGAGGACGACTGCCGCAGCGTCGCTTGCAGCAAGTCCGGCGCGCAGCGTCGCCGCCGGATCGGCAAAGCTGCGCGGTCCTTCGGCACGGACATGAAGCTTGCGGCCGAGGGCGGCGTAGGGATTGCCGCTCCCGCGCTCTGCAGGTGCGCCAAGGTCGGCCCATTCCTGCGCGAGCGTACGCCCCGCAGCGCGAAATCCGGCCCTGGCGACCGCATCGTGCAAACGCATGTCGGGCGGATTGCTCCCAGCCAGCAGGCAGACGCGGCCCTCGCCCGGCTCTGCACTCTCACCGCCCGCTGTATCGTGGCTTGCGACGATGGCCTCTTCGAGATCCGCTTCGCTCACGCCCAACCGCTCGCCCATCTCGCGCAGCTTATCGACAGTCCGGTCCAGGCTAGTGCGCCGCGGGATCTTGGCAATGTCGAGGATGATCGCTTCGGGGCCGCCCAGCTGCCCCAGGCGCTGGAGTTCGCAGACGTAGTAGTAAAGGCGCTGCGAAGTATCGTCCGCGCGGCTGAAAAGCACCTGGTCGAGATCGTCATAGGCCCCTTGCGCCCAGCTCTCCAGCACGCTCCGCGCCCAGGGAGCGAACTTGTTTTCCAGCCAGCGGTCGGCGAGCGGGGTCTCCAGGTCCGGATCGAAGCGGATCGCACCGGAATTGCGTCCGGTCGCATTGAGCAGTTCAATCGGCAGATTTGGGCCGGCGATTGCAATCATCGGTCAGGTTCCAAGCATTTCTGGCAACCACAGGACGATTGCCGGGAAGAGGATAATCAGAAGCAGGTGCAGGAAGTCTGCCGCGAGGAACGGGAGCACCCCGCGAAAGATGCTGGAGATCGAGATCTCCTCCGCCACGCCCTGCATGACATAGAGGTTGATGCCGAGCGGCGGGGTCAGGAAGCCGACTTCCATCGCGCGAACGAGGAAGACGCCGAACCAGATCGCGCTCATTCCGGCGCCTTCGACGATCGGCAGAAGGATCGGCGTCATCAGTAACATGAGTGCCAGTCCGTCGAGCACGGTGCCGAGCACCAGCAGGACCAATGCCACCAGCACGAGCGTGCCGAATGTCCCGGTCCCCAGCCCAGCCACGAATGCGCCTGCCGCGTCGGCTAGCCCGGTCACGCCAACGAAGACCGAAAAAATCAGCGCACCGATCACGATCAGGTAGATCAGCCCGGTGGTGCGCAGCGTCTCGCGAAAGGCGGTGAAGAGGCACTCGAGACTGAGCTTGCGGCGCAGCGCAGCGATGGCGAGTGCCCCGGAGGCACCGATGGCCGCCGCTTCCGGCGGGCTGAACCAGCCCACCGCGATCCCGCCAATCACCAGGAGAACAAGGACGAGGATTTCCCAGATTCGTGCGAGCGCACGAAAGCGCGCAGGCCAACTGGCCCGCTCGCCTGCAGGACCCAGTTCGGGCCGCAGTCGCACCAGGAGCGCGACGACCGCCACATAGAGCAGCGCCTGCGTGATCCCGGGGACGATGGCAGCGGTAAACAGGCGTCCGATCGATTGCTCCGCGACGATGCCGAACACGATCAGGGCGCCCGAAGGCGGGATCATCTGGCCCAGCGTGCCACCCGCAGCGATGGTTGCGGTCGAGAGACGGTCGTCGTAGCCCCGCTTCTTCATCTCGGGATAGGCGACGAGGCCTACGGTCGCGGTCGTTGCCAGGCTCGAGCCGTTAATCGCACCGAACCCGCCACACCCGGCGATGGAGGCATAGGCCAGTCCACCGCGCCGATGGCCGACCAGCTTGGCCGCGGCATCGAACAGGTCGCGACTGGCATCCACCGCGAAGAACAGATGCGCCATGAACAGGAACAGCGGCAGCGTGCCC
Organism: Novosphingobium sp. PP1Y; assembly: GCF_000253255.1. Taxonomy (NCBI): domain Bacteria; kingdom Pseudomonadati; phylum Pseudomonadota; class Alphaproteobacteria; order Sphingomonadales; family Sphingomonadaceae; genus Novosphingobium; species Novosphingobium sp. PP1Y. Next base: position 1,384,276 of record NC_015580.1, on the reverse strand, counting down.
AGCTCGTAGCGCGTGAGCGTGTCGATGACGATCACACCCGCCTTGATCAGACCGGCCTCCGGACCGATCACGAGCATCAGGCCGCCGAGCCCGACAAGCCCGAGCACGGCGCCGATCCGCCCGCCCGCCAGCAGCAGCGCGAAAAGTACGAGGATGCCGACGAGGCCGCTTGCCGCAGTATCGATCATTCACCGGCCCTTCGCACGATGCGCAGCATCAACACGGCGCAGATGGCAAGCAGGCAGGCGTTGGCGAACAGGCGCAGCACGCGCCACGGCACGCCAAGCAGCTCGCTCTCCTCGTGCGCGTTCCACATGTCGACGGAAAGCCAGATCGATCCCACCAACAGGGCAAGGACGAAAAGCAGCGTCAGCCCATCCGAACAGCGGTCCGCCAGCGACCGCCAGGAGGGCGGCAGGCGGTCGACGATGAGCCGCACCCGGGCATGGGAACGGAATATGGTCGAGACCACCAGCCCGATCGAGCCAGACACCAGTACCGCAGCCTGCATCAGTTCGATGGATCCGGTAACCGGCAGGCCCAGGTGGCGGCCCAGCACGGCGAGCGTATCTATCGCCGTGGCTGCCAACAGCGCAGCGCCGCCCAGCCAGATCACGATCTTGAAACTCGGGTTCACGAGACGGCTTCCACCCTGCCCTTGTCGTTCACGGCGATGGGGGGCAAGCCGGCGTCGCGCGTGATCTTCTCGAGATAGTCGGCAATGGCGCGGGCGCGTGGCCCAGCGGCAAGGACCGGACGGCCCGGCGCTTCGACATGCACCGGCACGATGGCAGCACGCGGTGGGCCATCGCCCAGTGCGAGGGTGCCGATGAAGGCATTTACCGCCTCGGGATGGAACGGCGCGAGGTAATAGGCCGGGTCGGGTTCGAAACCGAACAGCTCGCGCCGCCGAGTTGCCCATTCCCGCCGCGCAGCGTTGTCCTGATCGGGCGAGAGGGCGCGCGTCACGACGCAGCCGTTACCGAGGCCGTGAAAGATGGGCCGGCCGCGGTGGAACTCGATCCCGCGCACGATGTGCGCATGATGCGACACGACGGCATCCGCGCCGCCGTCAACCGCCAGACGGGCCACCTCGCGCTCATAAGGGGCGACGAACGAGGGCGTGTGAACTTTGCCCTTGTGCAGGGCGACGATCACGAAGTCCGCCACCTTGCGCGCCTCTGCGATGTCCTCGGCCAGCATTTCGGCAACCGTCGCCGGAACGCCGACGATCTCGGACATGGGTGCAACCGGCGCCCCGTCGCGGGTGTCCAGCGGCAGATAAGCGCAGCCCGCGGACCTTTCCTTGGCCCATCCCGCCTGCGGACCGACGCAATTGTAGCTGAGCAGGGCAACCCTGCGGCCCTTGGCCTCGGCCACGGCCGGGGTGCGGGCGCGGGAAAGGTCCGCCCCTGCCCCGGCGTGACCGATGCCGAGCCGATCGAGTTCCGCAATCGTATCGGCAATGCCCTGCGCGCCGCAGTCGGCCATGTGATTGCCTGCAAGGCTGACCATGTCGAACCCTGCCCGCGCCAGCGCGTCGAGGTTCTCCAGCGGCGCGCCCGGCGCGGGAACGTCGCCTTCCAGTTGCTCGGCACTCACGGTGTGCGGCACTTCAAGATGGCCGATCGCGAGATCGGCCTCCTGCAGGACCGGGGCGATCTCCGCGAGCCAGTAACCGGGATCGGGTTCATCCAGGACCAGGTCGCCGGTCACGGCCAGGGTAATCGCCTTCGTCATGCCTTCACGCTCTCCGCCGCCGCTTCTCAGAAGCGGACCCGCGCGCCCACTGCGAACTGGCGCCCGATGGGGTTGGCCGCGGTCGCATCGTATCCGCCGCTGCCGTTGGGCCCCGGCGCCACGTTGACATAGGGCGGGTCAACATCAAACAGGTTGCGCACTTCCGCCGAGAGTTCGAGGCCTTCGAGGCCCGGCCCGGAAAACGTCTCGCCCACACGCCAGGTCAGTGAGAGATCGACCGGGGTATAGGAATCCACCTTCTCAGACGGGGTGACGACATTGTTGGTGTAGCCCCCGACATGGCTGATCATCGTGCGCAGGCTGAGCGGACCGTGGTCCCAGTTGGCCACGAAGCGAGCCTTGAACTTCAGCGGCTGGAAGATCAGGTTCAACTGATCCACCTGGTCCGCCGCCGGCGACACCGCCACCTTGTAATCGGTGATATAGGTGCCCGAGGCATTCAGCGTCAGGACGTCATCCTTGCCGATATCCGCGCTGTAGCCGATGTTGAAGTCGATGCCGCGCGTAATCGACTTGCCGAGATTCAGGCTACGCCCATCAACGAAGAGATTGACGTTGGCGATGTCGTCTCCCGGAAACGGGCGCAGGAGGATTGGAATGCCCTGGTCGACCAGCGACTGGATGCGATCGCGTGCCGCCTGATCGTGCAGGATAACGCCCGTCCCGGCATACTGGTTCTCCTGCGCCAGGATGGCGAGATTGGACAGCAGCGCCGTGACCTGGTTGTCGTAGGCGACGTCGAAGTAGGTGAGCGAGATGCGCAACCGGTCGATCGGCTCGATGTCGGCTCCCACCGACCACGTCGTCGCCGTCTCGGGTCCCAGATCGAGATTCGGTCCGGACAAAGTATAGCCCAGCAATGGCGCACCGCCCGAGGGGTTCTGGTAGAGCTGGCCGAACAACGCATTGGAATTGCCGTAGATCTCCGGGATCGTCGGCGCGCGGAACGAGGTGCCGTAGCTACCGCGCAACTTCAGGCCGTAGAACGGCGTCCAGTTGACGCCGAACTGCGGGTTGGTGGTGTCGCCGGCATCGGAGTAGTCGTCGTAACGGACTGCCGCGGTCAGCTCCAGTTCGCGCAGGCCGGGAGTAGCATTGCCCGCACCGAAGATCGGGACGAGCAGCTCGGCATAGACCGAGTCCACCTTGCGGTCGAAAGAGCGAAAACTGATCGGCGTCGTCGGCGCGCCGCGTGCGCTGCCCAGTTTGGCGGTGAAATCCTGCTTTTCGTAGCCGACCGCCAGCTTGACCTCGCCACCCGGCAATTCGAACAGCGGACCGTGCGCTCCGATCTCGTAGAAGGTCAGCTCACCACTGGTCGGGGCAAGGAAAATCTGGTCGAACAGCCCGTCCAGCACCGACTGGCTGGTGCGGCCAAGCCCATAAGGATCGAGCGCCGTCGCCGGATCGCCGCTGGCCAGCGCCGCCGCCAGCGCACCGCGATTCAAGCCGTCGTAGGAACCTGAAAAGTCCTTGGTCTTTCCGTAGCTGAGCAGGGCTTCAACTTGCCAACGGAATGGCAGGTTGAAACGCACGCCGGGTGAAACTTGCCAGCTTTCCGCCGAGCCGGTCGTCTGGCTGGTCGGGATGTCGTTCACGAAGCTGTAGTCGATTGTGTAGCTGCTTCCAGTGAAACCCGGCGGGCGCACGAAGAACGCATTCGTATCGGGCACCGCAAGCTGCGTGCTGATAACCGCGCCTTTGCGGCGGAACTTTCGCTTCGAATAATAGCCGTCGAAAAACAGCTCCATCCAGTCATTGACTTCGAAAGTAGCCGTTCCGTTCAGGGAATTGTATTTCTGCTGCGGGAACAGGTCCTGTCCGATCTGACTGTCGCACAAGTTGGACGTGCCGGGCGTGATCGCTCCCGCATTGGCCTGAGTATACTGGTCGGGCAAAGCATAAGTCGTGCCACCAATGGTCATCGTCCCCGGAGCGCACCCGGTCACGCGGTAGTCGTTGCCGCCGAAAGGCACCTGGTTGCTGGTGTAGAACTTTCGGTCGTCTCCGCTCAGGTTGGAGCGCTCGACATGCTCGAAGGCCACCATTACCTGGCCACGATCGAAGATCTTGCCGAACGCGGCGCCCGCCGACCATTCGTCGAAGGCGCCGTCCTCGGCGGTATTGTAGCGGGCGAACCCTTCGACCCCATCGAGGTCACGCCGCGGAATGAGATTGACGACGCCCGCGACCGCATCCGAACCGTAAATCGCCGACGCGCCGTTGGCGACAACCTCGATACGCTGCACGCCCAGCGTGGGCAGCACCGAAGGATCGGTCGAGCGGCTGTTGTTCACGGCACGATGGCCGTCGATCAGCACCAGCGTCGCGTAAGGTCCGATGCCGCGCAAGTTGACCGTATTGCCATAGACAATGTTGCCCGAACCGCCGGCTTGCGCGCGTGAATTCTCCGAAACGCCAAGGTCGAAGTTCTGCGGCAGTTCCTTGATGACCCTATCGATGGTGATCGAACCGGACTGAGTGATTTCATCGCGCCCCAGGACTGTCGCCGCAGCGCCAACCGGCGCGCCCGAGCTGACGCGACTGCCGGTCACGATGATCTTGTTCGCATCTTCCTCCGAGAGCCCCTCATCCTGTGCATGCGCCAAGTAGGGCAGGCAGAGCACTGCCAACGATACCCCTGCGAGCAGGCCATTTCCGGTCAATTGACGGACTTTTCCTAGCTTCTGCATCCTTTGCCTCCCTCGTCCGCCCGGGAATTCGTGCCCGGTGCGTGCAATCGATCGAGCATTTCAGCCCCTCTGCCCGCTTGTGTTTTCGCAAAGCCGGTCTGCATGCAAGGAAAATATCGATGACGATATTGTTGACAATTCTGTCGATCAGATTCAGTACTTGGGCATGGACGACATTGCCAAGACTCTTCCGCAGAAAGGACCTGCGAGCTCCGAAATCGCAGACTGGATTCGCGACCAGATCCGCACCAGCCGCTTCGTCCCCGGGCAGCGGCTGATAGAGGTCGACATCATTCGCAAGACAGGCGGAAGCCGATTCAAGGTACGCGAGGCATTGCAACGCCTTTCGGCCGAAGGTCTGGTCGAGATCGAAGAGAATCGCGGTGCCTCGGTGCGCGAGGCCTCAATGTCGGAAATCCGCCAACTCTACCGCTCGCGCGCAGCGTTGGAGAGCATCTGCGCAGGCGACTTTGCCCGCGATGCATCGCCGACGGAGAAGGCCGAACTGCAGGCTATCGCTGAAGAGATGGAAAGCTGCCTGGAAGACGGCGCGCCGGAGCGCTTCGGCAGCCTGAATGCCAAGTGGCACGCGATGATCATGCCCGTGACCGGCAATACCGTCATCGCAGGCATCGTACGCCGCCTCAACACACCGGTTCACCACCTGCTGTTCGAAACGTTCTACCGCGGGAACCGCATGCGAGACGCCGTGAACGACCACCGGTTGATCCTTTCCGCGATCATCGAAGGCGATGTAGAGGGTGCGGAAAAGGCCATGCGCCAGCACGTCGAAAACGGTCTGCAGTTCCTGACCTCACTGGACAAGGCGCTCCATCGCGAGTGAGCCGGCCGGCCCGGCGGTGCGGACACGCATTCAATGACAGAGTCTCAAGTAATCCATGTCGCCGACAGCTACGAAGGCAAGCACCCTGGCATGGAGCTGCACGGCTAATTGACTGACCGACTGACGCCGGCAGGATCATGCGGCGGGGCTGAAGCCATCTTTGTGGGTATGTCGATCGAGATACCGCATGATGATGTCATCGGTGATGTTACCGGATGTGGTCGAGCTCCTGCTGGATCTTCCGCGATGATCGCCCCTTGGCCCGGCGCACGAAGTCGCTGGCAGACACATGCGGCAGGATTTCGACGAACATGTCGACGTGATCGCAGGACAGGGCGCCGTTGATGATCGTCACGCCCATCTCTGCGCAGACCTGCTTGATGACCTCCCGGACCCGCAAGCGGACGTCGCCATGGAGCACCTTGAAGCGGTACTTCGGAGCCCACACGAGATGATAGCGATGATGGAATGTCGTGTGACAACCGCTCTTGTAGCGCATAGCCTGTAACCTCGCGAGGCTGTGGCTGAAGCCAGTATTCGACTGAAAGTCGGAGCGCTTCCTACCCACCAATGCAGCCACAAACCCGGCACTGGCAGATCTCGAAGGTCGACCGTCCGGTCGGTTTACATTGCGAATGACGGGCATTAGCCTCCGTTCCCGAGCGATTATCGCGGCCTTGATCTGTTCTCCACACAGATCCAACACATATTGCGGAAAGGGATACCGTGCGTAGATTGCCGTCGCCTATGGCGAGAACCTGCGGCTCAAGAATGAAGGAAATTGCCAGCCGAACGGCCCTTGCCTGCCTTTTGGCGATTGCCTCTTCTACGGGAACCTTCGTGGTCTCCGCACATGCCCAAGCCGATGTCTCTTGTCGTTCGAGTGACAGCGCAGGCGATCTGCTTCCTGATGATCGGGCGGCACGGGACGCATTGCTTCAATCAACGGCATTTGATGCGACAATCTATGGAATGTCGGCCTATCTGCAGTATGAGCAGCTGTATCGCCAGGTCTACGATCGCAACTCGGCCAACTATACCGGTTTCAACCGTTTCTCGCACGAGCGCGAGCTGGCCGGTCCGGATTATGCAACGTTCAAGGTCCCAAACTCAGACACGCTTTATTCAACAGCCTGGATCGATCTTGAAAATGGTCCGGTGGAAGTGAACATTCCTCCCACCAGCCTGAAATACTTCACGCTCAACATCTTCGATATATTCGGTAATCCCGGAAACCTGAGCAGCCGCACAATCGGGTTCAAGGGCGGGCGCTTCATGCTCGCCCCCCCGAACTGGAAAGGCACACCGCCCCCGGGGGTGACCGTTTACCGCTCCAGTTCGGTGCGAGTCTGGATCCTCATGCGGGTCTTTGCCCAGTCGAAGCGCGAGCTCAAGCTGGCCCGTGACTTTCAGGATAGGGTGGAGATCGGCTCTGCTCCGCCCACTGGACAAATCCCGGCGCCTGAAGCGGGCGCGGCGGGCTTCCTGCGCGTGCTGGACAACGTGCTGCGGGTCGACGGCTGCCTGCCCGGCGAAGAGGCTCTTGTCTCGCGCTTTCGCATCCTCGATATTCTGGGTACAGAGCCGTTCGATCCCGCGCATTTGAATGCCACGTCGCTGGCGGCAGTGGAGAATGGCTACCGGGAGGCGCAGGCACTCATCGAGCGGTCGCGCTCACAACTCGGCTCACCTACAGGAACGGGTTGGACAAAGGTGCGCAAGGGCAATTACGGCTTCGACTATGTGCGCCGATCGGTAACCAACGCAGCAGGCCTCGGAGCCAACGTTCGCGAGGAAAATTCATCCTACACGACGTTCGTCGACGGCACAGGCAAGCGGCTCGACGCGAGCGCGTCGGACTATGTTCTACAGCTGAAAGATCCCCCGCCGGTTAACGCTTTCTGGTCCGTGACGCTTTACGATGCGCGAACCTTTGCGCTCTATGCCAATCCACTCAAACGCTATCTTATCAGTGACCGGACCTCGGGCCTGAAGCGGGGAGCGGACGGGTCGATTACCATCGATATCCGCCATTCGCCCCCTGAACACGGCAATTGGTTGCCCGCGCCCGATGGGCCCTTCTTCATCGTGATCCGCGCCTATTCGCCCAAGCCCGAGATGTTCGAGGGCAAATGGCTTCCACCAGCGATCAAGGCGCAGTCCCGCACCTCAAAGGCGTCTCGTTAGGGCCTCTCGGCGGCAACACGAGGACAAGGGTATGCTGACATCGGCGAGCACCCCGGGCAGTGCCCGTCCATCAGATTGTCGCAGCTGCCCTGAAAGCCTCGAAGATGGCATGCGAGACGCGTCGAGGCGCCAGGCAATCTCCGACCGAGCGCATTTCCTTCGTGACTGCGGCGAGAGACTTGCGCAGCTCGCTGACGGGTGAGCGACCGGTCTGAACGACGAGGAGGTCGAATGTTTCTCGAATAACCTCGCCACTCGCGAGGTTGACGAGGTCGACGCCCTCCTCGTCCGCGCCAAGCACCTCGGTCAGCGGCAGGTAGCGAGCCTGCCCCCCGCCAAGCCGGCCCAGAAGCGGAGCGACGCTCTCGGTCGGGATTGCCGCCGCAATCGTGGCAGATGGCGTTGCCAGGGTCAGTTGCCAGCCCGCGTCGACGAGCGCATTGGCCACACCATAGGTCCACCAGAAGCCGCTGCCGTCGTCGACCATCAGCACCTTGTTGTTCCCGCGCGGTGCCGGGGCGCCTTCGGTAAGGACTTCAAACCAGCGCATTGCACCTGGACCGAAACGCTCTGCATCGATCGGATTGGGCTCGGCTCCGGTGGCGACAATTACCGCGTCATACGACCCGGAAAGGTCATCGGCCCCACTGATCCGGCTGCCGAGCCTTACGTCGACCCCGAGCAGGCGCAATTCACCTTGCAGGTAATCGAGAAGACGACGAAGGCCGGCACGTTCAGGCACGCTGGAGGCAAGAAGGAATTGTCCTCCGAGTCCGTCCGAAGCCTCGTGAAGCGTTACGTCATGTCCCCGCAGTGCCGCGACGCGCGCCGCCTCCATCCCGGCCGGCCCGCCCCCCACGACGGCAATACGGCGAGGAACATCGGTCGGTGACGGAACCTGCGCAAACGGGCTTTCAAGCTCGCGCCCCGTCGCGGGATTGACCGCGCAATGCAGGTGAGGTGCAAAAGCCCGGCAATCCTGATTGAGGCCGATGCAAGGGCGAATCCGTCCGGCCTCGCCCGACGCCGCCTTTGCCACCCAATCCGCGTCGGCGACAAAGGCTCGTGCAAAACCGATCGCGTCGGCCTGCCCAGCCTCGAGTACGTGCTCAGCCACCTCGGGGGAAGTCATCCGCTGCCCGGCTATCGTCACGAGCCCAGAAGCCTCGCGCAGGATTCCGGCCGCGCGTGCCGCCATCGCTGCTGGCTGTGTGACGTCCTTGACGTAGGCTCCGCGCGTGCCGAGCGTTACACTGACGTAGTCGGGCGGGCAGTCCCTTGCGATTACCTCGACGATGCGCCGCGTGTCGGCAATTTCAAGACCATCGGCGATCTCCTCGTCCGCACTCAGGCGCAAGCCCAACAGGAAGGAGGCGCCGCAGGTTCCGCGGATCGTTTCGATGATCTCGCGCAGGAAGCGCATCCGCCTTTCCGGCGTTCCTCCCCAGCGGTCGCTGCGATGATTTGTCGCTGGCGAGAGAAACTGCGCAACGAGATAACCATGTGCACCGTGGATCTCGACCCCGTCATGGCCTGTCTTCTCTAGGTTCGCGGCACTAAGCGCAAATGCTTCAATGACCTCGCGAATCTGGGCATCGTCCATTTCCTGCGGGGCGAAGAGGTCGCGCGGTGAGCGCAGTGGGCTTGGCGCCAGCAAGGGATAGTCCGATTCCGCGCCGATCGACTCGCGACCCAAATGGATAATCTGGCCGACGATGGGAACGCCGTGCTGGTGGACGGCCTCGACACGCTTGGCCAATCCCTCGAGAGCATGGTCGGAATAGTTCTCAAGGAGCTTGCGCCCTCGGCGCGCGGTGTCGGGTGAAACCACGGAGGCCCCGGTAATCATCAGGCCCGGCCGCGTCCGTGCCCGTCTTTCGTAATAGGCGATGTCGCCTTCGGTCAGCATCCCATCAGCAAGCATACTGGTCCCATGGGGCAGCATGACGATGCGATTTTCCAATGCCAGCGTACCGATATGCAGCGGCGAGAAGAGGCGGGGAAAGGTGTCCATGGTCCTTTGCTGACAGGCCGAAACGTGAAGCGCATCGAAAATGTTGCCCATCGCGTCAGGAGCTGTCGCAAGGGTCAGTAGCCGCGCTTGTGAAGCGCAACCTATGTCATTGGGCGAGAGGAGTAGGCATGGCATTGACCAATCGGCGTTGGCTGCTGGCAAGACGCCCGCAAGGCGAGCTTTCGCTTGACGACTTTGCCTTCGAGGAGCGACCGTTCGAGGAGCCCGAGCTAGCCGCAGGTGAAGTCATTGTACGCACCGGCCTGTTCGCCTGCACCCCAACCGTTCGCAATATGCTGAACGATGCCGGCCACAGCCATCGCGGCTCGATCCCGCTCGGCAATCCGATCCAGGGCATCACGGGTGGCTTGATCCTGCGTTCGCGTCATCCCCGCTACCCTGAGGGCAAACGGCTCGTCGCGGTGCTCGGCTGGGAGGACTATCGCGTGATCGCGCCCGACCTTTCCCCTCTGCCGGTCTTCCTCTTGCCCGATGACATGACGATCGAGGAGGCGCTCGGCGTCGCAGGCCTCAACGCACAGACCGGTTACTGCGGCATGCTCCATGTCGGCAGACCCCGACCGGGCGAGACAGTCGTCGTCTCGGCAGCCTCCGGATCGACGGGATCGATCGCGGCACAGGTCGCCCGGATCGGGGGGTGCCGCGTCATTGGCATCGCCGGCGGCAAGGCCAAGTGCGACTGGCTGTTGAACGAAGCGCGTCTCGATGCGGCAATCGACTACAAGAATGAAGACGTCGCCAACCGGCTGGCTGAGCTGTGTCCTGAAGGTATCGACGTTTTTTATGACAACGTCGGCGGTTCGATACTGCAGGCGGCGATGGACAATATCGCGGTGCACGGACGCGTCGTCGTCTGCGGCCAGCTTTCTGCCTACGACAGTGGCGCGCCTGCGCCGGGCCCAGACGACATGATGAAGGTGGTGTACTCCCGCGTGCGCATCGAGGGTTTCGTCATCGGCGATTTCGACGCGGCAACCACGCGCCGGGCCCAGGCGGACCTCTTGCGATGGCACCGCGAGGGCGCTCTCGCCCATCGTCTCGATATTCGCCATGGCTTCGAGGCCCTGGCGGCCTCCTATCTCGACTTGTTCAGGGGCGGCAATGAAGGAACTCTGGTAGTCCGGACAGCGGACATTGACTGAGTTGGCAACCGGCAGACTTCGATCCGGGAGGCACCCTGGCGCTGGCCGTCTCGCGGGCAAGCGCACGCTAATCACCGGTGCCGCGGGCAATGTCGGAATGGGGCTCGTCCAGGGATTCCTGGCAGAGGGCGCTCAAATCCTCGCTGCCGATCTCGCGGTGTTCAACGATTTCGAAGTGCGTCCGACTACCGGAAATGCGGACGCGTTGCTCACGATCCGGCTCGACGTGACTGATCCTGCCGACTGGAATCGTGCACTTACACTGATCATCAGTGAATGGGGCGGAATCGACGTGCTCGTCAACAATGCTGCCATCGCTTCGGCGCTCGTTCCCATCGACGCGCGTGAACCGGAAGATTGGGACCAAATGATGGCGATCAACCTGCGCGGTCCATTCCTCGGCACGCGGGCCGTCATTCCGCCCATGCGCGACGCGGGCGGCGGTGCGATCGTCAATCTCTCATCGGTCGCCGGGCTTGCCCAGTCGCGTAGCATGGACGCGGCCTATGCTGCCTCGAAGGCAGGTCTTGCCATGTTGACGCGAGTGACCGCCGCGCAACACGGCGCGGACGGCATCCGCTGCAATTCAGTGCATCCCGGGCCGATCGACAGCGCGATGATGCGTGCGGCCTATCCTGATCCCGAAGCCTTGGCGAAAAGGCTCTCGCGCGTGCCGATGAGCCGAGCAGCGAGCATTGCCGAAGTGGTTGCTGCGACGATATTCCTCGCAAGTGACGAGTCATCCTTCACAACGGGCACCGCGATCGGTGTCGATGGCGGTGCGATTGTCGAGTGATACCGGAGCCGCGAGCTACCTGCGCGCGATTGTTCCAGAAGCCTATCCCGACCTGCCTTATCCGGCCAATCCGGATTATGGCACAGGAGCCTGCCGCCGCCGCATTGTGCTCAATGGCAGCGCCGGGCGTGTTGAAGGCTGGCTTTCGGACAATTTTCACGAAATGACCGTTACCCTTGAACACGATAGCTCCCGGGTGAAACGGATCTCGGGAGAAATGATCCGTTATCCGACGACTGCCTGCCCGGGCGCGTCCAGAGTACTCGACGAACTCGTCGGCATAGAGGTCGGCACACCGTCGGCGACACTGTTCGCAGGCGGGCGGGCCCGCCGCAATTGCACTCACCTGTTCGACCTTGCCGTTCTAGCCGTAGCTCACGCGGAGAGATGCGAGCAAGAGCGGAGATATGACATTCTGGTACCCGATACGATCGAGGGCCAGACCAAGATCAGCGTACTTCGAAATCAAGTCACGATCCACTCCTGGGCCGTCGTTGACGGATGGATTGTTGCCCCTCGCGAACTTGCCGGACAACCGGTGGGCAAGGGCTTCGCGCAATGGGCCCGCGAGCTGTATTCGGGTGATGAACTGGAGGCAGCACTGGTTCTTTCCCGGCTCAATTACCTTGCCGTGGGCCGGCGTTGGCTGACCGAGACATTCACCGGCGAGCCGATCGGGCGCAATGCAGCTCTCCACGATGTCTGTTACGCCTATTCAAAGGGCCTACGCGAACATGCGGTGTTCCGCGATGGCGCGAGGCAGGAATTCCCCGAGGGGATTCCTGAGCGGGATTGACGCCCCTATAGCCGTATCCGGAGAACCTCAGACACCAGGGAAACGTGGCGTGCGCCGCTCAAGGAAAGCGGCGAAGCCCTCGCCTGCCTCGTCGCCGGCAGCGGCCGCAGCGATGGTTTCTGCTTCCAGCGCGAGGTGCGCGGCAAGATCGGGCGTCGAGGAAGCGCGCAACAGCGCTCGGCACGCGCCGATGGCACCGGTCGCGCCTGAAGCGAGCCTTGCAGCCAGCGCATCGGCCTCTTCTGCGAGGCGCTCGTCAGGAACGACATGGGTGACGAGGCCAAGGTCGCTAGCCTCCTCAGCACTGATGCGAGGGTTTTCGAACAGGATCCGCTGCGCACGGCGCAACCCGACCAGGCGCGGCAGCATCCATGAAGTGCCCCCGTCGGGTGTCATGCCGATGGCGGTATAGGCCGCAGTCAAGTGCGCTGAACGTGCCGCGAGTACCACATCGCCGATGAGCGCCAGGCCAAAGCCGGCCCCTGCCGCCGGACCGTTGATAACCGTAACGAGCGGCTTGTTCATTGTCAGGAGACGGTAAATGCCGGCATTGAACTGACGGGCCAGGCCGTGAACGATTGCCCGCGCCTCGCCCGCTTCGCGCGCCGCAACGAAGCGGGATATATCGCCCCCCACGCAGAAGAAATCACCTTGCCCGGTCAGCATCACGCAGCGCACGGTCGGATCGCTTGCGCAGCGCTCGGCCAACTCGTCGAGTGCCTCGGCGATCTCGGCGTTGATGGCATTGCGCGTCGCGGGCTGATTGAGCCTTAACCACGCAACACCGGCCTGCACGTTGTATAGGATGGCCGGTTCGCTCATTTCTGCGACCATTCGGCACGGGTGATGGCGAGCGCGAGCCGGGCGAGCTCTGGAAAGGCCTCGGCGCGTTCCTTTGCCTGTGCGTTGGCTGCGGTGCCGCGGATCACGCGGCCCTTGATGCCGTGGAAGATCGCGGCGAGGCGGAAGAAGTTGAAGGCCATGCAGTAGCGGTAGCCCGGCATGTCCTTGCGCCCGGTGCGCCGGCAATAGGCCGCGACGTAGTCCTTCTCGCTGGGAATGCCCAGGGCGACGATGTCGGCTCCGGCCAGCCCGGCCACGATATGCGGCGGCATGTGGTACATCATCGCGTGATAGGCGAAGTCTGCCAGCGGATGGCCCAGCGTCGACAGTTCCCAGTCCAGCACGGCCATAACCCGCGGCTCGGTGGGATGGAAGATCATGTTGTCGATGCGAAAATCGCCGTGGATCACGCTCGATGCGCCGTCGTCCTCGGGCATGTTCGCCTCGAGCCAGTCGATCACCGCGTCCATGTTCCCGTCGCGGCCCGCAGCCTCGTCGTCGCGGTACTGCTTCGACCAGCGCCCCACCTGGCGCGCGAAGTAATTGCCCGGCCTGCCGTAGTCACCAAGGCCGATCGCCTCGGGATCGAAGGAATGCAGCTGCGCGAGCGTCGCGTTCATCGCATCGTAGAGCGCCGCGCGCTCCGCGTTGGAGACGCCCGGCACCCTCGCATCCCAGAAGATGCGCCCTTCGACCATCTCCATGACGTAGAACCAGGTCCCGATGACATCGTCATCGGTGCACAGGCCATAGACCCTGGCCACCGGGAAACCCGCACCGTGAAGCGCCGACAGCACCTTGGCCTCGCGCTCCACCGCATGGGCGCCCTTGAGCAGCTGGCCCGGCGGCTTGCGCCGCAGCACGTAGCTGCGCGAGGGCGTCACCAGCTTGTAGGTCGGGTTCGACTGTCCGCCCTTGAACTGTTCGACCGCCAGGGGGCCCTCGAAACCCTCCACATGGGTCTCCAGCCACGCGGTCAGCGCGGCTTCGTCGAAGGCATAGCCTGCGCGGACCGCAGTCGTGCCGGTATTGGCCTCTACAACGTCTGTCATGCCCCTGCCGCTTCCTTCGCTGCCTCCTGGGCCTTGCGCCAGTCGCGCTTGATCTTCTTGGCAAGCGACCACTTGTGGACTTCGGTGGGGCCGTCGTAGATGCGAAAGGCGCGCACTTCGCGGAAGACCTGCTCGACGATGGTGCGTTCGGTCACGCCGGTTCCGCCCATGACCTGGATGCAGTTGTCGGCGATCTTCATCAGGGCCTCGGACACCGAGACCTTGGCCATCGAGCTTTCCACCGTGCCCAGCGAGCCGGTGTCCAGCACGGAGGCGCACCAGTCGATCATCAGCTCGCACTGCTGGATGAGGATCTTGTTCTCGGCCAGCATGAAGCCCACGCCTTCGTGGTCGATCAGGGTCTTGCTGAATGCCTCGCGGCGGCAGGCGTAGTCGGTCGCGATCTCGTGCGCGCGGATGCAGCAGCCAAGCCAGCGCATGCAGTGCGACAGGCGGGCAGGCGAAAGGCGGATCTGCGCATACTTGAAGCCTTCGCCCGGAAGGCCGAGCATCTGGTCGGCCGGGATGCGCATGTCCTTGATGGTCAGCGTTGCATGACCGCCGGGCATCGAGGTGTCGATGGTATTGGGAACTTCGTCGATCACGATCGCCGGATCGGGCAGGTCGACGAGGAACATGCAGGCGCCGCCCTTGGTATCCTCTTCCGCCGAGGCCGCCATGACGATGCCGACCTTCGCGCCCTGCGCACCGGTGATGAAGGTCTTGCGGCCATTGACGACCCAGTGGTTGCCGTCCTTGCGGCAGGTCGTCTTCATCATCGAGGGATCGCTGCCCGCACCGCCCCCATTCGGCCGGCTCGGTCATGAAGAAGGCCGAGCGCCCCGAACCGTCGACAAGCGGCTTGAGGAAGCGCTCCTTCAACTCGGGCGAACCGACGTGGCCGATGAGGTACATGTTGCCCTCGTCCGGGGCCATCGTGTTGCACGCCAGCGGGCCGAGCGGCGAAAGGCCGGACCTGATCAGGACAACGGCCGTCTCGCGCTGGGTCAAGTGCGCACCGTCAGCCTTGATGTGGGGCGTGAGTACCCCGGCATCGCGGGCCCTCCCGCGCATCTCCATCACCAGTTCGTCGGTCGGCGCACCGTGATGGTCGCGGCGCGGGTCCTTCTCGTAAGGCACCACAACTTCGCGCACAAAGGCTTCCACCCGCTCGGCCATGTCGAGGGCGTATCGGGAAACGGCAGCGGAATTGGTCTGTAATACAGTCATTGTGCGGACTTGCCTCCATCGACCACAAGTTCCGAGCCAGTCATGTAGCGCGCATCGTCACTGGCGAGGAACGCGATACCGTCAGCAATTTCTTCGGCTTCGCCCGGACGCCCCATCGGGACGTCTGCCAGCAATTGCCTGGCGATCACGGGGTCGGCATAAGCCTCGGCGGTTAGCGGAGTGGCCGTGTGCCCGGGATGGATCGAGTTTGCACGCACGCCGTTTCCAGCCGCAGCACATTCCAATGCGGTGACCTTGGTGAACATACGCACTGCCCCCTTCGACGCACTGTAGGACCCGGTGTTGACCCCAGCGATGATACCGCGAATGGACGAGACATTGACAATGGCCCCGCTACCCGAGGCGGCCAAAAGCGGCATCAGGATTTTGGTCGAGAGGAAAATGCTTTCCATGTTGACCGCCATGACTGCACGCCAGGTTTCGAGACTCGTATCGGCGATCGGCGCGAAGCTGCCATAGCCCGCATTGTTGACCAGCACGTCGAGTCTCCCATGGCGTTCGCCGATGACCCTGGCCAGCGCCAGCCAGCCCGCCTCCTCGGTCACGTCGAGGACGTGACTCTCGTGCCCCTCACCCGAGAGCGCGGCGAGCGCTGCGGGAAGCTTCTGCGCGTCTCGGTCTGCCAGCAACACATGCGCGCCTTCCGAGGCGAGGCGCGCACAAGTGGCCAATCCAATCCCCGAAGCCGCACCGGTGACGAGTGCAATGCGCCCCTCGAAGCGGTTCACGACGCTTCTACTCCAACTCCGGCGTCGCGCACGCCGACGTCATCCTTGCTGAGTTCGAGGATACTTTCGAAGGTCGGATTGGCACGCTCGACGATGGACTGCGCTCTGGCGCGAATACCGGCGTCGAAGCGCTCGGTAGTAAAGACATAGAACTGGTTCGCACGGATACCCTCGAATGCAAGTTCGGCAACGGCCTCGGGCGAAGGGGCACTGCGATAGAGATCATCTGCAATCGCCTGGAGTTCTGGTTCTTCTTCGGGGCGCCCGCCCCGTGCACGCAGGTGTTCGGGCCTCGACCGCTCGGCATCATAGATGCGCGTCGCCACGAGTCCGGGGCACAGCATCGTTACGCCGATCGGCGCGCCAACCTCGCGCAGTCCCGCGAAGAGAGCCTCCGTGATTCGAACGACAGCATGTTTGGAAGCGCCGTAGACCGCAGACCCAGAGCCGCTGACAAAGCCCGCGACCGACGCCGTGTTTAGGACATGCGCAGGCTTATCCTGGGCAATCAGGCGTGGCACGAAGCTGCGGATGCCATTGGTCACCCCATCGACATTGACGCCGAAGGCCCAGCGCCAGTCCTCTGGCGTAAATTCCCATACCATACGGTGACGGCCGCCTGGAACCACGCCGGCATTATTGCAGACGAGCGCGACATCGCCGCATTGCGCAAAGGCATCGTGCGCCAAGGCGTCCACAGCCTCTGGATCGGTAACATCGACTACCCGCGTCAGGCATTGCGTCACGCTTAATCGGGAAGCGACTCCGGCAAGGTCAGCCGCGTTGATGTCTGCGAGGACCAGCCGCATGCCGAGCCCCGCCGCTTGCTTTGCCAGCGCAGCGCCGATGCCGCTGCCCGCGCCGGCTATGACGGCGGTCCTACCTTCGAACTCGTTCATGTCTCTTCCTTGCTATCCCCTCGCGGTCCGGCTTGTCCGATCGCTCAAACTGTGTCGGAATGCCGTTGCGGCGACATCGCTCCATGCGCCTCAGCATTAATCGACCGACCAGTCGGGCGTCAATGATGAAGGTGACACCGAATCAAAGAGGCGAGGTTGATCAGAAAAGGAGCGCGCCCTGGCGATTGACGAGCCGTCTATCGACGCTTAGTCATTGCCCAACCGACCGGACGGTCTATTAAGTTGGAGAGATAATCATGACAGACGCCGTCACCAGCGTTGAACCAAGCGGCGTCGAGACCGCAGTACAGCTCTCGGCTCTGGGTGTTCTGCGCTGCAATGCACCAATGACCGTTGCAGGCTTTCAAAGATGGCGATCGATCATCGAGACCGACGGAGCGGTTCCGGCGAGAATCAAACTGCTCTTTGTTGCTTGCGCAGCGTGCGTGAAGGGCTATGTCGAGCTCGGTCGGCGTGAGCTTGCCGCGGCGCGCGAGGCTGGACTCAACGCTTCCGAGGCAGGGGCTGCCGTCGCAATTCTGTCTAGTGTGCGAGGCGAAGGGGCAGCATTGCGCTTCCATGGCATTGCCGAAACGCTGTTCGGCCCGCTCACATCCGACGAAGTGCCGGATGAGGTTGTCCGTGATGTCGAGCCCGGCGCAGCGGAGTCAAACTTCCTCGCCTACTTCGGAGAAATGCCCCCTTCACTCGCCAAACTGCTCGAACTCAAACCGCTGGGTGCTGACGCCTACTATCTCATGCGCGAAGGCACACTGTCTGGCACCGCGCTTGCATCCGACCATGCTGAGCTGCTGCTCGTGACTGTGCTCGTTGCCGATTACAGCAATTGGGCCTCAGTGCACATGAACGGCGCACGGCGTGCCGGTGCGAGCGAGGAAGCCATTGCCGAAGCGGTAATCTGCGCAGTTCCGACCAGCGGGCTTTCCGCCTGGGTGGTGGGCGCGACAGCAATGGACGCCTGACCGCTGCGATCGGAATTACTCTACCCTAAAGACCACTCACCAGATGGCCGCCGTCGACAGCAATGACCGACCCGGTCATGTAGCGAGATTGTTCCGAGGCTAGCAGCAGCAGCGGTCCATCCAGGTCTTCCAGTTCTCCGAGGCGGCGCTGCGGAATGCGCGCGATCAGTCTCTGGCCTGCATCGGAGGCAAAGAAATCACGGTTCAATTCAGTCTCGAGGTAGCCGGGCGCCAAAGCATTGACCCGGACCCCCAGCGGCGCCCACTCGAGCGCGAGCGCCTTGGTCAACTGGATCAACCCAGCTTTGCTTGCGGCGTAGGCAGCCAGTCCCTTGGACACCCGCTCGCCAAGGATCGAGGCGATATTGATGATGCTGCCACCATGCCCGCGCATGGCTTGTGCGGCCTGCTGCGCGACGAAGAATGCGCCGGTGAGGTTTGGCCCGAGGACCGCATTCCAGTCTTCTGGTCCGACGTCCAGGGCAGCGCGAGTCTGCGCGACGCCAGCGTTGTTGACAAGGATCGAGGGAGGAGCAGGCGCGCGCGCGGCGATGGCGGCGAAAGCGCTTTCCACCGAGGTCGAATCGGTCACGTCCAGCGACAGGGCCTCGCAGGTGCCCCCCGCCCTGCCGATCTCTCCTGCCAGTGCAGCAAGTGCATCAAGCCGCCGCGCCGCAACAAAGACATGCGCGCCGTGTGCCGCCAGCACCTTGGCGAAATGGCGTCCGAGGCCGGAACTCGCGCCGGTTACCAGAGCCACCTTCCCGTTAAGATCGACCATTCACTCTCTCCCTTGCCCGCACGGCGATGGATAGGCGACACGCCCGCCATTCAGCTGTCGGTTAAACTCGAACCGGTCCGCCTTAGCGATCGACATCAGATCGTCGAACTGACCATTTGGGCGACGGAAAGGCGAGACAGCCGGTCGAATCGGGCTTGTAGCGATACACAACCGATCAGTCGGTCGAGAACATGCTTGGCAAGAGTGTGATCTTCTGGTTTGGGAGACTATGGCTCGTATTGCGGCAAACGCCCGCAGAATTGGATGACGAACGACGCGGCGGATTACAGTCCAATGCGGTGAAAGGGCGAGAACACCGGACATGCCACGGCAAAATACAAAGAAGCGACAGACAACTGAAGCGCACGATGAAAAGCGCAATGAGATCCTGAAACATTGCGCCAGCCTGTTCGACAAGGTTGGCTACCACGGCGCGTCCATGCAGATGATCGCCGACGAAGTGGGCTTGGGCAAGCCGACGCTATACCACTATTTTTCGAGCAAGCAGGCGATTCTATATGCCATTCACGATGCGCATATAACCGCGCTGATCGATGGGCTCGACGCAAGCGATCCCTCGATTGAACCGTCCCGCCTTCTTCGGCTGGCCTGCATCGACATCTTGCGCGAAATCGCCGAACATCCCGGCTACGTTCGCGCTTTCATGGATCACTACACGGACCTTGAAGGCCCGCAGAGGCAAGAAATACGCTCGCGCCGTCAGGACTATTTCAACCGCATCCAGTCCATCATCGCGAGGGGCATTGAATCCAAGCACTTCATAGAGTGCGATCCGGTCCTGACCGTTTACGGCTTTCTCGGCATGTGCAACTGGGCCTACAAGTGGTATCCTCAGGTCGCCAAAAAGAGAAAGCCTGAGGATGTCGCCGATGCCCTGTGCAGGCCGTTTTTCGAGGGATTGTGCCGACGCTGACAGGCGTGCGGGATCGCGATGACCAACAAGCAGGTGTCCGACGTCCGGTTCGACAGCGTGGACGGCATTCGCAAAGCGGCCACGACACTGCGTTTCGCGGTCGAGGACATTTGCGGACTGCGCACGGCTATAACGCACAATATCGCTGTGCGTGAACCAATGCGCGACAGCAGTGGCGCCGTACTCGCTACCGAAGTCTTCGGTTTCCGAAACGACGAACCGCGCTGGTGGGAAGCACCGCAACTTGCCCTGACCTCGCCACTTGCACTCGCATGTCGGGTGGAAGCCGAGCCTTTCTGGTGCAATGCCGAGGGCTTCCGCACGCGCCTGCCCAACCCCCTTCTTGATCTGGTCGACCGCACCGATTTCGAAGCTCGCGCACTGACGCGCGCCGCGCTCGTGGTACCGATCCATCTGCCGTTCGGACAAATCGCTGCGGCTAGTTTCCTTTCGCACGACCCATTTGAAGACGACCTTTCGGCACAATATGCCTATGCCGACCAGGTCGGGGAACTCGCTCGCGCATTCGTGTGTTGCTACGTCAAGCTGAATTGGACCAGGTCCGCCGGCCCTCATCCGGTTTCTCTTACCAAACGCGAAGTTGAATGCCTGCGCTGGGCCGCAGCCGGCAAAACCAATGACGAGATCGGCATCATCCTCGGGCTGCAACGCACGACTGTGCGGTTCCATATCCGCTCGGCATCGGTGAAGCTCGATGCGGTCAATCGCGACCAGACGCTTTTCAAGGCTGCCCAACTCGGATTTCTCGGGATGTTGCGCTAGCCGAACGAGCCTTCCGGCGAGGGGGAAGATACGCCTTCTGTCGCAATGGTCAGAAGCCAATCGGAGTTCTGGGCGATAGGCCTATTGGCAGGAGAGCACTCATGCCAACAAGTCCAGCACCGCCCATCGATTCAGAGATAATTGTCGAGATTGGCGGCAAAATTGCCCTTGCCGCCTCGCGCGAAATCGCAAGCGGCCGTATCGTATTTCCGCCCAAGATAGCCGCCGACGCGCGCTACGAGCATGTCGTCCTGCCAAGCGAAGGGAGGCTGTGGTCCTGGACCGTACAGCGCTTCCGGCCAAAGTCGCCGCCCTATGCCGGGTCAGACACCTTCGAGCCGTATGCCGTCGGCTATGTCGAGCTCGATGGTGCGCTGATTCTTGAGACCCGCCTGACCGACGTCGCCTTCGACGCGTTACACCTCGGTATGCCGATGCGGCTCGTGCCTCTCAGCTTCGAATTGGCTGGCGGCGAGAGGCGCACAACCTTTGCATTCGCACCCATGGAAGGGAGCGCCACGTGACGGAAGTGTGCATCATCGGCGCCGGCATCCACCCTTTCGGTCGCACGCCAGAACGCTCCGGACTTGAACAAGGGGCTTATGCCGTGCGCCAGGCCCTCGCCGCGACGGGACTCGAATGGAGCCAGGTACAGTTTGCCTATGGCGGTTCGGACGAAGCCGGCAATGCCGACACAATGGTTTCCGAGCTTGGTCTGACCGGCCTGCCCTTCATCAATGTTGCCAACGGCTGTGCCACCGGCGGATCGGCCATGTTCGGCGCATACAACACGATCCAGTCGGGGCAGTTCGACCTTGGCATCGCAGTGGGCTTCGACAAGCACCCGCGCGGTTCCTTCTCGCCATTACCAGCCGATTGGGGATTACCCGATTGGTACGGCGAAACAGGTCTCATGCTGACGACGCAGTTTTTCGCGATGAAGATTCAGCGCTACATGGCGAACTATAGCATAGCCGCCGACACGCTTGGGGCGGTCGCCGAAAAGGCTTTCGCAAACGGAGCGCTCGCCCACCATGCCTGGCGGCGCGAGCCGGTCGATCGTACGACCATTCTGAACTCGCCCATGGTGAGCGACCCTCTCACCAAATTCATGTTCTGCTCGCCAGCAGAAGGCGGCGTAGCGCTCGTCTTCGCCAGCGAAAAGCGCGCGAAAGCAATGGGACTGCCGTTCGTCAGGCTCCGGGCTGCGGCCGTCCGCACGCGCCCGCCCGGGTCCTTCGAGGTATTCAGCCCGGGGCTCGACATAGAACGCGGAGGCTCTCCCACCACGCTCGCCGCGAAAGCTGCCTACGAGATGGCTGGTGTGGGGCCTGAGGACATCGACATCGCTCAGTTACAGGACACCGAGGCAGGCGCAGAGATCATGCACATGGCCGAAAACGGCTTCTGCATCGACGGCGAGCAGAGCAAGTGGATTGCCGAGGGACGCACCCGCATCGACGGCGCACTTCCGGTCAATACGGATGGCGGTTGCCTGGCATGCGGTGAGCCAATCGGTGCATCTGGCCTGCGCCAGGTCTACGAGAACTTCGTCCAGCTTACCGGCCGCGCTGGCGCGCGCCAGGTCGCCGGTCGTGACGGACAGGGACCGCGGCTCGGATACAGCCACGTCTATGGCGCGCCGGGCGTTTCCGCCGTCGCGATCCTCGAACGCTGAGATTGATTATGGACCTGTCACTCACACCATTTCAGGAAGCCTTCCGTCATGAAGTCCGAGCCTTTCTCGCCCAAGCGCTGACGGACGACCTCAAGCGCGGAGCAGCGCTTACAACGGGAGTCTTCGCCGAACCCGACATCGCGCGCGAATGGCAGGCTATTCTCGATGCAAAGGGCTGGCTCGTCTACCACTGGCCAGCATCCGCCGGAGGCCCTGGCTGGAGCCCGATCCAACGCTGGATCTTCGAAAAGGAATGTGCCGAAGCCGGTGCGCCAATCCTGCCGGGCATGGGCCTGAAACTCGTCGGCCCCGTGCTCTACACTTTCGGCACCGAGGCGCAAAAAACGTATTACCTTCCTCGCCTGAGGAGCGCCGAGCACGTCTGGGCCCAAGGCTTCTCGGAACCCGGCTCGGGCTCGGACTTGGCCAGCCTTCGCACCAGAGCGGTGCGTGAGGGCGATGAATACGTCGTGACCGGCCAGAAAATCTGGACCACCCAGGCCCAGTACGCGAACTGGCTATTTGCCCTTGTACGCACCGACTTCGAGGTGAAGCCCCAAGCGGGTATCAGCTTCCTGCTCATCGACATGACGAGCCCCGGCATCTCGGTCCGTCCTATCCTCTCGGCTTCGGGCGATCATGAGCTCAACGAAGTCTTCCTCGACGAAGTCCGGGTGCCCGTCGCCAATCGCATCGGCGAAGAGGGCCAAGGCTGGACCATTGCCAAGTTCCTGCTGGAAAATGAACGCGGTGGCTCAACCTTCGCGCCTCAACTTTTGGCAGACTTGAGCCGGCTGCGCGAAGCGGCGCCTCCCCTGCCCGCCACACTTGCATTGCGTGCTGCCCGCATAGAGGCCCAAGCCTGTGCACTTGAACTCACCGAACTTCGCACACTGGTCGAACTCGAGGGCGGAGCAAAGCCGGGGCCGCGTACCTTTGCAACAAAGCTGATAGCTTCCGAAATTCGCCAGGAGCTCGAGACTCTGGGGGTCGACGCCTTCGGCCTGGCAGGACTTCAGCTGCCGGCCGAGCGCCCGCTCTACGGCGAGCGGGCAACCGCGCCCATCGCCTGCGCCGAGGCCCAGGCCGCTGCCGCGCGTTATCTGAATGCCCGGGCCTGGTCGATCTTCGGCGGAACGAGCGAAATCCAGCTGGACATCATTGCCAAGGCCGCGCTCGGCCTTTGACCTGACAAGACACCATAAGAAAGAGAAGAGACCATGCCTGAAGCCTATATCGTCTCCGCCCGCCGCACCGCCGGGGGCCGCCGCAATGGCCGTCTTGCCGGCTGGCACCCAGCGGACCTGGGCGCCGCCGTACTCGACGCTCTCG
This sequence comes from Novosphingobium sp. PP1Y, assembly GCF_000253255.1. Taxonomy (NCBI): domain Bacteria; kingdom Pseudomonadati; phylum Pseudomonadota; class Alphaproteobacteria; order Sphingomonadales; family Sphingomonadaceae; genus Novosphingobium; species Novosphingobium sp. PP1Y. The sequence goes on along the minus strand of NC_015580.1, from coordinate 1,360,758 downwards.
TTGCCGATGCCGAAGTCGATCCCGCCGCGATCGACGATGTGATCATCGGCTGTGTCAGCCAGGTAGGCGAGCAGTGCTTTGCCTTCGCTCGCAACGTCGTGCTGGCCTCCAGCCTGCCACAGAGTGTGCCCGGTGTGACAATCGATCGCCAGTGCGGTTCCTCGCAGCAGGCACTGCATTTCGCCGCGCAGGCCGTCATGTCGGGCATGCAGGATCTAGTTGTCGCGGGCGGTGTCGAAAGCATGACGCGCGTCCCGATGGGGTCCGCAATCACTTTGGCACAAGCCGGTGGCATCAATGCCGATCCTTTCTCACCCGCGATCAAGGAGCGCTTCGGCGTGCCCGCGTTCAACCAGTTCGCCGGCGCACAGCTGATTGCCGACAAATACGGTTTTACGCGCGAGGATCACGATGCCTTCGCGCTCGAAAGCCATCGCCGCGCCGCCGCCGCAACCCAGAACGGCGCTTTCGCCAAGGAAATCGTCCCGATCGCTTACGAAGCGGAGGACGGCACAAGCGGTAGCCACGAAACCGACGAAGGGATACGCGCCGATTCCACCATGGAGTCGCTCGCGCAGGTCAAGCTGATCGGCGGAAAGGGAACGCTTTCGGCCGCGACGGCAAGTCAGATCTGCGACGGCGCCTCAGGTGTGCTTGTCGCGTCTGCCGAAGCGGTCAAGGCACATGGTCTCACGCCAATTGCAAGAGTGGTGAACATGGCGGTCACCGCAGGCGACCCGGTCATCATGCTGGAAGAACCGATCCCGGCAACGCGCAGCGTGCTTCAGCGGGCCGGGCTTTCGCTCGGCGATATCGACCTGTTCGAGGTGAACGAGGCCTTCGCCTCGATTCCGCTTGCCTGGGCCAAGGCGCTCGGCGCCGACCTTGCGAAGGTCAATATCCACGGCGGCGCGATCGCGCTCGGCCACCCGCTCGGTGCGACCGGCACCAAGCTCATGACGACCTTGATCCATGCACTGCGGGCCCGGGGCAAACGCTATGGCCTGCAGACGATGTGCGAAAGTGGTGGGATAGCCAACGCCACGCTGATCGAGGCGCTGTGAAGCCATGAATTTCGCACCCAGTGAAGAGCAGGCCATGGTCTGCGACATGTTGCGCCGGTTTCTCTCCGATCGGGGCGAGAGCGCTGGCCTGGCGCATGGCCCTATGCCGAAGGCGGACTGGCTGGCGCTGGGCGAGCTGGGGCTCTTCGCCTTTCTCCTGCCGGAGAGCATGGGTGGAATGGGCGGCGCAGCAAAGGACGTCATGCTTGCGGCCGAAGCCTTCGGCACCGCGCTTGCCATAACCCCGCTCGCTCAGGGCGTAGTAATGGCCGGCGCACTGATCGGCGCGGGCGCAAGCGGCGAATCGGCCGGCCATTGGGGAGAAGCGATCGCTTCGGGCGAAGCAACCTTCGGATACGCGCAGGGCGGGAGACGGCAGGATAGACGGGTAACGGGCAAAATAGGCCTTGTGCGCGACGGCATGACAGCATCGGGCTTTCTGCTGCAGCTCGAATCTGGAGAGCTGGCGCTGATCGAGGCCGACGCACCCGGCGTACAACGCACACCCGTTCGCCTCGCCGACGGGAGCCTTGCGGCGAACCTCGAGGTCGGGGATGCAAAGGCCGAATTCCTATCCCATGCTTCTGGCGACTTCGAACGAGCGCATGCACTGGCAGGCATCGCCGCGAGCGCCGAACTTGTGGGCACGATGGAGACGCTGCTCGGCCTGACCGTCGATTACGTCAGGCAACGCCTGCAGTTCGGCAAGCCGATCGGCAGCTTTCAGGTAATCCAGCACCGCTGCGCCCGGCTCTATATCTCGCTGGAACAAGCCCGTTCCTTGCTGCTGCGCGCAGCGCTGAGCGATGCGGGCCAGTTCGTTCGCAATTCGGCCATGGCCAGCGCCTTCATCGCCGAGGCGGCACAAGGGTTGGCCGAGGACGCGGTGCAACTCCATGGCGGTATGGGAGTCACCGACGAACTGGCCGTCGGACGGGCTTTGCGACGCGTACTCGTGCTGACGCGCAGCGACGGCGGTGCAGCGACGGGTTGGGACAGGCTGGCTCTGCAAGACGCGGCCTGAGGCCGGCAGAGGTCAGCCTGCAGGGCAAGCGGCCGGGTCAACCTCTTCCACCGGCATGATCGCAGGCGGATGCCATTGGCCTTTGGCCGCAGGCGGCAAAGGCCGATATAACCGCATCATCAGCATGAACCCCTCTCGAGGCGCGGGCAACCAGTTTGCTTCGCGCCCGGGCCCCGGGTTCTCGCTCTGGACGTAGATGCGAAGCGAGCCGTCCGCTCCGTAGCGAATACCCGGTGTTCGGTCTCCGATCGAATAGCGCTGCATGGAATTCGGGACGAGGAATCCCTTGGCATAGTACATGGTGATCGACCAGAACGCGCCTACCGGTGGCAACTGGTTCTTCGCGAAGCAGATCACATAATCCTTGCGACCATCCAGCGCCGCGCCGTCGCCGTCGAAATGCGCGACAGGGTAAAGCGCCTCGTCCTTGTCGTTGACGTAGATCTGATCCATCGCGACGGCAGCACGCAGAAGGTAATCGCCTCCGAAACGTGAGCCGGCGAAGCTCGTCGACCATCCGCGTGAAAGCTCGCCCAGATTCGCTGTCTTGGCACGGATCACGGCGAAACCATCGGTTACCCCGCGCTCAACCGCATTGCGCTCCGCCTCGTCGAGAAGGGACGGTAGAAAGCCGTTCTCACGCGTCAGACCTATTCGGGCGAGCGGCGCGATAATCTTCGCGTCCTGAGGCATGGGGAGCCAATCCTGCAGCACCGCGCCAAGATCGCTTAGAAAGTCAAATGGCTCGGGATCCGCAACGAGGCCACCTGGCAACACCCGCTGTGCCGTGACTGGCGCCTTCTCGATCCGATCCGGCCCGAGCCAACGATCCAACTCAATCCTGTCCTGGAGCGCGTGCACCGCTGGCAGATCCGCCTCGCCGTTTACCAATATGCGGCCTGCGATCATCATGTAGCGCTGCCGGCTACGTACGACGAGTGCGCCTCGCGGGATCGGTCCCATGTATTTCGGCGCGACAACCGCGATCTGCGGCAGCTTCGCTCCATGCGTTGACTGGCCGTAGGAGTACTGCGTCGAACTGTCGGCCTCCCCGAACTGGAAGGTATAGTAGCGCGCACCGAAATCGGGAGTTCGCAGCAGGAATGGCCCCTCGTCAGTGTCGAGGAATGCCAGAACGTAAAGGGTATCGTTGTTGGGCGCTACGCCGATGCGCGTCTTGGGGTCGGCAAGAGCGCGGGCACGACCAAGGCGGTTGAGCGGCGCCGTCGCAAGCGTGGCAGGCCTTTGGGAGAAAGGGTGCTCCGGTTGAGTGGCCTTCACTCGCAACTGGGCGGCCCGTACGAGCGGATACCCCCACACCGTAGCGCGCAAGGCGAGTACATAAGGATCCATGCTCTCACCGGAAAAGATCTGTTCGGTCGTCTCAGCGCCGACCAGAGAGACCGGCTGAGCGGCAAGTACCTGTGTCTGGGTGGGGGTCGCATTGTGAGGCGGCTGGACGCAGGCTGACAAAACGAGCGCACCGAGCAAAGGGATCGATCTCGTGGTTCTGGCCATGGGCCAATGCTCCCTGTCGGATCAGCGCGAGAGATCCCGCGTATAAGTGCGAGCAGCGAGAAGGAAGCAGCCTCCCGCACCGATAGCAACGAAGGAGAACGCTGCCATGGCGACCCTGAGCCCTTCTTCACCCCCGATCGTGTCGCTCAGCAAACCGGCAAGCCAGGGCCCCAATCCCAAACCGACGATGTTGACCGTCAAAAGCAGCACCGAGGTCGTGAAGGCCCGGATGCCGGGCGGAACGAGAGCAAGGCAAAGCGCAATGATAGGGCTGTAGTAGAAGAACAGGAAAAACACCGCGAACGCGCTGCCGAGCAACGAGACCTCGAGCGAGGGAGAAAGAACTTGCAGAAGCGTTGCAGGACACACGGCCATGGCCACCAGCGCCATGATGATCGGCTTGCGGGCCTGCCGCTTCTGGCCAATGCGATCCGTGACCCAACCGCCGGCAAGGATACCGGCGCCACCGCCCAGGCCCACCATGAATGCAAGCGCCGTTGCCACTTCGCCCAGCGACATATGGTGGAGGCGCGCATAGAACGGTGCGTTCCAGTTCAGCGCGATCGAAAGTACGAAGTTATTGAGTGCGCCGCCCGCGAAGAGAAACAGAAGACTCGGCCGCGCCAGCATGATCGCGAAGCCTTGCCGCAGTCCGGGTAGCTCGACCTCCGAACCAATATCGAAACGCCCGCGGGGCGGCTCCTTCAACAGGGCGAGCAATATCGGCGCCAACAACAGGCCCGTGCCACCGATAATCCACATTGCGGCGCGCCAATCAATGGCTTGTGCGATCCACCCCCCGGATAGGTAGCCTAGCATTACGCCGATCGGAAGGGCCATCCCCCACAATGCAAGGGCGGTGCCGCGCCGGGCGGGTTCGTAATAATCTGCGATGACGGAATGGCTTGCGGGAATGCTGCCTGCCTCACCCAACGCCACCCCGATGCGGAAGAAGACGATCGAGGTAAAGCTCCAGCTGAAGCCTCCGAGCGCGGTCATCGCACTCCACAGGGCAAGCGAGGCGACAATGACATATTTGCGGTTAAAACGGTCGGCAAGCCGTGCGATCGGCACGCCCATCGTGGAGTAGAAAAGCGCGAAGGCAAGACCGGTCATCATCCCGAGCTGCGCATCGCTCAAGGCCAGGTCGCGCTTGATCGGCACCTGCAGGATCGAGATTATGGTCCGATCGACGTAATTGAAGATTGAGACCAGCAGCAGGACGAGCAGAGCGACCCTTCGGTTTCGCACGGACGATACATGGTCGCTATGCGGCATTTCGGTCCTTCTTCCCAAATCATTTATCTGTTCGGCGTGTCCGGCCGCAAGAGTATTCATCCCCTGCGCCCGGACCTTAAGCCAAGATCACTGACCGAAACGTGCGTTCAATGTAATTCCGATTACACGCGATGGCGCGATGGCCAGCCTTTCGACGTCTCGCTGAGCGGCTGGAGTTGCGGCAACTTCCGAGGGCGAAAGCTGGTAGAAGTAGTAATTGAGGCCGTTGGCCGCATAAGTCTTGTTGAAGACGTTCGTGCTCCACAGACGGATGTCCCAGGCCCCACTCGGCGGCGAGTATGAAATCGAGACGTTCCCGACGTTCTTCTGCTTGGTATAGGGAACGCCGATCTGGTTCGCATTGGTCGCCACCAGCTGGTACGCGCTGGCCCACTTGTCGTCGAAATGGAACGTGATGCGCGCGCCGCTATCCAGTTCCTTCGTGTAATCCAGCATGGCGGTGAAGGCGTGCTTCGGTGTGAAGGGAACCTGGTTCCCGCTGCAGTCGGCCCCTCCTGCTGCGCAACCCTGGAAAGTGGAGTAATAAGCATCGGTGTACGCGTAATTGGCTCCGATCGACAGCCCCTGAACCGGGTTGAGCTTTGTCTCGACCTCGACGCCCTTGACGCGCTCACTGCCAGCGTTGCTGTCGGTAAGGACACCATCGACGAGGGAGCGGACCTGCAGATTCTTGGTATCGGCGATATAGGCCGCGATGTTGGCAGTCAGCAGGTTGTTGAAAAACGACGACTTGGTGCCGATTTCGTAGCTCCATGTCGTCTCAGCCTTGAGGGGCACTTGCGCCTTGATCTCATTGGGCGCGGTCAGCACCCACCCGCCACCCTGGAAGCCCTTCGACGCTGAGGCGTAGAACGAAATGTCACGCGCCGGCTTGTAGTCGAGGATGAAGCGCGGAGTGAATGCCGACCATGAATTCGTCGCCCCGCCCTTGCCGAGCTCGGTGAAGAATGGGGCCCCATAGAACGGAGAGGAGCCGGTGTGCCGGGTATAACCGTCCTTCTTCTCGTAGGCGTAGCGCACGCCCGCAGTCAGCGAAAGCTGGTCGGTAAGCTTGTACTTGCCCTCGACGAAGGGTCCGACGCTGAAATTGTGGATGCGCCCTTCGACGAGCTGCGAGGCCAACGCACCTTTGGTCAGGACCGAAAGGTAGGATTCTGGATACGTCCCGTCGAAATTGAACTGAATGCCCTTATAGAGGTTCTCGTAGCCGACATAGACCCCCGCGAGCAGACTGAAGGGGCCACCCCAATTCGACGTGAAGCGAACCTCTTCACTGATCTGGCTCTCGTTGTTATAATTGATTGAAGGCGTATTGAGCGGCAACGGCCCCCCGTCGGCATCCTCAATGAACGCCGCATCCATCCAGCGATAGCCGGTGATCGAGGTAATGGTTCCGATGCCTGTCTCGTAATCCAGCTTGAGAATGCCGGCAAACAAGTCGCGCCGCGTCGAGCCGTCGGTATCGAGAAGAGTCTTGTGCAAGTCCCCTCCGTTTGCCGCTTGCACCTGGGCTGCCAGCGCACCGGGACCGACGATCACTGCACCGCTGCCGTATCCGCCACGGTGCGTATAGGACGCGCTCGCCGAAACCTTCAGCGAATCCGAAGCCTGCCATGCAAGAGAGCCGCGCACGCTCTGGACCTTGTTATCGTCGAGATAGTGGCCGGTCGTGAGGTTCTTCTGGTAGCCGCCGTTGTTCTTGATGCCATAGGCAAATCGAGCCGCCAGGTTTTCATTGAGAGCGACGTTGAAGTAACCGTCGGTCTCAATGCCTGGCTGTCCGGCATCGTTCACGAGCCCAGTCATCGTGATCCGACCATCGTTTCGGCCGAGCTGCGCCGGATTGCTTGTAATCTGCACCGCACCGCCGACGGCGTTGCGACCGAACGTGGTGCCCTGAGGACCGCGCAGAATGGCGACCTGCTGGACATCGAACAGGTTCGTGTCGAAGGAGGCCAAGGTACCATAATAGATGTCGTCAATGTAAACGCCGACGGGAGTTTCAAGCCCTGGCGCGTCATTGGTCGTCGATTTGCCGCGGATCTGGAATGTCGTCGTCGAGGTTCCCTTCACCGGAACGAACGTCGGTCCGGGCGTAATGCGCGTCATCGAGGCGAAGTTATCGATGCGCTGCGCCTGAATCTGCTCCGCATTCACCGCGCTGACGGCGATCGGCACGTCCTGCAGCCTTTCAGCGCGCCGCGTCGCCGTGACAACGATTTCCTCCACCGCCTTTGCCGAGGCCTCGCCAGCCGGTCCATCCTGCGGCGCCGTCTGCGCGGCTGCCGGCGAACATGCGAGTCCGGCTGTCGTGCAAAGCAATGCGATCCGAACGAAGTTATGCTGCTTCATAATCAACCTCTCCCCAAATGCCTTTGTGTGTGCACTTCCGTTAATTGTGTTTCCTGGAAGCCGAGCTCATCAGGTGGCGCCAGCCTCCCTCGCCGCGTGCCAGGCGGCACGTGCGAGCGGTTCGATGCGAGTAATGACTTCCTGCGCATTCTCTGCGGTTTGCACACCGTCGCGCGCACGTCCCGCGATGCCCTGCAGGATCGCGGCGACGCGAAAGAGGTTGAAAGCCTCATAGAACGGCGCCGTCGGGTCGGATTTGAGCCCCGTCCTCTCACAGTAGCGGCGGGCATATTCGTCGGCATCCGGGATACCGAGTGCGGCGAGGTCCGCGCCCTTGAGTGTACCGCGCACATCGACCCCCGCCGGCCGAAACCATTCGAGCATGTGGTAGGTCAGGTCGCCCAGTGGGTCGCCGAGAGTTGAGAGTTCCCAGTCGATGACTGCCGAGACACGCGGCTCAGTCGGATGGATCAGCAGGTTATGGAAGGAAAAGTCGCCGTGGATGATCGCGGTCGTATCGCCCGTATCCGGAATCGCCGTGGGTAGCCACTCGATCAACCGGTCCATCTCTGGAATGTTCTGCGTACGCGAAGATTCATACTGACGCGACCAGCGCGAAATCTGCCGCGCGAAATAATTGCCAGGGCGCCCGTAATCCGAAAGACCGAGAGCCGCAAAGTCGACCATGTGCAGGCGGGCGAGCGTCTCGTTCGCTGAATCGTAGATCGCTGCACGCTCTGCCGGATCGAGACCCGGCATCATGGGATCCCAGAAGCTGCGACCCGGCACGTAGCGCATGACGAAGAACATCGTGCCGATAACATCGTCGTCTTCGCAGAGCACCAGTGGCTCGGCAATCGGCAGGCCCACTTCGAACAAGGCGCGCGTCACGCGAAACTCCCGGTCGACCGCGTGCGCCGACTTGAGAAGGACGCCGGCTGGCTTGCGCCGCAGCACGTACTGAGCATCTGATGTAGTAAGCCGGTACGTCGGGTTCGACTGGCCACCAGCGAACTGCTCGACTTTGATCGGCCCCGAAAACCCGGGGATCCTTCCCTCGAGATAAGCAACCAGGCGCGCCTCGTCGAACGCCGCATTTGCGGCGACGGCGTGAGTGCTCCCGATCATCGCCTCTGCCTTGCTTACATTTGCGGGCGATGCGCTCACTGGGAAGTCTCCCGGTACTTGCGAAGTTCAAGCCGAGCCAGTTGGCGTTCGTGAACTTCATCGGGGCCGTCGGTCAGACGAACGATGCGGGTGTTGGCATAGAGTTCGGCGAGGCCGAAATCGTCGCTGACGCCGCCACCGCCGTGAGCCTGAATCGCCTCGTCGACGATGCGTTGGGCAATCTTGGGCGCGGCAATCTTGATCATCGCGATTTCCGCGCGAGCCGCTTTGTTACCGACAGTGTCCATCATGTGCGCCGCCTTGAGGCAGAGGAGACGCGACATTTCGATCTCGCAGCGCGCGCGCGCTATGCGCTCCTCCCAGACCGAATGCTCCGCGATAGCTTTCCCGAAAGTGCGGCGCGAAAGCAGACGCCTACAGGTCTTTTCGAGCGCCACTTCCATCGACGCGATATTCCGCATCGTGTGGTGAATGCGACCCGGCCCCAATCGCCCCTGCGCAATCTCGAAGCCGGCGCCCTCTCCCACGAGAATGTTTTCAACGGGTACCCGCACATTCTCGAGGGCAACTTCGAAGTGGCCGTGCGGCGCGTGATCGTAACCGAAGACCGGCAGGTAACGCACGAGCGTAACGCCCGGCGTGTCGCGCGGAACGAGGACCATCGACTGCTGCCGATAAGGTTCGCCCTCCGGATCTGTCTTGCCCATCACGATGAAGAAGTCGCAGCGCGGATGACCTGCACCGGATGACCACCACTTGCGGCCGTTGATCACGTATTCATCGCCTTCCCGGCGAATATCCGTCTGAATGTTTCGCGCGTCCGAGGAGGCAACGGCAGGCTCGGTCATGAGGAAGGCCGACCGGGTTTCCCCGTCGCGCAGCGGAACCATGAAGCGTGCCTTCTGCTCATGCGTACCGTAGCGGTGCAGGACTTCGAAGTTGCCCGTATCCGGTGCCATGCAGTTAAACACTTCGCTTGCGAACGAAATGCGCCCCATGAGTTCCGCTATGGGTGCATACTCCACATTGGAGAGCCCCACACTGGTAAAATACTCGTCATCATGCTCGCTGGGCGGCATGAAGATGTTCCACAGCCCCTCTTCTCGCGCCTTAGCCTTGAGTTCGTCGAAGATTGGCGGCACCTCGGCCCAACGGTCAATCTCGGCGAGCTGGCTGTGGTAGATCGGAACGGCAGGTACGATGTGCTCGTCCATAAAGGCGCGCACGCGCTCCATCCACGCGACCGAATTGGCAGATTGCCCGAAGTCCACTTTTCTTCTCTCCCACGCACTGCGGTTGGTTCGCTGATGGCCAAACCCATACGGTACATTCGACCGACCGGTCGAGTGGTAATTAATCGACCGACCGTTCGGCTGTCAATTTGGTTAGTGAAAAAATTTTCGGTTGACGCCCGACCAGTCGGTCGAGCATTTGAGGAGGCAAGAGAGGAACGACATGACAATAAGTCCATTGCTGCAGAACGCGCTCTTGCAAGACGTGGCGCCATATACCCTCGCCGGGTTTTCTGCCTTCCGCGAGGTAGTCGACACCGACGGTGCAGTGCCTGCCCTGTACAAGGCACTATTCGCGGCGGTGGCGGCAATAGATCGACGCCATCACGTCCTGGCTGAACGCGAACTGGCTCGCGGTGCCGGTCTCGGTTTGAAGCTCGACGAAGCTGTCTCTGGGTTAATCGTACTGGCAAGTTTGCGTGGCGAAGCTGCAGCGCAAGACTTCTCTTCGATTCTCGAAAGAGTTTACGGTGCCCCGCCCCAGCATGATCCGAAACCCCTGCCCGAAGCCGCTCCCGGCGAAGCCCAGGAAAACTTCGTCTCCTACTTCGGCAATGTCCCGCCCCCGCTCAAGCAGTTGCTTCGGCTCTGTCCGCGCGCAGCTGACGGCTATTACCTGATGCGCCGGGGCAGCATCGACGCCAATCCTCTTACTCCCAAGTATGGAGAGCTCCTTCTGCTCGCCATACTGGCCGCTGGCTACAGCCCGATGGCCGCTACCCATGTACGCGGCGCCCGCAACGCGGGAGCTACCGACGCCGAGATTGCCGAAGCGGTGCTTTGCGCAGTTCCGGCCGCGGGAATCGCTGCCTGGATGGCCGTTGGGGGCATGCTCGCCCCTCCAGAGGAAGGGGGGATCGCCTGCTGAGGAAACCAACCAATCATCGATAAAAACTAAACTGTTACGGAGAAGAAAGATGGAACCCGAGAAAGACGTCATCCAGTACGAAGTCGCCGATAACGGCATCTGCACGATCTGGCTCAATCGCCCACACGTAAAGAACTGCGTCAGCCCGCAGCTTCTTCGCGAACTGGAGGCAGCCGTCGACAGGGCCGCAGAAGACGACTCGGTCCTTGCGGTCGTATTCCGCGGCCGCGGCAACACCTTCTGCGCCGGCGCCGACCTCGGGCAGCTCGTCGGCCCGGTCCTGCACGAGACCAGCACCTCGCTGCAGCTCGCCATCGATTCGGCACGCACGTACGACAAGATTTACAACATGAAGAAGCCGACGATCGCCTGCGTCGAAGGCTACGCGGTAGCCGGCGGCTTCGAGCTCTTCATCTCCTGCGACTTCGGCATTGCCGCCGACGAAGCCAAGATCGGCGACTTCCACATCCGCCGCGCGCTGTTCGGCGGCGCCGGCCCGATTTATCGCCTGCCGCGCTATATCGGCATGCGCAAATCGAAGGAACTGATGCTCACCGGCAAATTGCTTTCAGGCAAGGAATGCGTCGAGTGGGGCCTTTGCAACGCCTCCGCCCCTGCAGACCAGCTCGACCAGCTGATCCAGGACTTCTGTGCTCCGCTAATCGACAAGAGCCCGTTCTGCATGTGGATGACCAAGATGGCCGTCAACCGCGGCATGGACGCCGATACCAACTCGCTCATCACGCTCGAGACAATGACCTGCAATGTCGTCCATCATTCGGCGGACGCGAAGGAGGGCGTTGCTGCATTCCTCGAGAAGCGTGAGCCCGTCTGGACGGGTAAATAAGCCATGCCTGTTAGCATGGTCGTCCTGGCCAGCCGGCCTAGCGATTGGACACAGGACCAGTTCACTGCCTGGTGGCGCGGCCCGCATGCCGACGCCGCCAGGGTCCTGCCGGGTCTCGTCGCCTACCGCCACGGAGTGGTGAAGACGGACTTCGACAATCCCGAGGCTCCAGGCTGGGACGGCCATGCTGTCCTGACTTTTCCGGACCAGGCAGCGCTTGATGCTGCCTTTGCATCGGAAGAGTGGAAGATCGCCACCCGTCAGACCAAAGGGATGGGAGGACGGCGAATCATCCTGCTCACCGATGAGGTTGATCTGCTCGCCGGAACAGACGGTGGAAGTGACCGATGATTGATTTCTCTCCAGGATTTGCGACGCGGCGCTTCCGACTCGACGGCAAGCGTGCCCTCATCACCGGCGGGCGCGGCGCGCTCGCCGAAGCGATGGCGGCGACTCTGGCGGACCTAGGCTGCAGTGTCGCGCTGGCCTCGCGTACCGAAACGGATTGCGCCGCACTTGCCGCCCGGATCTCCGAACGCTTCGGCGTCCAGGCGATTGGCCTTGCGTGCAATATCGCAGATGAGTCCTCGGTCGAAACGGCGATTGCCGAAGCGATTGAAAGACTGGGCGGCCTGGACATCCTGATCAACAACGCCGGTGCCTCTTGGTGGGGGCTGCCGCAGGATATTCCGCTCAAGGGCTGGCAAAAGGTGATCGATGTCAATGTAACCGGCACGTTCCTGGCATGCCGTCACGCCGCACGCCACATGATCGGGAACGGCGGCGGCTCTATCGTCAACGTCGCCTCCGTCGGTGCATTCCTTTCCTACCAGCCCGATGCCGGTCAAGTTGTCCCATATACCACCAGCAAGGCCGCGATCGTCCACCTGACAAGCGACCTGGCGGCGCAGTGGGCCGGCCACGGCATTCGTGTGAACGCCATCGCGCCAGGATCAATCGAGACGGGCATGACCGAGACACTCGACCCTGCGACCCAGGGAAAGACCCGGGCGGGCATCCTGCTACGCCGCTTCGGCCGCCCTGAAGAAGTCTGCGGAGCGCTCGCACTGCTTGCTTCGGATGCAGGTAGTTTCATCACCGGCCAGACCTACCTCGTAGACGGAGGCCAATCCATTGCCTGAGCACAGCGGCCACACCCCTTTCGCTTGGGACGAATCCAGGCTCTGGCCACAGTTCGCCTCGCTCAGCGCAGCAGCGCCGACCAAAGCCGCACTGGTCGACTGCAACGATAGGGTCTGGCGGCGCAAGGAAATAGCCGCGCTGGCCGAAGAGATCGCCGCGCGGCTTTCCGCCGCCGGTGTCAGCGCAGGCAGCCGCGTTCTTGTCGTTGCACACAAGACACCGGCAACGATCGCCGCGGCACTCGCCGTCTCGCGTCTCGAAGCCGTGTTCTGTCCAGTTTCTCCGAAGCTGGGAGCAGGAGACCTGACGCAACTCGAAGCACTTCTCGGCCATGTTGCGCGCGTCACTGGCGATGGCCCCGAGGCGGTGGTCGTGGAAGCAGTCTCTGCGCCCCGATCCGCGGACCCACGCGATGCGTCGTGCGTGCTGATTGGTTTCACTTCGGGCAGCACCGGCGTGCCCAAGGGAGTCATGCACGGGCCCGGTGCGCTCAACTACGCCACACGCGCCTGTGCCTCGATTGCAGCACTCGAACCGGACGATGCGATCCTTGGCATCGTCCCGCTCGACAGCGCACCGGGCTTCACCTTCACGGCGCACTTTGCGCTCTCGCTCGGCCATCCCCTCGTCCTCGTCGACCCCTGGGTACCGGCCGAAGCATTGCGCCGCGCCGAACGGCACAATTGCGGTTGGGCCATCGCCGTTCCGACACACCTGTTCACGATGGTAGAGGCTGCGCGCATGGGCGAATGGCACGGTACCCTGCCGCTGCGGGCCATGGCCGTAGGTGGCAGTGCCATGACTGCCGAACTGATTGCAGACGCTAACGCCATTCTCGGCCTGAAAGTCTTGCGCATGTTCGGCATGTCCGAATGCATGGGGCATGCCTCTACTCGCCCGGCGGATACGCTGGAAAGGCGCCAAGTCTACGACGGTCTGCCCTTCGCGGGAACCGACGAAGAGGCTTTCGACGAAGACCTTGCGGCTCTGCCACGTGGCACCCGTGGGCAGGCCGGGGTCCGCGGCCCTTCGCTTTTCCTCGGCTATGCGCAGGGGCTCGGTGCCGGACAAGAGCGTATGACGCCGAGCGGCCACTATCTTACCGGCGATGAAATCGTGCGCGATGCCGACGGCTACATCCGCGTTGTCGGCAGGATCAAGGATCAGATCATCCGCGGCGGTTTCAACATCGATCCTGCGGAGATCGAGGCTGTCCTGCTGCGCCATCCTGCGATTGCCGAGGCGGCCGTCGTGGCCGTGCCGGAGCGCAAGCTCGGAGAACAGGCTTGCGCCGTTTGCCGCTTGCGTCCGGGCGCAAGCGAGCTCGATCTCGCCGCTGTATTGGCCCACATGCGCGAGGCGGGCGTCTCGCGCAAGAAATGGCCCGAACACCTCGTCCTGGTCGACGAAATGGAAGTGACCGCCACGGGTAAGCTCGACAAGAAGGCCATGGCCACAATCGCAGTTGAATGCGTTACGCGCCGTCGCGAGGAAATCGGGGGCAAGGCGTCGTGACGGGGCCGGCGACCAGCGTCACTGTCGATCGAGTGGCAGTGATCACGCTCGACAATCCACCGGTTAACGCTCTTTCGCATGCTTTGCGCGCCGGACTCCTTGCCGAGTTGGAAGCAGTGCTTGCCGATCCGGCAATCGATGCAGCGGTCATTCACTGTGCTGGCCGTACCTTCGTGGCGGGAGCCGACATTAACGAATTTGGCAGGCCAATCGCGCAACCTGGCTTTCCCGAACTGTTCAGCGCTATCGAAGATTCCGCCAAACCGGTTATTGCCGCAATCCACGGCACATCGCTGGGGGGCGGCTTCGAGCTATCGCTCGCCTGCCATTATCGGGTGGCCGTTCCCTCGGCCCGCGTGGGACTGCCCGAAGTCAAACTCGGCATCTTGCCTGGTGCCGGTGGGACGCAGCGCCTGCCCCGCCTCGTTGGCGCTTGCGCTGCACTCGAAATCATGACCAGCGGACGCCAGGTCAAGGCGGAGGAGGCACTGGCGATCGGGTTGCTCGATGCCGTCCTACCGGGCCAGGATCTCGTGATGGAAGCAGTTGCTTTCGCTCGCAATGTCGTTGCGGAAGGCGCTCGTACACCGCGGGTGCGGGACCGCGAGGACATGCTCGAAGTCGACCGCAAGGATCCAGAACTGGTCGACAGGTTCTTCATCAAGAACGCGCATCGATTCCGGGGACTCGATGCACCCACTGCGATTGGTGCTGCCGTGCGTGCTGCGCTTTCCTTGCCCTTCGAAGAGGGTCTCGCTCACGAACAGCAACTATGCCTTGCGCTTGCAGAGGGCCACCAATCTGAAGCACTCCGCTATCTTTTCTTCGCAGAGAGACAGACTACGCGCGTTCCCGACCTGCCGCCCAACACGATGCAGCGCCCCGTCGCCTCGATCGGCGTTATCGGCGCAGGAACTATGGGGGGGGGCATTACGATGACCTTCCTCGATGCGGGACTGCCCGTCACGCTCGTCGAAACCTCCAAAGCCGCACTTGAACGCGGCTGCTCCAACATCCGCCGCCATTACGAGGCAAGTGCTCAGAAAGGTCGCATGTCCGCGGATGAGGTCGAGACGCGCATGTCCCTGCTCTCGCCGCGACTCGACCTCACAGCACTGCGCGATGCGGATTTTGTGATCGAGGCGGTGTTCGAGGATCTCGCGCTGAAACGCGACCTGTTCGCTCAACTCGATGCGCTCGCCGCCCCGGATGCAATACTCGCATCGAATACCTCGTTTCTGGACCTCGACGCCATCGCCGATGCGACAAGCCAGCCCGAGCGTGTGCTTGGCCTGCATTTCTTCTCCCCTGTTAACGTAATGCGGCTGGTTGAGGTCGTGCGCACAACGCGAACCAAGCCAGAGAACGTTGCGACAGCAATGTCGCTCGCCCGGCACATCGGCAAAGTCCCGGTTCTGAGCGCCGTGTGCGACGGCTTCATTGCCAACCGACTTATGGCTCCGCGCGGCGCTGAGGCCGAAATTATGATGCTTGAAGGTATTCCCATCGAGCGAATCGACAAAGTGCTCACCGACTACGGCTTCGGCATAGGTCACTTCCAGATGATGGATATGGTCGGTCTCGACGTCGTGGGCCGCGGCGCGAGCGAGCGTACCGTGATGGGCGATCTCGTCGCCGCAGGACGCCTCGGACTTAAAAGCGGATCGGGATATTACGACTATGACGGGAAGCACCGCCCTTTACCCTCCAAATTGACTGAAACCACGATCGCTGCAGTCGCGCGCGAAAAGGGTGTGATAGGCTCTGACCAAGTGAGCGATGAGGAACTTCTGACAAGGCTGCTCTGCCCTGTTGTCAACGAGGGCGCGCACATCCTCGAAGAAGGCATCGCGCTCCGCGCCTCGGATATCGATGTGGCGGCGGTGCTCGGCTACAACTGGCCGGCACACACCGGCGGCCCGATGGCATGGGCGGAACATTACGGGCTTGCACGAATTGTCGAGAGCTTGCGTAAGCTTGAGGCCATGCATGGCGCACGTTTCAAGCCAGCTCGCCTGCTTGTCGGACTCGCAAAGGACGACAAGGACTTCGCCGAGGCTCAGGTTCGTCCTCTGACCACCTAGTCCTTTTGCTGCTGCGACTGGCCACCATTGAGTAGCCAGTTCAGCCTGAGCGCACCGTCATCCGCCTGCCGGCGACCTATGAGGCCGTCTATAGCACCGCCATTGCCCAACTGGAGGAGCACCTCGCCGCGCGCGAGGCGATTGGCTCGAGGAACACGATCCGCGCTCTGATCGAGGCAGCGGTGGTCCATGGCGTTGACAGCCGCGGTGGCAAGCATGGCTGCCTGGAGCGGATGCTTGCGCGCAAGCCGCGTATGCTCGTCTCGGTCGCGCTCGCCAACAAGATGGCGCGCATGGTCTGGACGCTGCTCACAAAGAACGAAGATTACAGAGCTCCGGCAGCGGTCGCGGCGTAAGCCAAGGCAGCGGCCAGAGGCGTCGGGGACTTAGGCGGTCAAAGGAGGGTATGGCACAACAGTCGGCGAGACGGGGCTGGAAGAACCAGGGAATGGCAGAGCGCTAGCCAAGCGCGCAAAGCTGAAATGGATCCGGTCCGCGAACTCCCATACTGGCCCGCAGCATATGGCGCTGCTCATCGAGGCCGGACAGATGACAGCATCCGACAACGTGCCAACAAACTCCGATTTACTGCTTGCATCCGATGGGGCGTCCACAGATGCCATCTTCTGACGCCACATCATGGTTGTTTGTAGTGCGCTGCTTTCAAGCTGCGCGTACAAGCTCGCTCAGCGTTATGGCCCTCGACGCCGCGTCCTCATGTGTCCTCGTCACACATCCTCTCGAATATGACTGCGGTGATCTCTGTCACATCACCAATCATCGTTTCGATTTTGCGTTCGCTGAGTTGCTCCTGCCTGAACTGGATGGGTACGATCGCCGCGACACTGAGACATACACGCAATATCTCGTATAGCCGGTTCCGAGATACGGCCGGAAACAACCTGCTGAAATGATCGATATAGCGTTCGCGCACTTCCTGAACCTGTTCTTCCATCGCCGCGCGTGCTATGTCGGCGTGAGAAAGCTGTGCCACGAGTATACGCAGATAGCTGTGTCCTCTGCGTGTCCTTGCTTCACGTAACATTGGTGCGAGATAGGCGTTGAGCAGGCGGCGCACTGCTGCCGACCGATCAGTGCCGATTTCAACATCATCCAGAAGCTCAGTTCGACTCGCTTGGATCCTCCCGAGTGCATCTTCTATTACTGCAAGATAGAGAGCTTCTTTAGATCCAAAATGATAGTTTGCTGCGCCGGGATTGACCCCGACCTCGCGCTGAATTGCCCGCTGACTTGCGCCTTGCAACCCGTGCTCGGCAAAGTGCACAGATGCGACGTCAATCAGTCGATCGCGAACCGGTCCTGCTTCGCATTCCCGTTGGCTATTATCCGTAATCTCATTTTCCTCAGATGCGCTGCTTGGCATAGAAACGCTCATGCAAAATCGGCTTGCTTCACGCAATCCCGAAATGGCTCATCCTCGCAACGGAGCCCACTGTTTTGAAGCAATAGCAAGAAAATGAATCGCTTGATTGCGCAATGTAGCTCAAGACATGGCCTTCGCTACTTCACGAAGCACCGCCTTCTGGACCTTCCCAGTAGAAGTCTTTGGGATCTCCCCAAACATGATCACCTTGGGTACCTTGAAACCCGCAATATGGGATCGGCAAAATGCTTGCAGCTCTACCGGACTGGCCTGCTCGCCTGTCCGCAATTCGATAAACGCACATGCCACTTCGCCCCAGCGCGCATCCGGCTTTGCAACCACTGCCGCAAGCGAAACGGAGGGATGCTGATGCAACACATCCTCAACCTCCAGCGACGAAATATTTTCGCCGCCGGAGATGATGATGTCCTTCGAGCGGTCGGTGATCCGCGCATATCCGTCAGATTCCACAACTGCGAGATCACCGGTGTGAAACCATCCTCCGGCAAAGGCCTCGATAGTTGCCTGGGGATTATTCAGGTACCCAGTCATCGTGGCGTTCCCGCGAAACATGATCTCGCCTGCGGTCTCGCCGTCAGCTGGCACAGGCGCCATCGTTGCCGGGTCGAGTACGCACATCGCGTCTTGGGAAATCATAGCAACTCCCTGCCGGGCGTTGAGCCTTGCGCGTTCCTCGGCTGTTTTGTCCGCCCAATCAGGCTGCTTGAGGCAAACCGCCGCAGGACCGTAAACTTCGGTGAGTCCGTAAACATGTGTCAGATCGAAGCCGACCCTTTCCGCGCCTTGCATCAGAGCTTTTGGTGGCGCCGCACCGGCAATCATGCCCTGAACGCTCTTCCTCAACGTGCTCTCGTTCCGGGTCAGCTCGTCAATCAGCATGGAATAGACTATCGGCGCGCCACACAGGTGGGAAACTCTGTGGGCGGCAATCAGGTCTAGGACGAGCGGCGGATCGACCTTACGCAAACATATATTCGTGCCCCCTTGCGCAGCCAGCGCCCAGGGGAAACACCATCCGTTGCAATGAAACATCGGCAATGTCCAAAGATAGACCGGATTGAGCGGCATGGTCCAAGTAATGATTTGAGAGAGAGAATTGAGGTACGCGCCCCGATGATGCGTCAAGACGCCCTTGGGGTCGCCGGTGGTGCCAGATGTGTAATTAAGCGAGATCGGATCGCGCTCATCCTCGGGCATCAGCCAAGGTACTTCGGGCGAGCCTTCCGCCAGCAACCCCTCGTAGGCTATGGCTCCTTCAGTAAAACAAGCTCCGCCGTAAAGAGGATCGTCAATGTCCACGATCAGCGGTGGATCCGCCATGATTTTGGTGGCGGCCGCAACAGTTTCGCTGAATTCCCGGTCGACCATCAGGATGCGTGCTCTGCCGTGCCCAAGCTGGAAAGCGATTTCCTCTGCTTTCAGTCGCGTATTAAGCGTGTTGAGAATGGCTCCCGCCATCGGGACGCCAAAGTGTGCCTCGTACATAGCCGGGATATTGGGTGCGATGATCGCGACGACATCGCCGCGATTAACCCCGCGTGCCCGCAGTGCAGAGCCAAGCCGGACGCAGCGTGCATGGGTTTCGCACCAGCTTTGTCGTAGCGTGCCGTGGACCAGTGCAATTTTCTCTGGGAAAATTTTGGCGGCGCGAGGAAGGAAGGACAGCGGGGTTAGCGGCGTGAAATTTGGCTGCCCCCGTTCATCTATGGCGCTGGCAATTATGATTTCGCCGTTCATGTTGCCCCCTCACGCAGCTGTCGGAATTGCAGGAACTATTTGTCCTGCACAGGTCCCAAAACCGATGGACGCATATCCTTCCCTCTCGCAGCGACCCGAAAAGGCAATCTCATCACCGTCTTCGATAAATCCCCTACTCTCCCCGTTCGGGAGCATGAATGGCTCCCTACCTATAAAGGTCAGCTCAAAAAGGCTGGCAAGATCGGCGCGTGTTGGCCCGGAAATAGTTCCGGTGCCGATCAGGTCGCCCGGCACCAGGGCACAACCTGTGATCGTGTGTTGTGCAACCATCTGAGCGCAAGTCCAGTAAAGATACCGCGCGTCGGTCTTGAGCAAAGGCGTCGGCGCCTCTCCGGCACGACGCATTTTCTCGGTACGGATGGTGGCTGCTAGCGCCACGCCGAGTCCGCCTTCGGCGCGGTCTGCGGGGCTGGCAAGGTAGTCGGGCACGGGCGGCGCCTCGGGGAAGCGGGCCATTGCAGGAATACGGAAGGGTTCCATGGCATCGGCTGTAACGACCCATGGCGAAATGCTGGTACCCGAACTTTTCCCATTGAATGCGCCGAGAGGCACCATCTCGAACATCTGGATATCACGCGCGGACCAGTCGTTGAGCAAACAGAAGCCGACTATCTGGGCATTTGCGTCCGCTACGCTTAGCCGCTGCCCCATCGCATTACCGGGGCCGATAAAAAAACCCATTTCCAGTTCGAAGTCCATCCACTGACAGGCACCGAAAGTCGGCTGAGGATCTTGAGAGAGGCGCTGGCGCATCCCGACCGGACGATAGATGTCGTTTCCACTCACGCACACGGTTGAGGAACGACCGTTATATCCGACAGGCATGTAATGATAATTGAGTGGCAGCTGGTAGTTATCGCCGTTTATGATCTCTCCGCAGCGCTGCGCATGGTGAATGCCGACAAAGAAATCGGTAAAATTGCGCACCTTGGTCGGCAGATGCATCTCGCATCTCGCCATGTCATGTAAGAGGGTCTCATCCGGTTTGCTGCTATCGGATTCCAATATCGCGAAAACATCATGCCGCAATGTGCGCATGACCGGGCGCCCCAGTGCAAAGAGCACATCCAGCGTTTCATGCTTTACCGCGTCGGCTGCTTGCGACTGCAGAATACCCCGACTTGCGGCTTCGCGCAGGTCGAATATTCGATCGCCAATTGCGACGCCGCAGCGCGGTCCATCCCCAGGAGGCGAGAAAACGCCCAAAGGAAGGTTCTGGATCGGGAAATCGGTCAATCCGTCATTTGCACTAGCGACCCAGCTCAGCTTTGCGGGGTCATGGGTGTGATCCGTCTTCATGAGTGAATTTCGACCTTCACTGCCGGTTCCGCCGCGCTTTTCGATATGCCCCAGAGTGGCGCCCAGGCATTACGTACTGCAACCTCGTCGATCTTCGCAAATTCCTCATAAATATGATCGCGCGAGCGGATCAGTCGACCGCGAACGGCATCCCAGTCCAGCCCGGTTAATAAGCCCCCTCGCTTGCGAGCGACGCCGTCCACCCAGACAGAGTCGATATCGGCTGCATCGGCGTAGAACACCAGCGCCGCGATGGGGTCGCGAACCGGGCTCATGTTAACGCTGTCCATCCGAGTAAGAATGATATCCGCCTTTTTGCCCGGCGTGAGGCTGCCGGTAATATCTTCCATCCCCATGCAAATCGCGCCACCAATGGTCGCGAACTCAAGCATCTTTCGAGCGGCATAGCGTTCCGTAGTCGGCAAACCGGCATTAGCGACTTCAAAATCGCGAAATCGCATTGTCTGAAGCATCAGCCGCATTTGCGCAAACATGTCGCCGGCATAGTTGGAGGCAATGTCGATGCCGAGAGAGGGGACGCTCCCGCTTTCGACCACGCGCTCGAGCACCGGATAGCCCATTCCCATCTGAAGCTCGCTTTCGGGCGTTATCGATAGCCAGCCGCCATTTTGCCTGAGCATCGAGAGCTCGCCCAGTGTCAGGTTGTTTCCATGTACGAAGAGTAGATCGTCGCCCAACTCGCCATGCTCGAGTAACTGCGGAATGATGCGAAAGCCCTCGTTGACGCCGTAGCTGATGTGGATGCTGATCCGCGAAGGCTCGAGCGTACGCGCCCATTGCATTTCCATCAGGATCGGAGCCATGTCGGTGAAGTTGACCCACTCGCTCGTAGCAATACCGAACTGCATCAGACCGTCGTTGGACGGGAAATGCTTTTCTCGCACGCGAGCAGCGTTCTGCCGATGGAAGTCGTCCAGCGGTCCGGCGATATCCGCAACGATTTTTTCCGATGTCAGCGCATCACCGGGTTGGTATTTTGGATTGCGGTAAATCCCATAACACATGATCCCGCGAATGCCGGAGTCTTTCAGGCCCTGAACCAGTTGATCGGAATGATCGGGAGAGATTTGAAGATGGCCATGGTCAACCATCGACGTAATACCCGCGTTGATCGCATCAAGAGCTCCGACATAATTGCCTAGATATGCGTCGTCAGGGCTGTAACAGACCGAATACATGGACCGCATCAAGCATGCATAGTCAAACAGGCTCCAGTTAATTGCCGCGCCCTTGAGCTGGGTCTGCCAGACATGCCGGTGAGTATCGACAAAGCCCGGACTTGCGATCATTCCTTCTGCGTCCACGATTTCCGCGTCATCAGCGGAAATCGTGGACGCGATCTGGGCGATACGATCGTCGACAATCAGTATATCACCCTTAGCCAGATCACCGATCGTAGGATCCATGCTTACGATCGTGGCCTCGCGGATCAGCGTTTTCTTCGGCATGGCTCTTCTCCTTGAAGTTATAAGTGCAATTTTCGTACATACCTAGCAGGCAACGTGAAATTGGTGACGATCACTCGACGGCGGCCATCGAAATAAAGAAGGCGGTTTCGGCCTGCGCCCACCTTATGGGCAGCACAGATTGATATTCGGGCGAACCATACCACGCGCGTGCGGCGGCCTCGTCCGACGCACGTAACAGGATCATACGCTCCGCAGGCGGCTGACCTTCGATCATTTCCGGATCGCCGTAGGCGAGAACCTCAATTCCATAGGACACAAGCGAAGCGAACGCGCCGTCCATATAGGGGCGATATTTTTCTTCGTCTGCGATGGAAACCGCGCCCAGCAAATATAAAGGCATTACTTGGTCTCCTCAAAATTTGCCTTACGGTCACCAGCCAATGCGATATTGGACGCCATTCGGTACGACTTTCCCAGATGGCATCGCTTATGATTCAGAGCTCTGCAGAGATTTTCTAGAATTGGTAGCCTACGCGGATTCCGTAGGTCCGTGGCTCTTCAAGATAGCCGTTGATAGGGAAACCAAAGAGGGCCGAACTCACATAAGCGCTGCCGATCGTAGTCTTGTTCGTGAGATTTTTCACAAACAGCGAACCATTCACTCGTTCATCGGTCGAGGTCCAATTCAGAAAGGCGTTGACCTTGGCAAAAGCGGGCTGGCTGACATAATCTACATTGAACGGCGTAAAATAACTGCGGCTCCGGTAAGACACTTCGCCACGCAGTGTGAAATCGCCTGCGCTGTCTGTCGGCACCTTGTACTGTGCGCCCACGAAAAAGCTGAAGTCCGGCGACTGTCCGAGTGTATTGCCGGCGAGATCAAAAGCCGACTGGCCAAGATCGTCCGT
This sequence comes from Novosphingobium sp. PP1Y, assembly GCF_000253255.1. NCBI lineage: Bacteria > Pseudomonadati > Pseudomonadota > Alphaproteobacteria > Sphingomonadales > Sphingomonadaceae > Novosphingobium > Novosphingobium sp. PP1Y. The sequence goes on along the minus strand of NC_015580.1, from coordinate 1,337,824 downwards.
CACCTGCCCGCTTCCATATGGCCGGCCCGGATCGGCACTGACATAGCTCTTGAACCGGGCGTGCAGCCAGGATGCATTCGCGTCGATCTCGATGCGGTCCGTCAAAACGGCCTGCGCCTCTGCCTCCAGCCCATAGATTCTGGCAGTGGCCGCGTTCTCAAGAACGGTGATCTGTCCCACGACCTTACCAACCTGAAGATCGGTATAATCATAATAGAAGCCGGCCAGGTTGAGGCGAAGTCGACGATCAAACAGCGTCGCCTTCATGCCGCCTTCCACGGCGGAAACCTTTTCCGGGTTAACCGGTGGAATGAACGATCCAAGGCTGTAGGTACCTGACTTGAAACCTTTCGACCAAGAAGCGTAAAGTAACACGCTCGGCGTAAGCTGATAATCAAGTGCGATCTTGGGCGTGAAAGAGTTGAACCGCTTGTTTCGCTCGATGACTTGCGCGCTGGCAGGGGTCGCCAGCACCACGGCTGCGGGCGTGGTCGGATCAGTAGGTGTGAAAACGTCGAACGCAGATTCGTCCCGGTTGGTCTTCTTCTCGGTGCTGTAGCGGGCGCCGAGCGTCAGACGCAGGTTGTCGAATATCTCGTAGGTCGCTTGCCCGAAAGCAGCCAACGCGTCGGTCTTGATGTAGCCTCCGCCATAATAGCCCCGCACGAATGCTCCGGGCTCCGGAAAGCCGACAACGAGATTGTTGAGAGGAATGGCCAGCTGACCACGATCATTCTCCCGGAAATAAAACCCCCCGATCAGCCAGTTGAACCGATCGCCTTTGCCCGAAAGCTGTATTTCCTGGCTGAACTGCCAATCCTGCTCGCCCTGGTGAAGTACCGACAACTGCGCACTGGTCGAATCGAGATCGGTTCGCGTCCTGTATCGCAGCTCCCGATAAGCCGTCAGCGAGACAAGTTCGATGTCGCCGCCCAGATCGTAGGACATCCTCCCGCTCGTCCCCCAAAAGCTCATGCGGTTGGCAGGATCCATATCGTTCGCGATGTCGCGTATGTTAGACGTTGCCACCGCTCCGCCAATCGCCAAGCCCGTTGGAGTAAGCGGCACGCCTGGCGCAGAAAACCCTCCCGAGCCAAGGTAATGGTAGCCGCCGGAATTGTCGTTCTGCCGGTAATAGTCCGCCTTGATATCCACCGTCAGCTCGTCGCTGGGCGTAAAGCGCAGGCTCCCTCGCACGGCGCGACTGTTCAGGTCATCAATGTCATTGCCGGTGACAATGTTCTTCCCGTACCCGTCCCGGTCCTGGGTTTGAAACGCGACGCGTGCCGTCAACACACCGGGAACGATTGCGCCGCTGATCGCACCCTCGGCGACGATCCTGCTATAGTTCCCAACAGTAAGTTTTGCGTATCCGGTCAGCTCCTCTGTGGGGTTGCGGGTGCGGAGATTGATCGAGCCACCGGTGGCGTTGCGCCCGTAGAGCGTGCCCTGCGGACCACGCAGCACCTCCACCTGCTCCACGTCGTAAAAGCTCGCCAACGCCGCCACGGAGCGCGAGATGAACACGCCATCCACGTGAAAGGCGATGCTGCCCTCTGCTCCCGGCTGGAGACTCTCAAGGCCGATACCGCGAAGCGCGATCTTTGCTACGCCAACCTGCTGCCCCAGGTTGAGATTGGGCACGGCTGCGGTTACACCCTGTAAATCGGTGATACCGCTGCGCTGTAGCGCTTCAGCACCAACGGCGGTGATTGCCAATGGCACCTTCTGAAGGGATTCGGAGCGCTTCTGGGCCGTGACGACGATTTCGCCAATTCCCGCCTCGTTGCCATCAGCCGCATCGCCTACTTGCGTAGCACTCTCGGCTGGCGCGGGAGCCGTTAACGCGCTTGGCGCATTATTCTGAGCCATTGCAGGCACGGCCGACGCGATCGCAGCCAGACTGGTGCCCGCGCGCGCAATTTTGCTGAAGCCTTTAATCATCGTTTCTCCCCTTTTTTCCTGTCACATGACACCGGTCGGGACGGGTTTCTTAGAATCAATCATTTGATTGAGCCGCCACCCAAGAAATGTCAAGCGCCTCGTCGCAACACGACCAAATTCACGAAAATTCGTCGGTTTCGGGAGAAAAATTTTCACAATTCCTCGGTCGACATCGTCTGACACACCCCTTTGACAATCAAGTGATTGACATTTATGCGTGTGGCAACAGGAGATGACGATGAACCGCGAATACACTCAGGGAATGCACCAGATCGGTCAAGATTGCTGGGCTTGGATACAGCCAGACGGCGGCTGGGGATGGTCCAACGCAGGCCTGGTTACAGACGGCGAATGCTCGCTTCTTGTCGACACATTATACGACCTGGATATGACCGCTAATATGCTTAGCGTTATGCGCGACACCACGCCCGCCGCCAATGATATTAACGTTCTGGTAAATTCCCACGCCGATGGTGACCACACCTATGGCAATCAAATTGTGGGAACTTCACGAATTATCGCATCGAAGGCAACCGCCGCAGAGTTCTTCTCCCTGCCTCCTGCAAAAATCGAGACGATCGTGCAGCAGGCCGACGTCTTGGGCGAAGGTGCACAATATATCGCGGGATGGGCCAGAGATCATGGGTTCACCTTCGCTGGCAATCAATTGGTTGGTCCCACAGAAACCTATGAGCGCGAGCTCGATTTGAAGGTGGGCGACAAGGAGGTTCGCCTCATCAATGTTGGCCCGGCGCACACAGCCGGAGATACGCTGGTGCATTCGATACAGGATAAGGTTGTCTATACTGGGGACATCCTCTTCATGGGCGTCCATCCCGCTATCTGGGCGGGCTCGCTCGATGGCTGGCTTGCCGCGTGTGATCGCATGCTTACTATGGACGTTGATGTCGTGGTCCCTGGTCATGGCCCCATCACCGATAAGCAGGGAGTTCGGCTCTTCCATACTTATCTGGCAAGCTTGCGACGCGAAGCACGCATTCGATTTGAGGCAGGTCTTTCGGTTGAGCAAGCGGCCGATGACATTCGGCTGGAACCACCCTTTGATGAATGGCTTCTGCCGGAGCGTATTGCAGGAAGCGTGAACTCCCTTTTCCTGCAGTGGGGTAGCCCGACGGCAGAAAAGGAATTCATGAAGGTGTTCGATCTAATAGCCCGCTATGCGAAGCGAAAAGCCCTGCGGGAATGTGCGCACGGGCGACATGTTGCGGGATGCGGCCACCAGCACTAGCGCCCTTTCTGACGAAACATCGCGCTTCACGCGCGAGGAGCCAGAGTACATCTGCGCTGCACCGTGACGGCCTGAGCGGCTTACTTTTTAAGACGAGGTGAGCCGATGGCAGCTAATGACAGTCCTAGTCAGGCCAATTAAAGGCCTATATTTTAGCGGAATTGGTCCAGTACATTTCTTGCCCCTAGAGCAGGACGACCTTCCCTTTCGGCGCAGCCGTCAGCCGAAAGTGGCGTAGCGCGATCCCCAGCTCCGCAAAGCAGGGTGCCAGTCCATCCGGCAGGTCGCCCTCCGGCATGACCAAGGTCGGTGTTGTCAAAAGGATGGCCGGACTGGTGATCGGCTGTTAGCCGCAGTGAATGAGCAAGGCCGATAATCCGTTCAGATACGTTCACTCATCGCCCGATATCATCCGCATGGTAGTGATGCTTTACGTGCGATATCCGCTGTCGCTACAGAACGTGGAGGATCTGCTCTTCGAACGCGGATATGACTTTTGTCACGAGACAGTCCAGCTTTGGTGGAACCGGTTCGGACCGATGTTTGCAGCCGAGATTCGGAGGCTGCGTGTGAACCACATGCGTGGCGTTCGACACTGGCGCTGGCACCTTGATGAAATGTACGTGAAGATGAACGGCGAGATGGTCTATCTGTGGCGCGCGGTTGATCACGAAGGCCAGATTCTGGAGAGTTACGTCACGAACAAACGGGACAAATACGCGGCTCTGGCGTTCATGAAGAAGGCGCTGAAGCGTCACGGCCGCGCGGAGGCCATCGTTACCGATGGCCTGAACTCATATCCTGCCGCGATGAAGGAATTGGGCAATCAGGAGCGTCGCGAAATGGGGGATTGGCTCAACAATCGGCCCGAGAATTCGCACCTCCCGTTCCGAGGACGGGAGCGGGCGATGCAGCGATTTCGGCGAATGAAGTCGCTGCAGAAATTCGCGTCCATCCACGCCTCTATTTCAAACCACTTGAATTCCGAACGCCACCTCGTCGATCGACAAACTTACAAGACCCGCCACTTAGCTGCCCTGGCCGAGTGGCAGAAGCCTGCTACCTGAGGCCAGCCGGTTTCCGGGATCGCTGCGCCAATTGGAGACGAATTGTCATCCGACTGACAGCACACGACCTTGCCTTTGAGATGAGGCGAACGCGGCCGTATCGGGCGGGATTTGATGCCCCAGTCGAATAGCCGCCGCTGGACCGCTTCAGCGAAAGACTCAAGCCCGCGGTCAGTCTGAATTCGCTGGATCGCGAATGGCATCTCCTCGATTACCTGCTCAAAGAAGCGCAGCGTGTTGGCGGCCGTGCGGCGGGTAAAGACGCCGAGCACCTTGTACCGTGAGCAATCGTCTATGGCGGTGTACCGGTAAACTCCCGGGCGGATCTTGCAGACATCCATCCCCGGCCTATCAAACCGCCGCGTGAAGATCGAGCATGACCGGACGCTCTACAAGCAGCGCAACCGCATCGAGCGCATGTTCCCGCGCCATTGCCACTCGCTATGACCAGCTAGCCAGCAGCTTCCTCGGCATGGTCCATCTTGCAACGGCTAGATACTGGCTCAAATTTGTCCACGCAGCCTAGGTCTCCAGCGCGGTTCTTCTCTTATCCGCGCTTGTGGCAGGGGATAGTCTTGGGCTAAGTCATTTAGGTTGGTTTTCTGCCTTGCTCGGTAGCGTGCAGGATGCGGCAGAAGTTCTGGCCGATGACCTTGCGGATCGTTGCAGGCGGACAGCCCTGATGCCGAAGCTCGTCGACAACGACATAGAGGAATCCGGTGTGCTGTCCGGGCCAATGGTGATTAGCATTATACATCGCACCCGCGACCCCAGTGTCGCTGCCGACCCCCACATGGTCCTCGCCCGCAGTGTTCACAAGATCGATGATCGCTGCCGCATAGGCGCTGATTGTCGGGAAGATATGCCAGACGCCAACCACGCCGCCAGCCTCGGCAACGGCATGCACCTCATCAGGGCGCAACAGCCGCATTGGCAAACGGGTGTCGGGCCAGGTGGGCACCGCGCCGAGGCCCACAGGCGAAAGCAGGGCCGTGTGCGAAAAGATGAGCGGAACCGACGACACCTCGATCGCGTCTTTCAGCGTCTTTCCGCTTGAATGGGCAAGGTCGATCACAATGCCGAGGCGGTTGCACTCCTCAATGACGGATCGGCCAAACGGTGTCAGCCCATCGAACTGCGGGTCCAATGTCTGCAGGTCACCAAGCGGCGCAAAGGGATCCTGCACCGAGTGGGCAAGCTGGAGATGGCGCAGGCCGTTATCGTAAACCTCGGCAAGTCGCTCCAGCCGGCCTTCGAGAAACTGGGCACCTTCCGCCGCCTGAATGACGCCCGGAATTCGGTCGCGGTGACAGGCTTCGAGGTCGGCCAAGCTCATGATTTCGCGGATTCCGGCTTCGCTGGTCAGCTTCTTCAGGTTCTGCACCCAGTCTACGTGAACCTTGTACCAGTCCCCTTCCGCCTTCCGCGGCACGACGTCGACCGGGAAGCTGGCACAGATTGCGTCGAGCCCCGCTTGTTCCATTCCGGCCTTGATCGGGAACTCGGCCACAGTCGCATCGGGCGGGATATGGCTATGCATATCGACCGTGATGGTCGAGGCGATCAGCTCGTGCGTGGCATCGCTGGCGCTGGAAGCGCCGAGAGCACGCGAAGCAACCAGCGATGCTCCGGCCGCGAGGCAAGTCTGTAAGGCGTTGCGCCGGTTCATTTCGTCTCTCCCGGTATGGACTTGCGCATGACCGTCCAGCCGGGCTTCGTGCACAGGCCGCATTCCTCGCCCGTGAACAGCTTGCCCGCATCGCTGGAGTTCTTGAGCTGCCAATCGAGCCAGGCGACCGCAACCTGCGCGCCCTCGCCGCCGTTCGGCTGCCGGAAGGTGCCGCCGTGACCGACATCCTCGCTGGCAAGAAACACCGGCTGCGTGTCAATGGCGGCAAAGTCGTCGAGCGCATTCTGCCAGGCGATGTCTGTGTCTCCGCCCATGATATAGATCACCGGTGTGTGCAGGCCATCGAGCAAGGCGCGGCTGCCCTCGACCCCGCCAACCATAAGCTTGTTGCCGATCGGAAAGGTGCCGCTGTTGTGCACCACCACAGCGTCCACGCGCGGATCGGCGGCAACGCGCAAGGCAAGCAAGCCTCCACAGCTCCGCCCCGAAGCGGCTATCCGCTGCGGATCGATCCGCTGGAAATAGGGGCTGTCGCGGCGGGCGTTCTCGGCCAGTGCCCAGTCAATGCCCGCAACCATGTCGGCCGCCGTTACCGCAGCATCGGGCAGTGCGCCATCGGCGGCAGGCAGGGCGACGGTTTCGCGCGCATCGGGGGCGCCGGGCCCGCTCAGTATCTGGCCGGCAGCGATGACGAGGTAGCCGTGTGAGGCCATCTCGAGCAAGTGCAGGCGCGAACTCGCGGCGTCGGCGCTGCAGCCGCCATTCCCCCACACCACGACCGGCAGCTTGCTATTCTGAAACGGCGAGAGATCCGCCGGCCGGTAGATGACATGATCCGGCAACGAAGGATCAACTTCCATGATCGCGGGATAGTCACCCGAACCCGGCCCGTTGGGCATGGCAGCGTAGGCGTCCAGTTCGGCATCTGCGACTTGCGGCTGCGCCGTGGCGGAAGCATCTCCCAGCGAGCTGCAAGCGCTGAGCAGCGCTGCGGCAGCAAGCGACAGGCCAATCGGCGCGAAGAGACGGCTGACCGCCACCGGCATCATAAACATCCGCACTACAAATTCTCCGTCAACGCGCCACCAGCCAAAGGGGGAAGGCAATGGCGGGAATTCCTAAGGCTGCGGAAGTCCGCAGCGATAATCGCCCGCACCATTCGCCAAGGCAATCTGCGGGTATGGACAAAGCGGCATCTTGCGTCCCGGCCACGGCGTATCATCCCCGGCAGTTGCAGGGATTGACGCGGGGGCCACCCCGTCGATGACCCAGCTTTCAAGCGCCGCAAGCGAGTCGAACCGGTCGGTCGCGGGGCCGCCGCCGCAATGGTTCATTCCGGGCACCGGGAAGACCCTGACAAAACCATCAGCCTTCCCGCCATTGGCCGCATTCACCCCGTTCCACCAGTCGATCGTATCGAGCACGGAAAAGACCGGATCGCCGCCGCCGTGCGGCACGATCAACTTTCCGCCATGAGCGCGAAAAGCCGAAAGATCGGTCGAGCGCATGCCAACGTCTTGCCAGGCGCTGGTCGTGTAGGGCGGCACAACGGCGTAAATCGCCGGAGCGTCCTTGTCGAAGTCGAAACCCAGCTGCCATGCGAGCAATTGCTCCGGATCTGGCTGAATGGGCGTCGGCAGGGTGGTGAATGCAGAAGCCAGCGCGTTGCCGCCCAGCACGACATTCAGCGATGGTGGGCCATCCACCAGCCCCGTCTTCCACACTTGCCAGCCCGGCGATCCAACGCCGCCATCCCAGGCCCATTGGGAATAGAGCGCCTTGCCGGAAGAATCGTGGGGACCATCCATGATTGTGATCAGCGCATCCACCTGCGCCTTATCAAGGCACCCCGTGTCACCCTGCGCTGCGCACTGACGGGCGCGCAGTTCGGGTTCGACGCGTGCTGTCGTGCACTGTCCAACGGCGGCGACAATCCCGTCCTTTGCGCCATCAAGGCCATCGCAGGCGGCCAGCGTGGCACTGCTCACGAGATCGGACTGCGCAGACGAAAACAGGGTCCGCAATCCCTCGACCGTCGGCTTCTCACCGCGCGCTGACAAGATGCCCGCCAGCGCCTGGGTGTCCCATGCTTCAGCCACGGCAGCGCGCGGCAACGACATGCCCGGAGCCATGGCCACGATCCCGTCGAAGGCATCGGGATAGCGCTGGGCAAAAGCCATCCCCTCTTGCCCGCCCTTGGAACAGCCCCAGAAAAGGTTGGTCTCGCTTTTCCGGCCATAGAATGTGGTGACGATGTATTGGCCAAGATCGTAGGTCAGTTTGAGGCTGGCATGGCCATAGTCGGCCCGGGCCTGCGGATCGTGGCCGAAAACCATCTGACCGCCATCGGCCGGCACGTTGTTGCGATCATTGTCATGCCCGCTGTCCTGGGCGATCACGGCGTAGCCGCGCTCAAGCGCGGGAGTATTGCCGACGCCGTTCCGCCCGGTGGCATCGCGGATCACACCATTGGAGCCCCCGCCGCCTTCGAACAGGAAGCGCCCGTTCCAATCCAGCGGCAGACGCATGCGAAAACCGGTCCGGTATGGGCCGCCGACAAGGCCTTCGTGCTCGCCGTAATAGCCTTCGACCAGACAATGGGGCGGCAATGGTGTTTGCGCATCCGGGCCGGTTCCGCCCACCGTGGCAGCCTCTTCCCAGTCACTGGTCACAACGACGAGACCGTCAACCGGCGCCCCGGCCATCAATTGCGCCCCCAGAGCGTTGCATTGGTTCGAGAGCGAGCCCAGGCTTCGATCGGCGTCGGGAGCGGTCGGCGCTACCCCGGCGCAACCGACAACCAGGGCGGCTAGGCTCGCTGATGCAATAACGTTACGATAGGTCATCGATCTTCCATTTCCGTGGTAGCCGCGCATCGGCTGACAACTGTTGCGATGACCTCATTGCGACGGAGGGTCATCTGATCGGGAGAATGGGCCTCCAGCTCGAAGACATGGCCGAAGGTATGGACGTTCGCGATGTAGTGGAAACACAGGGCGGCCACGGTCAGATGTATCTGCAGCGGGTCCAACCCGCGTCGCAGCGTACCTTCCTCGGCCCCGCGATTGAGTATCCGCCGCATGGTCTCCAGCGCTAGTTCACGCTGCTGAAAGCTGTCAATCGACCGGATCTGCTGGCCGAGGTTGATGTTTTCCGCCATGATAATGCGGACGATCTGCGGCCGACTGGCATGCACGTCAAACGTGGCACCTACTAGCGTTGAGAGAGCATCAAGCGCCGGCAAGTCATCGTAATCGAGCGATCCTTCGGCGATACGAAACTCGTCGTATGCCTGTTCAAGGACAGCGCGATAGAGCCCGTCCTTGCTGCCGAAATGGTAGTAGATCATGTGCTTGCTGGTCGCGGTGCGCGCGGCGATTTCCTCCACCCTCGCACCGGCCAGGCCTTTTTCGGCAAATTCATCGGTTGCGGCTGCGATAAGTTCGGCGCGCGTTGCCGAAGCATCGCGCTTGCGCCGCTCTCCTGTAGCCGCCTCTGCCATGTTTTTCACTATCATGCCTTCCCAAGCTTTCGCCCCGTCATAACCAGGAGGCGGGCGCTCAGGCAACAACATTCCAACCAGTATGTTTGTTATTGACCGGACCAACCGGTATGTTTATTGGCGTGGCGACCGACCTCGTAGAAATGAGGCGGGATGAGCGAGGATGTCATGATTGCACCCAGCAGCTGCCACGCGGTATTTTCCGCCCCCTGGATCGCCGGATGAGCGCAGACAGCGCCCTTCCCCGTTCTGTCGAAGCTGGCGCTTGGAAGCCGCTGCAAGTCATTGCGGTCGGCCTGTGCTTCCTGCTCAACATGCTTGATGGGGCGGACTTGCTGGTCATGTCCTTCGTTGCACCCGTTCTTTCCGACGAGTGGGCAATCGCGCCCCAGGATCTTGGCGTTATTTTCAGCGCGAGCCTTGCCGGTATGGCCTGTGGTTGCCTGTTCATCGCGCCGCTGGCCGACCGTTTCGGCCGTCGTCCGCTGATTATTTGCGCCCTTGCTGTTGTTGCCGTCGCGATGGTGATTTCATCGCAGGTCCACAGTGTGGAGGCGATGATCCTCGCCCGGTTCGTGGTCGGCCTCGGCGTCGGCACCATTGGCGTCACCATGACGGCCATGGCCTCCGAGTTTGCGCCGCCGCGTTATCAGGATTTTGCCGTCGGCTTCGTGCAGGCGGGCTGGCCCTTTGGATCGATCATCACCGCATTTCTGACGGTGTCGTTGCTGCCTGATCACGGGTGGCGCACGGTTCTGCTGGCGATCGGCGCGCTTAGTCTCGGCTTGCTGGTTATCGCGCTGGCGTTGATGCCGGAGTCGATTGATTTCCTGTTGCGCCGCCAGCCAACCAAGGCGCTGGACCGGGCTAACCGGCTGCGTGCGCGGCTGGGTCACGAACCGCTCGGTGCCTTGCCGTCCAAGCCGGAAGCCGCGAGCAGAACCAGCTTGCTGCGCCTCTTCGACGATGGCCGCCTGCGTTCGGGTGTGATCCTGTGGATCGCCGTCGCCCTCGGCTACTTCGTCCTTTACTTCGTGATCAACTGGATCCCTGAACTAACCACCCGGGCGGGTCTTCCTCTCGATCAGGCAATCTACGCCGGGGCTACCTACAATCTGGGTGCCTTCCTTGGCACGAGCCTTATGGGCTGGCTTGCCGTGCGCTTTGCCTTGCCGCGCGTCATCGCATTGTTCTTCTTTGCTGCCGCAGTGGCGATGCTGATCTTCGGCAACCTGTCGATGCCACTGGTGCTGACGTTGCTTGCGGCGCTGGCCGTTGGTGTCACGGTACAGGGTGGCTTCAACGGCTTCTGGGCCCTGTCCGCGCGGTTCTATCCCACCGAGATCCGCAGCACGGGCATCGGCTGGTCGATGGGCGTAGGCCGCATCGGCGCAGTGCTCGGCCCGCTGGTTGGCGGTTATCTGGTCGGGACCGACCTTCCTGTCGGGACGGTCTTCATCATCTTTGCCGTGCCTGCCGTAATTGCCGGTTTGCTAGCCCTACTCGTCATCATTCCGGAGAAGCGCGCATGACGGACGCTGCGTCCTCGATAAAGATTGGCTTGCTGGGCCGAGGGATTGGCGCCTCGTCATCCCCGGCCATCCACGAGACGGAAGCAGCTCGCCTCGGCCTCGCGCTCACCTACGATCTGTTCGATTTCGACGCGCTTGAACTGGCGGACGAAGCCTTGCCCAACATGCTTGCCCAGCTGGTCGAGCGTGGCTTTCGCGGGGTCTACGTCACCCATCCTTTCAAACAGGCGGTGATCCCGCTGCTCGACGAAGTTGATTCCACCGCGGCATCGCTCGGTGCGGTTAACTGCGTGAGCTTTAACGACGGGCGCATGTCCGGCACCAACACCGACTGGATCGGCTTCGAGTTCATGCTTGATCTGGCCTTCCCGCAGGAGCCGCGCGATGTCGTTGCGCAGATAGGCTCAGGCGGAGCCGGGTCGGCAACGGCCTTTGCCCTGCTCCATTCCGGAACCCGCGAGCTGCGCATTCATGACATGTCCGCCGACCGGGTCGATGCGCTGGCCACCCGCCTCCGGTCAGCTTTCCCCGAAGCCAGCATCGTCGCGAGCGCAACGCCAGCCGCTGCCATTGACGGTGCTTGCGGCGTTGTCCAGTCTACCCCTGTCGGCATGGTGGCACATCCTGGCATGCCATTTGATCCTGAATTGCTCTCGCCCGGTCAGTGGCTTGCCGACGTCATCTATTTCCCGCGCGAGACCGAGCTGCTGAAGGCGGCGCAAACGCGCGGGCTGGCAACCGCCGGCGGAGCGCCCATGGTGATCGGCCAGGCTGCCGAGGGATTGCGTCGATTTACCGGAGTGGAACCCGATCGCGACCGCATGTTGGCCGCACTGGGCGCAGTGGACAATCAAGCTCAGCGAGGCGCGGCATGAAAACATCAATCGCCTCTGTCTGCCTGAGCGGCCCACTTGCCGATAAACTCGAATCCGCCGCTCGAGCCGGGTTCGGCGGCGTGGAGATCTTCGAAAACGACCTGATAGGTGCACCGCAGGATGCCCGCCAGATTGCGAAGATGATGCGCGACCTGGGGCTTGAATGCACCATGTTCCAGCCGTTTCGTGACCTCGAGGGCATGCCCGAACCGCTGCGCAGCGCCGCCTTCGCGCGCATGGAGCGTAAGTTCGAGATCATGGAGGCGCTCGATACCGATCTGGTGCTGCTATGTTCGAACTGTTCGCCGGTCGCCCTGCCCGAACGCCAGCGCATGCTCGACGACCTGCACGAGCTTGGCGAGCTGGCTGCGCGGCATGGCAAGCGCATCGGCTACGAAGCGCTTGCCTGGGGGCGCCACGTTAGCGACCATCGCGACGCGTGGTCGCTGGTGCGCGACGTGGACCACCCTTCGATCGGCCTGGTGCTCGATACGTTTCACTCGCTCGCACGCGACGTTCCCAACAGCAGCATCGGCGATATTCGTGCGGAAAAACTGTTCTTCGTGCAGCTTGCCGATGCGCCGCGCCTGTCGATGGATCCGCTCAGCTGGAGCCGCCATTTCCGCGTTCTGCCGGGGCAAGGCGACTGGCCAGTGGCCGAATACGTCGCCGCCATTCAGCGCATTGGCTACGATGGCTGGTTCAGCCTTGAAATCTTCAACGACCAGTTCCGCGCTGGTGCCGCTGCCCAGCTGGCAGTGGACGGCCACCGTTCGCTGCGCTTCCTTGAGGACGAAGCGGCACGCAAGCTTGGCCAAACCCCGGTGCTTCCCGACCGGGTCACCGCCACTAGCACCGAATTCATCGAATTTGCCGCCAGCCACGAGGAGGCGGAGGAGTTCGCCCGCTATTTCCGCGCGCTCGGCTTCACGCCGGTGGCGAAACACCGCAGCAAGGATGTTACCCGGTGGAAGCAGGGAGACATCAACTTCGTGCTCAATTGCGAGCCCGATGGCCATGCCCACAGTCACGAGGTTGTCCATGGCGGTTCCGTCTGCGCAATCGGCCTGGGCGTGACCGATCAGGAGGCCGCTCTCGCCCGCGCGCAGGCGCTGGGCATCCAGCGTTACGCGCAGGCCGTGGCTCCCGACGAATGGGAAATTCCCAGCCTTCGCGGGCTGGGCGGCAGTCTGCTCTACCTTGTCGATGCAGCGCAAAGCGGCTCGATGTGGGCGGAGGAATTTCCGCACCAGCAGGAAGAAGAAAGCACCGCGCAGCTGCTGACGCGCATAGATCACGTCGCCCAGACGATGCAGCAGGGCGAGTTCCTCAGCTGGCTGCTGTTCTACGTGTCGCTGTTCGACATGGACACGACTGCGCAACTGGAGATCGCCGATCAGATGGGCCTGGTTTACAGCCAAGCCGTGCAGAATGCCGACCGCAGCGTGCGTTTCACTCTGAACGGATCGCTGGCACACCAGTCTTTGAGCTCGCGCTTTATCCGCAATTACTTCGGCGCAGGCGTGCAGCATATTGCCCTGGCGACAGATGACATTTTCGAGGCGGCGCAGTCCACGGTCGATGCGGATCTGCCGATGCTCGAGATCGGGCCAAACTATTACGACGATATCGAAGCCCGCTTCGGGCTGGCTCCGGACCTGCTCGAAAGGCTGCGTGCGGGGAACATTCTCTACGACCGCGACGAGCAGGGGGAGTACTTCCAGTTCTACAGCCGCGCGGTGGCAAAGCGGGTGTTCTTCGAAGTCGTCCAGCGGCGCGATTACGACGCTTTTGGCGCCGCCAACGCGGCCATCCGCCTGAGTGCTCAGGCCAGCCATCGCGAGCCGGAGTGGATGTAAGCCATGCGGCCAATCTGAACATCGAGACCAACAACGCATCCCTGGGAGGGGAGATCACTGAGATGACAAAGCTCGCACTCGTCGCGGACCACTCGTCCGACGCAATCAGCACCACAAACCCTTGGCAGTACTTCACAAAATATGCCGACGCGATGCTCGGCGAAATGAGGATGCATGACATGCGCAATACTCTGAAATCCAATCTTGCCGCGTTGCTTGGCGGTGGCTCTCTGATTGCCCTGTGCCTTCCGGCCGTGGCGTTTGCACAGGATGCTGGCGCTGGAAGCGAGGAAGATCCGCATCCGCAGGCAATCGTTGTGACTGGTAGCCGTATCCGCGGCATCGAACCGACCGGATCGCCGGTGATCGGGCTGAGCCGTGACGACATTGAACAGAGCACCGCATCCACAACGACCGAATTGCTGTCGGAACTGCCGCAGGTCTTCAATTTCGGCGCGACCGACGCGTCCTTTACCTCGGCCAACAACCAGAATGCCAACCGCACGTTCGGCACGGGCATCAACCTGCGCGGACTGGGCACCGAATCCACGCTGACCCTGCTTGACGGTCGGCGCTTGGCCGGCGCTGGCACGCAGAGCCAGTACTTCGATCCCTCCGTCATCCCGACCATGGCGATCGCGCGGCTGGAAGTCCTGGCTGACGGCAGCTCCGGCATCTACGGCTCGGATGCCGTGGGCGGCGTGGTGAACATCCTGCTGCGCAAGGATTTTAACGGTGCCGAAGTCATGGGGCGCGTGCGCTTTGCCGACGGCTTCGAGGAATATCAGGCCGGTGCAGCGCTGGGCAAGACCTGGGGCAGCGGCTCCATCATGGTGGCGGGCGAATTCAACCGCCGCGGAACGCTGTTCGCAGCTGATCGTGCCTATTACACCGACAATCTGGCCCCCTTCGGCGGTCCGGATCTGCGGTCTTCGAATGCTGCGCCGGGCAATGTCACCGTGGGCGGCGTGACCTACGCCATTCCCGATGGCAATGGCGAGAACCTGACCGCGGGCGATTTCACCGCGGGCACGCGCAACCTGCAGAGCGCCTACCTCGGCGCGGCAGTCCTGCCGGAACAGGAACGTCGCAGCGCGGCCGCCACCTTCGAACAGGATATCACCGATAGCATTCAGGTCTACGCGCAGGGTTACTATGCCGAGCGTGACGGGCTTCTGACCGGACCCGCGCTGACCGCCCAGTTCAACGTGCCGACGACCAATCCCTTCTACGTCAATCCCGGTACGCCGGGCCAGACCGTGACGGTGGCCTATTCCTTCATCAACGAACTGGGCAACGAGCGCTCTGCGTCCTCCCAGCAGTCCTACCACATCACGGGCGGGCTAAATCTGAAACTTGGCGCGGACTGGTCGGCTAATGTCTTCTATGCCTACAGCCACGACGGCGAACGGTCCCTGACCCGCCAGATCAACTCCGGGGCGCTGAATGCGGCGCTGGCCAACACCAATCCGGCCACAGCATTCAATCCGTTCAGTTCTACCGGCAATAACAACCCCGCTACCATTGCCACCCTCACCAACCCGTTCCGCGTCGATACCAATTACGGTATCCAGGAGTACGGCGTGTCGGCAGACGGTCCGCTGCTCGCACTCCCGGCGGGCGACATTCGTGTCGCGCTGGGCGCGTCGCGGCAGCAAATCAACTGGCAGGACCTTGCTCCTTTCCAGACCAACAGCGACCGCACCATCAATTCTGTCTTTGGAGAGGTCTATGTGCCGGTCCTGGGCGGTGACGGCCCGGAGCTCAATCTGTCGGCCGCCGCTCGCTATGATGACTATGATGACGTCGGTGATACGCTGAATCCGAAGTTGGGCGTCACCTTCCGCCCGGTAGCATCGCTGACTCTGCGTGGCAGCTACGGCAAGTCTTTCCGCGCGCCCACGCTGTCCGACAAGGGCTCACCCTTCAATCAATACCGGCAGCTCGTCGGCCCGAGCAACGTGCTCACCAACGTGCTGTTCCTGCGCGGCGGCAATCCCGGCCTGCAGCCGGAAAAAGCCACCACATGGTCTCTCGGTGCCGACTGGAAGCCACTCTCGCTTCCGGGCCTCAAACTCTCCTTCACGTACTACAATGTGGACTATACCAACCGGATCGCCACGCCCGGGAACGACCTGCTGGCGCTGCAGAAGGCTGAGCTGGCGCCGGTTGTGACTTATAATCCGCCGCTCGCCGTGGTGAACCAGATCCTGGCTGGCGGCCTGTTCAGCGCCCCGCCTGCTTCGCCCTCGGATGTCCAGGCCATCGTCGACGGGCGCAAGGTCAACCTGGGTGCGAACAAGACGGACGGGCTGGAATTCATCGGTAGCTATGAAGGCGATGCGAGCTGGGGATCGTGGCGCGTTGGGGTAAATGCCACCAAGATCCTGACCTTCGATCGTTCGATCATCTCGGGCACGCCGCTGCGAGACGTGCTGAACACGATCAACAATCCCGTATCGTTTATTGCCCGTGCCTATGTCGGGGCGGATGTCGGCGGCCTTTCGGCCACTATGTTCGTCAACCACTACGGCAGCTACGATAACGACTCGATCACGCCGATCCAGGATGTGCCGGCACATACGGAGTTCGACCTGGCCCTGCGCTATACGGTCAAACAGCCGTTCTCCATTGCCCAGGATGTTACCTTCAGTCTGGATGTGCAGGACATCTTCGACAATGATCCGCCTTACGTGCAGAACGGCAATCTGGCCTTCGACCCCAACGCACATAGCCCGATCGGACGTACGATCGCGATTGGCGTGCGCGCCGGGTTCTGAACGAGACGGTCGGCAAGCCTCCCCTTGCCGACCGTTTCCTTTTGGTGATCATGGAGCGATCGATGAAGACTACATTGCTGCGTTTCGGTCTGCTTGGCCTTTCTGTGCCGCTGGCAGGCTGTGCACCGGTGGGCGAGGCAGCCATGCCGGCCGACCAGGCGGCAGCGCGGATGGCATCCGATGCAATCCCGGATACGCCGGGCAGCGGGCCATACCCCGCCTCGCGCGATGTTCGGCCCGGCCTTCCCGATCACATTGTCTACCGTCCACGCAATCTGGATGCTTTGGCAGGCCGCCCGCTTGGCGTGGTGCTTTGGGGAAATGGCGGCTGCTCCGCAGATGCTGCCTCTGCCCGTTTCCACCTGCTGGAAATCGCATCCTATGGCTATGTCGTGATCGCGCCCGGCAAGGCTTATAGCGGCCCGGACGCCCTGCCCGCCCCGCCGCGTGAAACGCACAGCGACGGAACATTTCCGCCGGTGCAGACGCTTCCCGCTGATCTGTTGTCCGGTCTCGACTGGATTCTCGCCGAAAACGAGCGCGCCGGTAGCCCGTTTTACGGGCGCATCGATCCGAAGATGGTCGCCGTTGCCGGGCATAGCTGCGGCGGCTTGCAAGCTATCAGTGTTGCCGCCGATCCGCGCGTGGCCACCGTGATAGTGCACAACAGCGGGGTGCTGGATCCCGACGCTTTCAATCCCATCACCGGGTTCTCGGTCGCCAAGGACGCGCTCAACCGCATCCACACGCCGATCCTCTACATTCTCGGCGGCGAGAGCGACATCGCCTACCCCAACGGCATGGACGATTTTCGCCGCATCGATCAGGTTCCGGTGGCGGTTGCGAGTGTGGACGTGGGCCATAGCGCCACTTTTCGCGAGCCGAACGGCGGCAAGGTTACCCCTGTTGCGGTGGAGTGGCTGGAATGGCAGCTTCGCGGCGACGAGGCGGCATCGCGCTGGTTTGTGGGCGAAGATTGCCGTCTGTGCCGCGATCCGGAATGGACCTATGACGCGAAAGGCCTCTGACATGATTTGCCGCAAAGCGCTCCTGCCAGGCCTTGCCGCTGCCTTTCTCGCCCTTGCGCCCGCCAGTCCGGCGATAGCCCAGCAATATACGCTGAACCTCTATGACGGCCCCGCCCCCGGCTCGCAGGATTGGACCGAGCCGCTGGTGGTGAACCCGAAGGGCCTCGGTGAAGAGCGTTACAACACCACCCAGCCGCGCCTGCTGGTTTACCTGCCCGACCCCCAACAGGCCGATGGCGCTGCTGTCGTCTTATTGCCGGGCGGCGGCCTGCGCGTTCTGGGCATGGGCTCTTACATTCAGGACACCATCGATCTGCTGAATGCCCAAGGCGTTGCGGTAATCGTCCTCGAATACCGCACGCTGCAACGCACGCCGGAAGAGATCGCGCAGGCCACTGCGCCGCGCCCGCCATCTTCGGGGCCGATCGAATTTCCCAGCATGGAAATCCGCAAGGCCAACGCCAATCCATCGCCCGACGACCCGGCCATGAACGAGGTTCTGGGTCTGGCCGTGGCAGATGGACAGGCCGCGCTGCGTCTGGTGCGGAGCAAGGCCGCGCAGTGGCATATCGATCCCGATCGCGTCGGCATGTTCGGCACCTCGGCAGGAGGCGGCGTTGCCTTTGGCACGATGATGGCTGGCGAAGACGGGGCTACTCCCGATTTCATCGTCTCCAATTTCGGCCCGGCGCTGCAGGATATTGCCGTCCCGGACAAGGCCCCGCCCTTATTCCTCATTACGGAAGCAGGGCACGGGCCGGTGACCGATGGGCTTATCGCTCTCTTCCAGATGTGGAACAAGGAGCGCGAACCCGCCGAGTTGCACGTGTACGACGTGCCGAATTTCTCGATGACGCCGGACTTGTGGGGGCCGCGCCTGATCGAATGGATGGCTGAGCGTGAGATCTTGAAAACCGAGGCTGAAGAGGTGCGGAGAGACGAGTTGTGAGCAGGCTTTCCCTTCACCGAAAGTCAGCGATGGTCTTTGTCGGAGCGTCCCTGGTATTCGGCGCTGCCGCCATGAGCCCAACCACCGAAGACATTGCCAGCCAGTGGTGGAGGCCAGGCGAGGAACACCTCATCGGCGACACGCTGGAATTCCCCAACGCAGACGGTCGCCTGCGCCTCATCAATACCGGCGAGCCAATCAATACTGCTGGTCACCCGTTCTTCGAACCGATCGGCGAAAATGGCCGTGCCTGTGTCACGTGCCACCAGCCAGCCGATGCCATGAGCCTATCGGCCAAAACTGCGCGCGAGCGATGGGACGCGACCGGAGGCAAGGACCCGCTGTTCGCCGCTATCGACGGCTCGAACTGCCCGAGCCTGCCTCAGGGTGAGCGGGCCTCCCACTCCCTGCTACTGGACAAGGGGCTTTTCCGGATCGGACGCCCCTGGCCGCCCAAGGCTGCCGATGGCAGCGTGATAGAGCCCGAATTCGATCTCGAAGTGGTCAGTGACCCGACCGGCTGCAATCTCGATCCCGAATACGGGTTGCTGAGCGACAATCCGACCGTCTCCGTGTTTCGCCGCCCGCGGCCGGTGGCGAACATGAAATATATGCTCAGTCTGCCCCACGGGGTGACCCCGCACGAATATTTCCTGTACAACGACAAGAGCCTGCTCCCCAAGGATCCGGAAACCGGCGAGTTCGTCTCCGTGCAACTAATGTCGGACGGTAGGCTGCCCACCTTGCGCGGTCAGGCAACCGATGCGGGCTTCGCCCATCTGGAAATGCTTGCCGCACTGACACCGGAAGACCTGCGCCAAATCGAAGAGTTTGAAAGCGCGATCTATGTCGCACAGGGCTTCAGCAATCAGGCAGGAGAGCTGGAAGGCCCCGGCACGCCGCCGGGTCTAGGCCCCGAAGCGCTGCGAGATGGCCACCCTGGCGAGCTCGGCAACAATCCGGTCAACCGGGTGTTCGGCACCTTTGACATGTGGCTCAACCCGGCCGGCGAAGGCGACGTAGAACCCACTCCTCAGGATGAGTTCCGGGCGTCCGTGGCGCGAGGCGCAAACGTCTTCTTCGACAAGCGCTTCTTCATTCAGAACGTGGGCGTTTACAACGACAAGGGACTTGGCAATCCGTTCAAACGCAGCTGTGCCTCAGGATGTCACAACACGGTTCTGACGGGAATGGATCTGGCCCCCGGCTTCATGGATCTGGGGCTAAACAACTGGCCCTGGAACCGGCGCGAAGATCTGCCCCTGTTCAAGGCGACCTGCCACGACGATGCGGTGCCCCAATCCTATCTCGGCAGGGTGATCTACACGCACGATCCGGGCCGCGCTCTGGTTACCGGCAAGTGCAGGGATATCGGTGCCAGCATGACGCAGCAGATGCGCGGGCTGGCCGCACGTGCACCCTATTTCATGGCCGGAGAGGCCGATACTTTGCGCGAGATGGTCGACTTCTACGATCGCCGTTTCAACATCGGCTATACCGATCAGGAAAAGCAGGATCTGATCAATTTCATGAGTGTGTTGTGATCATGCGGTTTGGTTCTCTCGGTCCATGGCTGGCGCTCGGTTCTCTGGCCGTTGCCGCTCCGGCGACTGCGCAGCAGCATGTCGCCTTTGTCACCTGTCCGATCGCACAGGACACTGGCCCACGGAGCGACGTGTGCTTTTTCGTTCGGCACAATAGCGTGCGCTATGGCTTGGCCATCCCACCCGACTGGGGTAATCCACAGCTCGGCCACAAGCTGCTGGTCGAAGGTGTTGTCACCGACGGGCCGCAGGAATGCGCCGGTGTCCGCATCGACGGGCGCGCCTCGGTGATGCCCGAGCTTTCGCCTGAATGTAACGAGATTGCGCCGGCAAGCCCGGAGATTCTCGCGCTGAGGCTGGGGCGAAGGCCTGACATCACCGATGAGCAGCGCGCGATGATCCTGGCCGACCCGTCCAGCTCCTTGCAAATCATGCGGCTGGCTGCTCTGCCCGTGCCTGAGGTGGCGCTCGATCGCACGGAGATGGTTTATTTCCCCTTCGAGCGCGACCGTGCGTCCGGCCCGGATGCTATGGTGTTGTTGGAACTTGCGCGGCTTGCTCAAGCAACCTCCGACGTTAAAGTCTCGGTTCGCGCGTTTCGTGGCGCCACCTTGCTGGACAATGGCGAAATCCTCACGGAGCGAGAGGACATGGCGCGCCGAAGAGGAGAGAAGATTGCCGATATTCTCATCGGGTTGGGTGCGCCGGAAAGCTCGATAGACCTCGAAATCGTCGATGCTGTCACAGGACCGATCGGTACGGCAGATTGGCAAAGTCGCCGAGCCGAAGTGCGTTTGTCGACACCCCGCTGAGGTTGACCTCAAGCAGGGTGAGGCGTCCGTTTCCATGGAATCTAGAGGTTCGCTTCCGCCGGATAAGTCTGAGTGCACGGCAGCATTCGGGAAATTGAGCGACCGCTCGAATGGCTGACATGGTGAAGGGTTTCGGGCGCTTGCGTACGAAAGCCTCCCATGCAGGAACCCGCGGGCCCGGCAGGCTACGCTATGGGGATTTGTACTTTGCGGTGGTTTGGCTAATTGGAGTGTGCGCAATCAGGGGTGCGCGAGAGCGGTGGAACGGTAGATGTGGGGATGCACCAGAGGTGTGATTGCCGCTTTGGTGTGTCCGTCGTCGAAACATTTGGCCCAAATCGGGGTGTGGATTAGCGGAGAGCGAGCCTCGTCTGGGGTTTGATGTTAGGCGGCGAGCTTGCGGTGAAGCAAGCGGCGATGTTCGATGGTCTTTCGCTTGATGGCCTCGCCGCGCTTGAGGATGGCGGGGGCCCTGCCGAAGTAGGCGTCTGCCGGCGTCACTTTGTCTGGCTCTCATGGTAGCGCTGGTGATTGTAGTGCTCCACGAAGGCCGCGATCTGGGCCTCGAGATAGCCTGGCAGGAAGTAGTTTTCCAGCAGGATGCGGTTCTTCAAGGTCTGGTGCCAGCGCTCGATCTTGCCTTGCGTCTGCGGATGCAACGGGGCTCCGCGGACATGGCTCATCTGCTGAGCCTCGATGTACTCGGCGAGTTCACCCGCGATGTAGCTGGGACCGTCGTCCGATAGCAGCCGGGGCTTGTGCAGGACCGTGGCACTGTCACACCCCGATGCCTTGAGGGCCAGGTCCAGCGTCTCGGTGACATCCCCGGCCCGCATGTTTGTGCACAGTTTCCAGGCGATGATATAACGCGAGTAGTCGTCGAGCACGGTCGAGAGGTACATCCAGCCCCATCCGATGATCTTGAAGTAGGTGAAGTCCGTCTGCCACATCTCGTTCGTCCGTGTGGTCTTCGTGTGGAACTGCTCGGCAGCCTTGACACGGTATAGGCCGGGCTGGTGATCAGGTCATGCGCCTTCAGAAGCCGGTAAACCGTGGCTTCCGACACGAAGTAGCGTTTCTCGTCGGTGAAGCGCACCGCCAGTTCGCGAGGGGAAAGCTCGGTCGCATCAAGCGCCATCTCGACGATCTGCTCGCGGATATCCTTGCCGACACGGTTCCACACCCGGCCCGGTGCCGAGGGGCGATCCTCCAGCGCTTCGGGGCCGCCTTCGAGGAAGCGATCATACCAGCGATAGAATGTCCGGCGGGGAATGCCGAGCTTATCCAACGTGTGCTTGGCGGGCAAGTGCGACTGCTCCACGATCCTGATGATTTCCAGCTTTTCCGTGGCGGGGTACCTCATTCGTCGTCGCCCCCATCCGCGATCATGCTTTTTTTGGCAGGCGGTTTTCCAGCGTCAGATCGGCTACGCATTCCTTCAGGGCACGGGCTTCTCGACGCAGGTCCTGGACCTCGCCCGTGGTTGCAGCACGAGCGGTGTCGCCCGCGAGCCGGCGTTTGCCGGCTTCCATGAACTCCTTTGACCAGGTGTAGTACAGGCTCTGGGCAATGCCTTCACGCCGGCACAGCTCAGCAATGCTGTCCTCGCAGCGCAATCCGTCCAGCACGATGCGGATCGTGTCTTCAGCCGAGAAATGCCGCCGCGTCTGTCGGCGGATGTCCTTCACCACGGCTTCGGCAGACGCCTTGGTCGGCGATTTTCGCAAGGAGGGTTTGGGCTTCATCTTCGTTCCTTCGTCACTACGACGAAGCCCAAACCCTCCTTAAACCTCAACCCCTAATCTGTGCCATGGGCGCTGACGCCGGACAATACGTCTAGATCGAGATCCCCGCCTTCCGGCAGACCTCCTCGACCGTCGTCCCATCCTCCGACTGCTTCAAGATGAAGGCAATCTGCTGCTCACTGAACCTGGACTTCTTCATGCCGCGAATCTTCTGGCTGGCACTGGCCAAACCTAACCGGGAAATTCTCACAATGTTCGGACCAGTTTACCGGGCTCAGGTCACAAGGCGGCAAGCCGCCAGGCCTGTT